>DASYCG010000188.1:0-44624 GCA_036500325.1 Herbaspirillum sp. | reverse complement strand
TGCCGGGCAACCGCTTGCCTTGGCAGGCTAAACAGTTTAGGAATCCATGAACGAACGGTCCAATAAACCTGAGCTTGAAGTCTTGCCGCCGATTCCGGCCAAGCGCTATTTCACGATTGGCGAAGTCAGCGAATTGTGCGGCGTCAAGCCGCATGTGCTGCGTTATTGGGAACAGGAATTCACTCAACTCAAGCCGGTCAAGCGACGCGGCAACCGGCGTTATTATCAACACCATGAAGTGCTGCTGATCCGCCGCATTCGCGAGTTGTTATATCAGCAGGGATTCACCATCAGCGGCGCCCGCAACAAGCTCGACAGCCACCTGGCGCATGACGCCAGCGATGCCGCAGCCGCCTCCGCGATGCCGGCGCCGATCGTGCTCGAAGAAACCGAAATCACTGCGCTGCGCACCGAACTGACCAATATCCTCGAGCTGCTGAAGAATTAAGGCAATCCGCCAGGGGCTTCGCGAGGACTTGCCAGGATGCACAAGCCACGCAAGCACCACGCAAGCGCATCATCCCCGCCTAATGCAAATGACCGGATGCGATAGGCGCGTCTTCCGGCATCTCCGCATGCACCAATTCTCCATTGCGATCCGCATATAGCGGGGCGCCGCAATCGTCGCAAAATTCCATCGCAAAATATTCGTCATGCACCTTGATGTTGACGACGCCGGATTCGCGCAGCGCCCCCAGTATCTCCTCCAGGGGCGTGACCGGGCCGGGCCCGCCGCCGATCGGATGCGCCAGTGTCATTTCCCCATCCTGCGTCGTAATCACTTGATCCGAATCCTCGGCGCCGTACAGCGGCCAGACGATGCCGTATACCACGTCCGGATTCTGTCCCAGCGAAAAGCCGATGCGGTATTCGTCGATCTGCGCACTGGCGCTGTCCTCGCCGAAACCGCCGATGCTGGCATGCAGGTCGACCGATTTCAGGTTCAGGGTTTGCGTCAGATAGTAATCGGCGGCGCGCACCGAAGCGGGGCGGATTTGCTTGTCGGCTTCGCGGCAGGCCATGTAATACGCTTCCGGCAGCATCAGTTCGATATTGCAGCCCGGCAGCAGCCGCGTGATATGCGGTGCGGCCTGCGCCTGCCATGCGCGCAGCACGCTGAGCTTTTCGGCGGCCGGCGAGGTATTGGCGACCGGCGATTGCCAACGGAACAGGGGACGTCCGAGCGGCGCGGCAACGACCGCCAGCAGATAGCGCGAATCGGCCAGGAAGGGCGCCGTTTCCGCCGGCTTGGACGGTGCGTTGGGCGTCTTGCCGGCCAGCGCCGCCTGCGCCATATTGTGCAGCATGGCGTGGATGTCGGCATGCGTGCGGGGCAACTGATCGATCGAATACAGCATCGGCACCATGGCCAGCTTGACGTCATCGGCCAGTACATGCGCTTGCAGTTGCACGCACAGGCTGGCCAGGGTGTCGGCCGGCACCGTACTGGACGCGATCGCGAAGCGGGTCCAGGCCAGGATCGGCATGGCGATCAGCAGGGCCTGGCAGCCTTCTTCTTCCAGCACGGCCGACTCGCTGCCGGCCTCGACGGCTTCCATCAGCGCATCGTAGGCATCCAGGTCCACCTTGAACAGATGATTCATGGTGTCGTCAAGCGCATGCTGGTTGCCGCTTTTGAGCAGGCGCGCCAGCTGCGCGTCGAGCTGCTCTTCCCAAAAGAGCTGTTCCAGCCGGCTGGAGGACAAGGTAAACGCCTGCGCGAGATCGGCGACACGCTTGCTGTCGGGCGAGAGTTTCTGGGAAATTCGTTTGGCGGGACGTCGCATAAGGGTTCTAAAAGAATTGAATGCGACCATTGTAGTGGATTAGCGAGGATGCGGCTGGATTCCGCGGGACGAAAAAAAACGCCGGCGCAAAGCCGGCGTTCTTGTTTGCAACGCTGCGTTAGCCTGAGACTCAGGCCGCCAGCAGATCGCGCAACACGAACGGCAGGATGCCGCCGTGCTTGTAGTAGTCGACTTCGATCGGCGTATCGATACGCAGCAGCAATGTCACTTCCTGCGTTTCGCCATTGGCGCGATGGATCACCAGGGTCGCTTCCTGCTGCGGCTTGATCTCGCCGGAAATGCCCTTCAGGTCGAAGGTTTCATCGCCGGTGATGCCCAGGGTCTGGACGCTGTCGTTGCCCAGGAATTGCAGCGGCAGCACGCCCATGCCGACCAGGTTGGCGCGGTGGATGCGCTCGAACGAACGGGCGATCACCATTTTGACGCCGAGCAGCTGGGTGCCCTTGGCCGCCCAGTCGCGCGACGAGCCGGTGCCGTATTCCTCGCCGCCGAACACCACGCTCGGAATGCCGTCGGCGATGTAGCGCATGCCTGCATCGTAGATCGACATTTCTTCGCCGCTAGGCTGATGGTAGGTGATGCCGCCTTCGATGCGCATGCCTTCCTTGGTCAGCGGGATCATCAGGTTCTTGATCCGCACGTTGGCGAAGGTGCCGCGCATCATGACTTCATGGTTGCCGCGGCGCGAGCCGTAGGAGTTGAAGTCGCTCTTGAGCACGCCGTGGGATGCCAGGTATTTGCCTGCCGGGCTGGATTCCTTGATCGAACCGGCCGGGGAAATATGGTCGGTGGTCACGGAGTCGCCGAACACGCCCAGTGCGCGCGCGCCGGTGATGCCGGATGCGGCGGCTTTCGGTTCCATCGTGAAGTCGTCGAAGAACGGCGGTTCGGCGATATAGGTCGATTCAGGCCAGTTGTAGAAATCGCCGGTTGCAACGCCGGAAATGTGTTCCCACAGCTTGCCCGGATTGCCCTTGACGTCGGCGTAGTTGGCTTTGAACACTTTGGAATTCATCGCAAACTTCATCAGCTTGCCGACTTCCTGCGACGATGGCCAGATATCGCCCAGATAGATATCCTTGCCGCCTTTGCCCTTGCCGACAGGCTGGGTCATCAGATCGACCGACATGTTGCCGGCGATCGCGTAAGCCACGACCAGCGGAGGCGAAGCCAGGAAGTTGGCGCGCAGATTCGGGTGAATCCGTGCTTCGAAGTTGCGGTTGCCGGACAATACGGCAGCGGCTACCACGTCGTTCTTGACGATCGCTTCGTTCATGGCGGGTGTGATGTCGCCGGCATTGCCGATACAGGTTGTGCAACCGTAGGCAGTGACGCCGAAGCCGAGTTTTTCCAGGTACGGCAGCAGGCCGGCAGCGGTCAGGTATTCGGTCACCACGCGCGAGCCAGGGGCCAGCGAGGTCTTGATGGTGGTCGAAACCTTGAGGCCGGCTTCCACTGCTTTCTTGGCCAGCAGACCGGCCGCCAGCATGACGCTTGGGTTCGATGTGTTGGTGCAGGAAGTGATCGCTGCGATAAGGATGTCGCCGTTTTTCAGGTTGACGCCGTCGTTGTTGACGTAGGTCCTGTCCAGATCTTCGATTTTCTTGTTGAAGCCGTTTTCGGAAACCGGCTTGACGAACAGTTCGGCAAAGTTGTTCTTGACGTTGCCGAGGTCGATACGATCCTGTGGACGTTTAGGGCCCGACAGCGATGGCGAAACCGAACCCAGATCCAGGGTAACGACGCTGGTGTAATCGATATCGCCGGCTTTCGGCACACCGAACAATTTCTGTGCGCGGAAATAAGCTTCGAAGGCATCGATTTCAGCTTTGGTGCGGCCGGTGCCGCGGAAGTAATCGATGGTTGCATCGTCGACTGGGAAGAAGCCGACGGTAGCGCCGTATTCCGGCGCCATGTTGCCGATGGTGGCGCGGTCTGTCAGCGACAGCGATTCGGTGCCTTCGCCGAAGAATTCGACAAACTTGCCGACCACTTTGGTCTGACGCAGCAATTCGGTGATCGTCAGCACCAGATCGGTTGCCGTCACGCCTTCGCGCAACTGGCCGGTCAGGTTCACGCCGACGACGTCAGGTGTCAGGAAATAAACCGGTTGGCCCAGCATCCCGGCTTCCGCTTCAATCCCGCCCACGCCCCAGCCGACTACGCCGATGCCGTTGATCATGGTGGTGTGGGAATCGGTGCCGACCAGTGTGTCCGGATAATAAACATCATCTTTCTTGAACACGCCGCGCGCCAGATATTCCAAATTGACCTGGTGGACGATGCCGAAGCCTGGAGGCACGACGCCGAATGTGTCGAATGCCTGCATGCCCCATTTCATGAACTGATAGCGCTCGTTGTTGCGCTGGAATTCCAGTTTCATGTTCAGGTCCAGCGCTTTTTTCTCGCGGAAGTGATCGATCTGAACCGAGTGGTCGACTACCAGATCGACTGGCACCAGCGGCTCGATATTCTTTGGGTTCTTGCCCATATCTTTGGCGACTTCGCGCATGGCAGCCAAGTCGGCCAGCAATGGAATGCCGGTAAAATCCTGCAGCACGATCCGCGAGACGACGAATGGAATTTCTTCGGTGCGGGGGCCGTTCGGCGCCCAGTTGGCCAATTCCCGGATATTTTCTTCGGTGACTTTCTTGCCGTCACAGTTGCGCAGCACCGATTCCAGGACGATCCGGATCGACACCGGCAGACGGGAAATGTTGATGCCAAGCTTTTTTTCTAGCGCAGGCAAAGAATAAAATTTGCCTTTTTTGCTATCGGAAATTTTAAATTCCTTCAGCGTGTTGAGTGTGTTGCGGGACATGGCATCTTCTCCTTAGATTACAAATTTATTGGCGCTGACATTAATGAACGTAAATACAACGAACGTAAAAATACAAATATCGGGTATTGCAAAGCAGGGCAACTACTGAGCAGCTAACGGCAATAACGATAGCCCGATCGCTGCCCGACGATCTTTACTTAACTTTTCGGCGCTGCTGCGGAGGCAGTAGCAGGCTTGACCAGTTCGCATTCGTTGGCTAGCTGATGGCCGCCTTTCGAATCGAGCAGCATGCTCTTGGCCGGGATGCCGATCCAGACCAGGCCGGCCAGATGATTTTCAAAGCGGTTGGCGCCGGTAGTGGTTGGGACGCGCTGCAGACGGCGAATGCGTTTATCCCAGCGAATGGCGATGTATTTTTCGTCGCCTTCATTTTTGAAAATGGTGACCTTGTTGCCCAGCTCGCAGCTGAATTCATACGTTGTGGAGCCGGCGATTTCCGGTTCGCTGCTTTCATCGTCGATATCTGCATCCAGCGGGATTTTTTTACCGCTGCTGACTTCGGTAGCTTTCGGATGGGCTTCTTTTTTCATCGATTTTTTGACGGCTTTCCTGACCGGCTTTTTAGCGGCTGGTTTTGCTGCAGTTGACGAAGTTTGCGCCAGGGCTTGGGTCACTGGTGCGGCCAGCAGGAAGCTGGAGATGGCGAGGGCGGTAAAGAGTTTTTTCATAGTGTTCAGTGGGTGCGTTTCTATAAATGGGGCATTAGATAAATTGAATAGCGCCAGCCGGAAGTGGCACGCCGCTGCTTTTGGCGCGTTGCAAAATTGTCCAGTAATAACGATAACTGGCGCGATCGTGCAAGCGGCCTTTGTGCTGGATCGGTCCCCATTCGGCGGACAGCGCTTTTTCCAGAATTTGTAATGCGTCTTCGATCGCGTTTTGCGCAGGCGTCATGGCTTGCACAATGGGCGCGATCTGATCGGGATGGATGCTCCACATCCGTGTGTAGGCGAATTCGGTAGCGGCACGTTGCGCATCGGAGGATGCTGCGCCGGCATCCCGGATATCGGTGGTGACGTTATGCGATGGAACTTTGCCATGGGCGTGGCAGGCAGCAGCGATGGCAAGTTTGGCGCGCGCTACCAGCGGATGCGTGAACTGGCCCGGTGAGTGCATGGCTTCGTCGCCGATTGCGCCGTAATGCGAAGAGACGAAATCCATGATGCCGAAAGACAGGGACTGGACCTGCGGCAACGCGGCAATTTCATAAGCCTCATGCAATGCGCCGTGCGTTTCGATCAACACATGCAACGGCAATGCAGGCATGGCGTCGGATGGCTCGACATGACGATTGATGAATGACAATGCGGCGACCACATCGGCCAGGCCCTCGGCTTTCGGCAGCATCAGATAGGCCGGTCGGGATTGGCTGCAGATGATGCTGACGTCTTGTTCAAAAAATGGGCTGCCGTATGGATGGACGCGTGCGCCTATGCGTTGATGTCGATTGTCGGCACTGGAAATCAATGCGGCGACCAGTGCCGCATGCGCAGCTTCGTTGCCGGCGCTGGCGCCGTCTTCGCAATCGAGGGTGATATCGAATACGGGGCCGAGTTGTTGTTGCAGGGCGATCGACTTGCGCATCAGCTTTTCGGAACCGGCATAGTGATCGCAGACCGGTAGCGATACCGGTTGCTGTTTGCCTGGGAACAAAACCTGGGAAGGATGCATGCCGCTTATCTTCGGAACAAACTGGATTTCAATGGTGTACGGCGGCCGGCAATTGTGTTGCCGGCCGCCGTACTTTGGCAGTAATTAACCTACCAGATCTTTAACGCCTTCACGTTCTTCGGTCAATTCCTTGAGCGTGATGTTGATGCGCTCTTGCGAGAAGGCATCGATTTCCAGACCTTGCACGATTTCGTATTCGCCATTTTTTGTCGTCACCGGGAAACCGAACATGGTGCCTTCAGGAATGCCGTACGAACCGTCCGATGGAACGCCCATCGTGGTCCACTTGCCGTTGGTGCCCAGCATCCAGTCGCGCACGTGATCGATGGCTGCATTGGCGGCGGAAGCTGCCGACGACAGGCCGCGCGCCGCGATAATTGCCGCGCCGCGTTTGCCGACTGTCGGCAGGAAAGTATCCTTGTTCCAGTCGTGATCGTTGATGGTGTCTTTGACCGACTTGCCGTCGACTGTCGCATAGCGGTAATCGGCGTACATGGTCGGCGAGTGATTGCCCCAGACGAACATCTTGTCGATGGACGAAACCGGCTTGCCCAGTTTGCCCGCGACTTGTGCGACGGCGCGATTGTGATCCAGGCGCAGCATGGCAGTGAAATTCTTGGCCGGCAGGTCTGGCGCCGATTTCATCGCGATGTAGGCATTGGTGTTGGCTGGATTGCCGACCACCAGAACCTTGACGTTGCGCGATGCGACTGCATTCAGCGCTGCGCCTTGAACCGTAAAGATGGCGCCGTTGACTGCCAGCAGCTCTGCGCGTTCCATGCCTGGACCGCGTGGACGGGAACCGATCAGGATGGCGATGTCGGCATCTTTGAATGCAGTCTTCGGGTCGCTATGCGCGGTCACGCCGGCCAGCAGCGGGAAGGCGCAATCGTCGATCTCCATGATCACGCCCTTGAGCGCGTTTTGTGCTTTTTCGTCGGGAATTTCGAGCAATTGCAAAATAACTGGTTGATCTTTGCCGAGCAGGTCGCCGTTGGCGATGCGGAAGAGGATTGCGTAACCGATTTGACCTGCTGCGCCCGTAATGGCAACACGCATTGGTGCTTTAGACATGCTCAATCTCCAAAGTGATGATGAAACGTTGCTTGAAACCGCTGAATGACTTATTAAATAAGTGACAAATCATAACGCCGATTTTGCTGCTCCGCACCACCCGTTAAACAGATTTATGCGGGCAGGGACGAGACGCGGCGGCGTCGACGAATGGCCACTGGTTGAAACGTCAATAACAGAGCATCAAAAGATGCCCGCGAGTGTAGGCCTGCGGAACTTTACTGTCAATCACTACCCTATATCTTATATAAGACAGCTTATATAACGCTTTTCGCTGGACGAGCGGGTATGTTTTGTGGTGAAATCCTCGGTTATGAGTATGTCTCCGTCAGATTCTGATAACAATACGCCTGTTGGAACGGGTCCATCCGCCAATACAGTCGCGGTTGCTGCGGCTGCATCTTCCACATCGCCGACATCGCCCACATTCAGTCCTTTGTATCAGCAGATCAAATCGCTGATTACGCGGCGTCTCGAATTGGGTGAGTGGAAACCCGGTGAGCTGATTCCCAGCGAAGTCGAGCTCGGCGGTCTGTTTAAAGTCAGCCAGGGCACGGTGCGTAAAGCCATCGACGAGCTGGCTGCCGAAAATCTGGTGGTGCGGCGGCAGGGCAAGGGCACATTCGTCGCTACCCATCATGAAACACTTTCCCAATTCCGTTTTCTGCGTCTGGTGTCGGACAGCGACACGCAGCAATTCGCCACCAATAAACTGATCGATACCAAACGCGTTCGCGCGCCGGCTGAAATAGCCAGGCTGCTGGATTTGAAAGCGGGCGATCCGGTCATTTTTATCAAGCGTGTAAAATCCTTCAACAATGTGCCGACCATCCTCGAAGATATCTGGCTGCCGGGCGCCATATTCAGGAGTTTGACGGCCGAGCGCATGACTGAATACAAGGGCCCTTTATATGGTCTGTTCGAAACGGAATTCGGCACCCGCATGATTCGCGCCACCGAGCGCATACGCAGTGTATTGGCCAGTCCTGAAATGGCCGAATTGCTGCAAGTGGAACCGAACAGTCCTTTGTTGAGTGTGGAGCGCTTGTCCTTTACTTACGGGGACAAACCGGTCGAGGTACGTCGCGGGCAATATCTTACCGATCATTACTACTATCGAAGCGAATTGAATTAACGCGGAACATGCGCCTGCGCTGGGCGGGGGGCGATCAGCGCACGAATATTTATGGCTGGGAACCGGATAATGATTGTTGTACTGCATCAAAATCGGCGAAAATTGCGCGATTGACGGAATGGCAACAAGTTGTAGCAAAAAGATAAGTAGCAAGCCAGCAGTAAAAAGTAGTAAATCAGCACTGGATGTAGCAAGAAAGCAGTAAAAAAGTAGTAAATGGTGTAAGGGATGCGCTGAACAAAGTTTCAGTGCGTCTTATTTCAAATCTGAGGAGAGTTTGTTATGTCTGAAGCCGCTAAGCCGAATCGGCCTGAATATCGGAACATACATATTGCCCAAATCGCCGGTTATCGCATGCCTCTGGCAGCTTTCGTGTCGATTTTGCATCGTATCAGCGGGTTGCTGATGTTCCTGTTGTTGCCGTTCATTCTTTATCTGCTCGATAAGAGCTTACTGTCGGAAACTTCGTTCGACAGCTTCCGCAATTTCGCCTCGAACTGGTTCGTCAAATTAGTAATTCTGGCTTTGAGCTGGGCTTATCTGCATCATTTCTGCGCAGGTCTGCGCCATCTGGTGATGGATCTGCACATCGGTCTGGATAAGGACAGCTCGCGTAAATCGGCTGCCGGCGTATTGGCAGTCAGTCTGGTGCTGGCGGCAGCCATCGCCTTGAAATTGTTCGGAGTAATTTAAATGGCAAACAATAATATCGGACCGAAGCGTCTGGTCGTGGGGGCGCATTACGGCATGCGCGACTGGCTTGCGCAGCGCATGACCGCAATCGTGATGGCCACCTATACGGTGATTCTGCTGGTGGCTTTTCTGACTGCCAGCGATTTCAGCTATGAAGGCTGGGCCGGCCTGTTCGCGCATCAGTGGTTCAAGCTGATTACTTTCGCCGCGCTGGCATCGTTGTTCTATCACGCATGGGTAGGTGTGCGCGATATCTGGATGGATTACGTCAAACCGGTCGCGTTGCGCCTGGTATTGCAAATTGCCACTATTTTGTGGCTGGTTGGTTGTGCCGGATGGGCGGCGCAGATTTTGTGGAGAAATTAAAAGTGGCTGCTATTAAATCCACAATTCCTACTCGCCGCTTCGATGCGGTGATCGTCGGTGCCGGCGGATCCGGTATGCGTGCTTCGTTGCAACTGGCGGAAGCCGGTCTGAACGTCGCAGTTTTGTCGAAAGTCTTTCCTACCCGTTCGCATACGGTTGCCGCGCAAGGCGGCATCGGTGCTTCGCTGGGCAATATGTCGGAAGACAACTGGTACTGGCACATGTTCGATACCGTCAAGGGTTCCGATTATCTCGGCGACCAGGACGCGATCGAATTCATGTGCCGCGAAGCCAGCAAAGCCGTTTATGAGCTGGAACATTTCGGCATGCCGTTCGACCGCAACGCAGACGGCACGATTTATCAGCGTCCGTTCGGCGGCCACTCGGCCAACTTCGGTGAAAAGCCGGTAGCGCGCGCTTGCGCCGCGGCCGACCGCACCGGCCACGCTTTGCTGCATACCTTGTATCAGCGCAATGTACGCGCCAAGACGCATTTCTTCGTCGAGTGGATGGCGATCGATCTGATTCGCGATGCCGAAGGCGATATTCTGGGCGTGCTTGCGCTTGAAATGGAAACCGGCGAAGTCATGATGCTGGAAGCCAAGACAACCGTCCTGGCAACCGGCGGCGCCGGCCGCATCTGGGCTGCGTCGACCAATGCGTTCATCAATACCGGCGACGGCATGGGCATGGCGGCACGTGCCGGCCTGCCTCTGGAAGACATGGAATTCTGGCAATTCCACCCGACCGGCGTGGCCGGCGCGGGCGTGTTGATTACCGAAGGCGTGCGCGGTGAAGGCGGGATCCTGATCAATGCCAACGGCGAACGTTTCATGGAGCGCTATGCGCCGACCCTGAAAGATCTGGCGCCGCGCGATTTCGTTTCGCGTTCGATGGACCAGGAAATCAAGGAAGGCCGCGGCTGCGGTCCGAACAAGGATCACGTCATGCTGGACCTGCGTCATATCGGCGCCGAAACCATCATGAAGCGCCTGCCTTCGATTCTCGAAATCGGTCATAAATTCGCCAACGTCGATGCGCTCAAGGAGCCTATCCCGGTGGTGCCGACCATTCACTATCAGATGGGCGGTATTCCGACCAATGTGCATGGCCAGGTCGTGGTGCCGAAGAACGGCAATCCAAATTCGGTGGTGAACGGTTTGTACGCCATCGGCGAATGCGCTTGCGTAT
The DNA here is from genome assembly GCA_036500325.1 of Herbaspirillum sp. Classification (GTDB taxonomy): domain Bacteria; phylum Pseudomonadota; class Gammaproteobacteria; order Burkholderiales; family Burkholderiaceae_D; genus Herbaspirillum. The sequence goes on along the minus strand of DASYCG010000188.1, from coordinate 33,844 downwards.
CGGTGCACGGCGCCAACCGCCTCGGCACCAATTCGCTGCTGGATCTGTTGGTATTCGGCCGCGCCGCCGGCAATCATATTGTCGACAGCAAGCTGCAGGACCGCAGCAACAAGCCGCTGCCTGCAGATGCGACCGACGTTTCCCTGGCACGCTTGTCGCACCTGGAACACAGCACCGGTTCCGAGCGCGTGCAAGACGTCGCCAACGACATTCGCAAAACCATGCAACACTATTGCGGCGTGTTCCGTACCGACGAATTGCTGCAGCAGGGCTACAAGGAAATCATGGTGCTCGACGAGCGTCGCAAGCACGTTTCGTTCAAGGACAAATCCAAGGTGTTCAATACGGCGCGGGTCGAAGCGCTGGAACTGGACAACCTGATCGAAACTGCGAAGGCAACCATCACCGCCGCCGCCGCCCGCAAAGAATCCCGTGGCGCGCACGCGCACCGCGATTTCGAGAAGCGCGACGATGTCAATTGGCTCAAGCATTCGCTCTGGTATTCCGAGGGGAATCGCCTCGACTTCAAACCGGTCAATCTGAAACCGCTGACAGTCGATACGTTCGTACCTAAAGCACGTACTTTCTAATAAGGTCAGAACATGACACGCACAGTTAAATTTCAAATCTATCGCTACGATCCGGACAAGGATGCGAAGCCGTACATGCAAGACCTGACCGTCGAGCTGCAACCGACCGACAAGATGCTGCTGGACGCTTTGCAACGCATCAAGGCCGATGTCGATGATTCGCTGGCGCTGCGCCGCTCATGCCGTGAAGGCGTCTGCGGTTCGGACGCAATGAACATCAACGGCAAGAACGGCCTGGCGTGCACCACCAATCTGAACGAGCTGACGCAGCCGATCGTTTTGCGCCCATTGCCCGGCCTGCCGGTGATTCGCGATCTGATCGTCGACATGACGCAATTCTTCAAGCAATACGACTCGATCAAGCCGTTCCTGATGAACGACAGTATCCCGCCTGAAAAAGAACGTCTGCAGTCGCCGGAACAGCGCGAAGAGCTCGATGGCCTGTATGAGTGCATACTATGTGCCTGCTGCTCGACATCGTGCCCGTCGTTCTGGTGGAATCCGGACAAATTCGTCGGCCCTGCCGGCTTGTTGCAAGCCTACCGTTTCATCGCAGACAGCCGCGACGAAGCGACCGGCGAGCGGCTGGATAATCTGGAAGACCCGTATCGTCTGTTCCGTTGCCGTTCGATCATGAATTGCGTGGACGTATGTCCCAAGGGCCTGAACCCGAATCGCGCGATCAGCAAGATCAAGGAATTGATGGTTCGCCGCGCTGTTTAAATTGTATTGAAAGCCGCCGGCCTGCACGCATGGGCCTGCGGTTTTTTAACGGGCCGGATAGAATTAGAAATTGGAAATGGAAGAAACCAAGCAATACGAGACACATCAAGCCGATCCCAAGAACCGGGCGCGCCTGCGCTGGCGCGCCCGCCGGGGTCTGCTGGAAAACGATTTGATCCTGACGCGTTATCTGGATGCGCACGAAATGGACATGAGCGACGAAGAGGTGGATGCCTTTTCACGTCTGATGAATGTTTCGGACAACGATTTGATGGATTTGCTGCTGGTTCGCCAGGAGCCGAAAGACGATTTGGATTTACCCCAAGTTCATGCTCTGCTGCAACAATTACGGACGATTTGAGATGGATGAATGCTCAGCTCATCAGCTTGAATACGGGCCGGCTTAAAAAAATAATAGGAGACAAGTTGTATTTTTTCGCGGAAGCTCGCGATTTTTGATTAACGCATCACTCAGTAGAAGGAAGAGCCATGCCCACTTCTGATAGCAAAGCCACCTTGTCGTTCTCGGATGGCAGCCCATCACTGGAATTCCCGATTTACAAAGGCACCATCGGTCCCGACGTAATCGATATCCGCAAGCTCTACAACGAGTCTGGCAAATTTACCTACGATCCCGGTTTCATGTCGACCGCGTCGTGCAACTCCGCAATCACGTACATCGACGGCGATATCGGCGAGCTGTTATATCGCGGCTATCCTATCGAGCAACTCGCGGTCAATTGCGACTTCATGGAAACCTGCTATTTGCTATTGCACGGCGAACTGCCGACGATCGCGCAAAAGCAGCAATTCGTCGCTACCGTGACGCAGCACACGATGGTGCATGAGCAAATGCATTTCTTCTTCCGCGGTTTCCGCCGGGATGCGCATCCGATGGCTGTGCTGACCGGTTCGGTCGGTGCGTTGTCCGCGTTTTATCACGATTCGCTGAACATCAACGATCCGCATCATCGCGAAGTATCGGCGATTCGCATGATCGCCAAGCTGCCGACACTGGTCGCGATGGCATACAAGTTCAATATCGGCCAACCGTTCGTGTATCCGCGCAACGATCTGTCGTACAGCGCCAACTTCATGCACATGATGTTTTCGAATCCGTGCGAAGAATACAAGATCAACGATGTGCTGGTGCGCGCACTCGATCGTATCCTGACACTGCACGCCGATCATGAGCAGAATGCATCGACATCGACTGTGCGTCTGGCCGGTTCGTCGGGCGCCAATCCGTTCGCCTGTATCGCTGCGGGTATTGCTTGCCTATGGGGTCCTGCACACGGCGGCGCCAATGAAGCTGCATTGAACATGCTGGAACAAATCGGCTCGGTCGATAACATTCCGGAGTTCATCAAGCAAGTCAAGAACAAGGAATCGGGCGTCAAGCTGATGGGCTTCGGTCATCGTGTTTACAAAAACTACGATCCGCGCGCCAAACTGATGCGTGAAACCTGCTACGAAGTGCTGAATGAATTGGGTCTGGAAAACGATCCGCTGTTCAAACTGGCAATGGCGTTGGAAAAGATTGCGCTGGAAGACGAATACTTCGTGTCCCGCAAACTGTATCCGAACGTCGACTTCTACTCGGGTATCGTGCAGCGCGCCCTGGGTATCCCGACTTCGATGTTCACGTGCATTTTTGCAATGGCGCGTACCATCGGCTGGATCGCTCAATGGAACGAAATGATTTCCGATCCGGAACAGAAAATCGGCCGTCCTCGTCAGTTGTTCATCGGTTCGCCGAAACGCGATGCACTGCCGATCGACAAGCGTAAATAAAATTGTTTTAAATGAAAGCCGAAATGCCGTTCAGCCAAAAGCTGGGCGGCATTTTTTTTATTGGTCGGGTATGGTGTCCGGTTTCAAGCGACAAAAAGATGTATTAATGGCAATTATTTTTTGCGATGAATTGACGCAGGTTATTGCCGAATCACGTAAAAGCAAGGTTTCGCTTTTTTCTTCCGCATAAGCAGATATAATTCGACCTGCCGTGCAATTCATCGGACGGTATTGGGCCTTCCCCACAACTTGATGTGCAATCCGCTAACCGGTCAGGCCGTGTCGCGGAAGGTTAGATTAACCCGCTAATCTCGCGAAACGCGAAGACAGGTGAGCAAAATGACGCAGCAATACGAGCAGTACAATTCAAATTCCTACCTCTCAGGCGGGAACGCACCGTACATCGAAGAACTGTACGAGTCCTACCTCGATAATCCCGGTTCCGTAACAGATAGCTGGCGCGCATATTTCGATGCCGTGCAGCACGTTCCTGCCGTCGACGGTTCCGACAAGCCCGACGTCGCACATGCGCCGGTCATCGCTTCGTTTGCCGAACGCGCCAAGCAAGGCACGATCCGCAAAGTGGTTGCATCGGTCGATGCCGAAATGGGGCGCAAACGCGTCGCCGTGACGCAGTTGATCGCCAACTATCGCGAACTGGGTTCGCGCTTTGCCAGCCTCGACCCGCTGCTGCGCCAGGAACGTCCGGAAATTCCGGAGCTCGATCACAAGTCTGCTTCTTATGGTTTCAGCGATGCCGATATGGACATCGTCTTTAATATCAGCAATACCTTCTTCGGCACCGAGACCGCGACCTTACGCGATTTGGTGCAAGCACTGAGAGATACCTATACCCGCTCGATCGGCGCCGAATTCATGTACGTCAGCGACCCGACCGAAGTGCGCTGGATTCAAGAACGCCTGGAATCGACCCGCGCCACACCGAATTTTTCGCCCGAAAAGAAAAAACACATTCTCGATCGCCTGACTGCTTCGGAAGGTCTGGAGCGTTATCTGCATACAAAGTATGTCGGCCAGAAGCGTTTCTCGCTGGAAGGCGGCGAAAGCTTTATCGCATCGCTGGATGAAACCATTCAGCGCGCCGGCGAAAAGGGCGTACAGGAAATCGTGATCGGCATGGCCCACCGCGGCCGCCTGAACGTGCTGGTCAATATCCTCGGCAAGACGCCGGAGGAACTGTTCGCAGAATTCGAAGGCAAGCATGCCGATGATTTGCCATCCGGCGACGTCAAATATCACCAGGGTTTCTCTTCCGATATCAGCACCCCGGGCGGTCCGGTCCATTTGTCGCTGGCATTCAATCCATCGCATCTGGAAATCGTCAACCCTGTGGTTGAAGGTTCGGTCAAGGCGCGGATGGAGCGTCGCGGCGACAAGGACGGCTCGCAAGTGCTGCCGATCCTGGTGCATGGCGATGCGGCATTCGCAGGCCAGGGCGTTGTGATGGAAACATTGAATCTGGCGCAGACCCGCGGTTACGGCACCGGCGGCACCATGCATATCGTGATCAACAACCAGATCGGTTTCACCACCTCCGATCCACGCGATTCGCGCTCGACGCTGTATTGCTCGGACGTGGTCAAGATGATCGAAGCGCCGGTATTGCACGTCAACGGCGACGATCCTGAAGCGGTGGTATTCGCGACCCAGATCGCGCTCGATTACCGCGTGCAGTTCAAGAAAGACATCGTGGTCGACATCATCTGCTTCCGCAAACTGGGTCACAACGAACAAGATACGCCGGCGCTGACACAACCGCTGATGTACAAGAAAATCGCAGCGCATCCAGGCACGCGCAAGCTGTACGCCGATAAGCTGACCGTGCAGCAAATCCTGCCGGAAGACGGCGGCGACCGGATGGTCAAGGATTTCCGCGATGCGATGGATGCCGGCAAGCATACGGTCGATCCGGTGCTGTCGAACTTCAAGAGCAAGTATGCAGTGGACTGGCTGCCGTTCCTCAATCGCAAATGGACCGACGCGGCCGATACCGCAGTGCCGCTGACAGAACTCAAGCGCCTGTCCGCACGTATTACCACTGTCCCCGAAGGCTTCAAGCCGCATTCGCTGGTTACCAAGGTGCTGGACGATCGCGCCGCAATGGGCCGCGGCGATATCAATCTGGATTGGGGCATGGGCGAACATCTGGCTTATGCATCGCTGGTTACTTCGGGTTATGCGATCCGTCTGGCAGGTCAGGATTCAGGCCGCGGCACCTTTGTGCATCGGCATGCGGTGCTGCATGATCAAAACCGTGAGCGCTGGGATGCAGGCACTTACGTGCCGCTGCAAAACGTGACCGAAAACCAGGCCCCGTTCGATGTCATCGATTCGGTGTTATCGGAAGAAGCGGTGCTCGGTTTCGAATACGGTTTTTCGACCGCGGAACCGAATACATTGACGATCTGGGAAGCGCAGTTCGGCGACTTCGCCAACGGCGCACAAGTCGTGATCGACCAATTCATCAGCTCCGGCGAAGTGAAGTGGGGCCGCGCATCCGGCCTGACGCTGATGCTGCCGCACGGTTACGAAGGCCAGGGTCCGGAGCACTCGTCGGCACGTCTGGAACGCTTCCTGCAATTGTGCGCGGATAACAATATGCAAGTGGTGCAACCGACTACCGCCGCGCAGATTTTCCACGTATTGCGCCGTCAGATGATTCGCTTGTTCCGCAAGCCGCTGATCATCATGACGCCGAAATCGCTGCTGCGTAACAAGGATGCCGGCTCGCCGCTGGCCGATCTGGCCAAAGGCTCTTTCCAAACGGTGATCGGCGAAGTGGACGACAAGATCGATCCGAAGAAGGTCAAGCGCATCGTGGCCTGCTCGGGCAAGGTTTATTACGATCTGGTCAATGCGCGTAAAGAGCGGGCGCAAACCGATACGGCGATCATTCGTCTCGAGCAGTTGTATCCGTTCCCGCACAAGGCATTTGCTTCGGTTCTAAAGCAATTCCCTAACTTCAACGAATTGGTCTGGACGCAGGATGAGCCGCAGAATCAGGGCGCATGGCTGCAGATCCAGCACAATATCTTCGAAAACCTGACCGACGGCCAGAAACTGGCTTACTCGGGCCGTCCTGCCAGCGCGTCGCCTGCAGTCGGTTATTACGACAAGCACTACGCGCAGCAAAAGGCTTTGCTCGATGCGGCATTTGCAAAACTGAAAGGCTTTGTACTGTCGAAATAAGCTTTGGGCTCGATTCTATCGCGAAGCTTACGCACCTTATTGACACCTATACAGCGCGCCCCGCGAGGGCGGGAGCGCGTTCAGCGAACAACCAGAACCGGAGAATTACATGGCAATTATTGAAGTTAAAGTCCCCCAGCTGTCGGAATCCGTCGCAGAAGCCACGCTGTTGCAATGGCATAAAAAAGTAGGCGAACCAGTTGGACGGGATGAAAATCTGATCGACGTCGAGACCGACAAAGTCGTGCTGGAACTGCCGGCGCCGCAAGCCGGCATCATTACCCAAATTATGGCGCCGGACGGCAGCACTGTCGTCGCGGAACAAGTGATCGCACTGATCGATACCGACGGTTCGGCCAAGGTCAGCCCGATGGAAGTAAGCGCCTTGCCGGTGCAGCAGCCGAGCACCAACGCGCCGACCCCGTCGGCTGCGCCTGAACTGGCGCCGAAGAATGCAAGCGCGATCGCGATGCCGGCTGCCGCCAAGATGCTGGCCGACAACAACCTGAGCGCCTCGCAAGTCGGCGGCACGGGTAAAGACGGCCGCGTCACCAAGGGCGATGTCCTCAACACATTGGCAATGCCGGCAGCACCGGCGCCGGCCAAACCTGCGTTGCAGTCGGTCAACGCACCGGCAGCAGTGCAGGGCGGCCGTCCTGAAGAACGCGTGCCGATGAGCCGCCTGCGCGCACGTGTCGCAGAACGCCTGTTGCAATCGCAAGCCACCAACGCCATCCTGACGACATTCAATGAAGTCAACATGCAGCCGGTGATCGATCTGCGCAACAAATACAAAGACAAATTCGAAAAAGAACATGGCGTGAAACTGGGTTTCATGTCTTTCTTCGTCAAGGCCGTGGTTGCCGCCTTGAAGAAATATCCGATCGTCAATGCGTCGGTAGACGGTAACGATATCGTGTATCACGGTTACTTCGACATCGGTGTGGCAGTCGGTTCGCCACGCGGCCTGGTCGTGCCGGTGTTGCGCGACGCGGATCAAATGTCGATTGCCGACATCGAGAAGAAGATCGGCGAATTCGGCGTCAAGGCACGTGACGGCAAACTGTCTCTGGAAGAAATGACCGGCGGCACATTCACTGTGTCCAACGGCGGTACTTTCGGTTCGATGCTGTCGACACCGATCATCAATCCACCGCAATCGGCAATTCTGGGCATCCATGCCACCAAGGAACGCGCCGTGGTTGAAAACGGCCAGGTCGTGGTGCGTCCGATGAACTACTTTGCACTGTCTTACGATCATCGCATCATCGATGGCCGCGAAGCAGTCCTGAGCCTGGTTGCGATCAAGGATGCGCTGGAAGATCCGGCACGTCTGTTGCTGGATCTGTAATCGGCATTCGCGAGAAAGTAGAGAACAGCGGCAGATAACACGCAGAGCAAGCAGAGAAGCAGTTCGATTCTCCTTGCTCTGCGTTTTCATTTTAGCGTGATGGCGATGGTGGCCGGATGCCGATGGCGCATCCTGACGCACCGGGTCATGCGCAAGCAGTAACAATCTGAGGAATAACCATGAGCAAGAGTTTTGACGTAGTGGTCATCGGCGGCGGTCCCGGCGGTTATATCGCGGCGATCCGCGCAGCCCAGCTGGGCTTTAACACGGCCTGTATCGATGAATGGAAAAACGACAAGGGCGGCCCGGCGCTGGGCGGTACTTGCACCAATGTCGGCTGCATTCCATCCAAGGCTTTGCTGCAATCGTCGGAGCACTATGAGCACGCAGGACACGCCTTTGCCGAACACGGTATCGACGTTAAAGGCCTGAGCCTGAATCTGGCGCAAATGCTGGCGCGCAAGGACGGCGTCGTCAAACAGAACAACGATGGCGTTCAATACCTGTTCAAGAAGAACAAGGTTACTTTTTTCCATGGCCGCGGTTCGTTCGCCAAAGCCGACACCAGCGGCTACGAAATCAAGGTGGCAGGCGCCGCCGAAGAAGTCATCACGACCAAGCATGTGATCGTTGCAACCGGCTCCAATGCGCGGGCGCTGCCCGGCGCGCCATTCGATGAATCCCTGATCCTGTCGAACACAGGCGCATTGGCAATCACCGAAGTGCCGAAAAAACTCGGCGTCATCGGCGCCGGTGTGATCGGCCTGGAAATGGGCAGCGTCTGGCGTCGTCTCGGCGCGGAAGTCACCGTGCTGGAAGCGCTGCCGGCTTTCCTCGGTGCGGTCGACGAACAGATTGCCAAGGAAGCGCAAAAGTTGTTGGCCAAGCAAGGCCTGGTCGTTACTTTGGGTGTCAAGATCGGCGATATCAAAGCCGGCAAAAAAGAAGTGACCGTCGACTACGTCGATGCAACGGGCAAGGCGGAAAAAGCCGTTTTCGACAAACTCATCGTGTCGATCGGCCGTATACCGAATACCACCGGCCTGAACGCCGAAGGTATTGGCTTGAAGCTGGATGAGCGCGGTTTCGTTGCGGTCGACGGCGATTGCAAAACCAATCTGCCGAACGTCTGGGCAATCGGCGATGTGGTGCGCGGCCCGATGCTGGCGCATAAAGCCGAAGAAGAAGGCGTTGCAGTGGCCGAACGGATTGCCGGCCAGCACGGCCACGTCAATTTCAATACCGTGCCTTGGGTCATTTATACTTCGCCCGAAATTGCCTGGGTCGGCAAGACCGAGCAGCAGTTGAAAGCCGATGGCGTCGCGTATAAAGCAGGCACGTTCCCATTCCTGGCAAATGGCCGTGCCCGTGCATTGGGCGACACGTCCGGCATGGTAAAAGTGGTGGCGGATGCCAAGACCGACGAAGTTCTGGGCGTGCACATTGTCGGACCGATGGCGTCCGAATTGATCGCCGAGGCCGTGATGGCGATGGAATTCCGTGCATCCTCGGAAGACATCGCGCGCATCTGCCATGCGCATCCTTCCTTATCCGAAGCAACCAAGGAAGCAGCGCTGGCTGTCGACAAACGCGCATTGAATTTCTAATGCCGTGGTAGCAGGATCGAGCAAGTACAAGCAATAGTACGGGGGCGGGCGTTGGCCCGCCCGTTTTGTTTTCTGGCCGGGGAAATCGATTGAGCAAGATGGATGTTCGCGCGTTTTATGCGCAGGCTTTAGCCGAACGCGGCTATCAATCCGATGCAGCGCAATTGCGGGCCATCGATCGTCTGCAGCACGCCTATGAAGAGTGGACCGATTACAAAGCCCGGCGCTCGAATTCGCTGAGGCGCCTGGTCATACATCCGGACGTGCCGCGGGGCGTGTATTTATGGGGCGGGGTGGGGCGCGGCAAATCTTTTTTGATGGATAGTTTCTATTCGGTCGTGCCGCTGGTGCGCAAGACCCGTGTGCATTTTCACGAATTCATGCGGGAAGTGCATCGCGAGCTGGATGAACTGAAGAATGTGGCGAATCCGCTGGACGACGTAGCACGCCGCATCGCCCGAAAATATCGCCTGATCTGCTTCGACGAGTTTCATGTGTCGGACATTGCCGATGCGATGATTCTCTACAATTTGCTCCAGCCGCTGTTCGACAGCGGCGTCTCCTTTGTCATGACGTCGAATTACGATCCGGATCTGCTCTATCCGGACGGTTTGCACCGCGATCGCTTGCTGCCGACGATTCAGTTGCTCAAAGACAATATGGACATCATGAATATCGATGCCGGCATCGATTATCGCAAGCGCGCTCTGGAACAGGTCGAGATTTATCACACGCCTTTGAATGCCGCCACCGATGAAGCGCTGCGGCAGGCATTCGCCAGCGTGGCCGAAACTGCCGACGAAGAACCGCGCGTGCACATCGAAGCGCGCGAGATCCGCGCCTTGCGCCGTGCCGGCACCGCAATCTGGTTCGACTTCGCTACCTTGTGCGGCGGCCCGCGCTCGCAAAACGATTATCTGGAAATCGCCAGCCGCTTCAAGACCGTCGTGCTGTCCGGCATTCCGCAAATGTCGGTCGCGATGTCATCCGAGGCGCGTCGCTTCACCTGGCTGATCGACGTGTTTTACGACCATAAGGTGAAATTGATCATGTCCGCCGAAGTCGAGCCGGATGCGCTATATACTGTCGGTCCGCTGGCAAATGAGTTCCAGCGAGCTGTTTCCCGTATCATAGAAATGCAATCGCGCGAATATATGGATGCGGAACGGCGGGATGCTGCGGGTTCGATTACGTGAGTCGGATGGACTAAAATAAACAAAGCGGTCGGTTAAAACGGGACGAAACAGTGAATTTTGATTTGAAAACGATGCGCCTGCTGGCAATGCCGGTATTGCTCGGCCTGATGCAATTGGCATCGGCGCAGAATGAGCCGGCTGCACCCTCCGGTGTTGCAGGATTGTCCGATCAATATCCCGCCGGCAGCATCAAATCCGTGCCGGCAGCGGATGCGGCGCTGGCCGCTACCTCCAAAGAGCACGATCGCATCGATATCCAGCTGATTCGCGACGAACGTGTTTGCTATAAGAAATTTTTCGTGTCCTCCTGCCTGGCAAAGGTGCGGGATCAGCACCGCGCTGAAACCAAGAAAATCAAGAATATCGAAATTGAGGCGAATACCTATTTGCGTCAGGCGCGTGCCGACGATCGCGACCAGGCCTTAGCCGATCAGCGCGCTCAGGAGTTGGCCGATGCGCCGCGCCGCGCCGAGGAGCAAAAGAAAAATGCACTGGCGAATACGCAAAAAATAGAGGAAAGCAAGCAGCGCTCGGCTGAGGCCGATGCCAGGGCGCAGGCGCCGACAACTTCGCCGGATCAACGTATTGCCGAACATGAAAAGAAAATGCAGCAAGTGCGCGCACAGCAGGAAGCCGACGCCAAAATGCATGACGCCAACGTCGCCGCCTATCAAAAGAAGGTGAAAGACGCGCAAGACCGTCAGAAGGAAGTGGCAGCCAAAAAAGCGCAGAAAGCGGCTGACGAAGCAGCCGCCAAGGCGGCCGGACAAAAATAGGCCGGGTAGCGAAGGCCCTGATGACCGTAATAGCCGCAAACCGTTGCAAAAACGGCCACTAAAGAATACAGGGTAGTTTCGAGCTGCTTCGAGACGTTTTCGAGGCGGTTTTCGAGTAAACTATCGTTTTGCTTTGCGCCATCGATTTTTGGGCGACCCGCCGTTACGGTTTTTTTCAATAAAGCTCTGCAATGACGCAATGACCAGCACGCAACGAGAAGATATACAGCGCCGCATCGTCGAGCTGGAGGTCGAACATCGCGACCTCGATGCAGTCATCGACATACTGACGCGCGACGTGAATCATGAAGAGTTGCAGTTGCGGCGTCTGAAAAAGCGCAAGCTGCAATTGAAGGACCATATCATGCTGCTCAAGATGCAATTAGTCCCCGACATTCCTGCCTGAATTTGAGTCTGAACCTTGATTCTGAACATTGAGTTTGAACCCCTGCCGCTATTTTGACCGAAGAATTAGTAAATACTGACACTGCGAATACGGATAGAGACGCCACCGGCGACCACGACGCAGAAATCGACCAGCTCTTCGGCGCCGGCGGTCCGCTCGGCGGCGCAGTCGGCGGCTTTCGGCCGCGCCGCTCGCAAACCGAAATGGCCAAGGCGATCGCCGGCGCCATCACCGAACGCACCACCCTGATCGCAGAAGCCGGCACCGGCACCGGCAAGACCTTTGCCTATCTTGTGCCTGCATTGTTATGGGGCGGCAAAACCATCATCTCGACCGGCACCAAAAATCTCCAGGACCAATTATTTTCGCGCGATATTCCAACCGTGCGCAAGGCGCTCAACGTGCCGGTTTCGGTCGCGCTGCTGAAAGGGCGCGCCAACTACGTCTGCCATTTTCATCTGGAGCGCACGCTGCAGAACGGACGGCTGACTGCGCGCGAGGATGTCGGTTATCTGCGTGAGATATCGCGTTTCATGAAGACCACCGGATCGGGCGACAAAGCTGAGCTGACCCAGGTCCCGGAAACGGCATTGATCTGGAATCTGGTGACGTCCACCCGCGACACCTGCTTCGGCGCCGAATGCCAGTATTACCAGGACTGTTTTGTGATGAAAGCGCGCAAGGAAGCACAGCAGGCCGACGTGGTCGTGGTCAATCACCATTTATTCTTCGCCGACGTCGCGCTCAAGGATACCGGCGTGGCTGAACTGCTGCCGTCTGCCAATACGATTGTTTTCGATGAGGCGCATCAATTGCCTGAGACGGCAACCCTGTTTTTCGGCGATACGGTCTCGACTTCGCAAGTGCTGGAATTGTGCCGCGATGTGCTGGCGGAAGGTCTGTCGCACGCGCGCGACGGCGCCGATTGGGCCAAACTGGTGACGCCGGTGGAACGTGCGGCGCGCGATCTGCGTCTGGCGTTTCCGCAAGATGTGGTGCGGCTGGCCCTGCATCAGATTGCCCCATCGAGCGTATTTTTCCCTGCGCTGGAAACCTTGATCTCCAGTTTGGGCGACATGTTGCTGACGCTGGAAAAACAGGCCGAACGGGCGGAAAGCATCGAGCAGTGCCGTACCCGCGCCATCGAATTGTCGGGCCGGCTGGCAGGCTGGAACAAGACCACCGGCAAAGGCGCGGCCAAGAGCACGGCCGGGCAGGCCGATCCGGAATCGGTGCTGTGGGTCGAGGCATTTTCATCTTCGTTGCAATTGCATCGCACGCCCTTGTCGATTGCGCCGATTTTCAACAAGCAGCGCGAAGGCACGCCGCGGACCTGGATATTCACCTCGGCCACGCTGGCGGTGAAAAACGATTTTCATCATTACACGTCGCAAATGGGATTGATCGATGAGCCGGCGCAATCCTGGCCCAGCCCGTTCGATTATGCGGAGCAAGGTTTGCTGTATGTTCCGAACGGCCTGCCGCAGCCCAATTCTCCCGACTATACCGACGCCGTGATCGATGTTGCGCTACCCGCCATCGAAGCTGCCGGCGGCCGCACTTTCCTGTTATGCACCACGCTGCGCGCGGTCAAACGCGCGGCCGAACGTTTGCGTTCCGAGTTCGAGCAGCGGGGGCTGAAATATCCGTTGTTTGTACAGGGCGAATCGGGGCGGACCGAATTGCTGGATCGTTTCCGGGCTTCGGGTAACGGCGTGCTGATCGGCAGCCAGAGTTTCTGGGAAGGCGTGGATGTGCGCGGCGAGGCGCTGTCGCTGGTAATCATCGACAAGCTGCCGTTTTCGCCGCCGGACGATCCGGTGCTTGCCGCGCGCATTACCGAGCTGGAAAAGCAGGGCCTGAACGGATTCATGCACCATCAGCTGCCGGAGGCGATTATCAATCTGAAGCAGGGGGCAGGCCGTTTGATCCGCGATGAAACCGACAGCGGCGTGCTGATGATTTGCGATCCGCGCCTGATTTCCAAGGGCTACGGCAAGCGTATCTGGCAGAGCCTGCCGCCGTTCAAGCGGACCCGGGAGATCGCCGATGTACAGGCATTTTTCAGTGCCAAAGATAGGACATCCGACGCGGCTGCCTCAGGTAAAATCACGTCATGAAAATTTTGATCAGCAATGACGATGGTTATCTGGCGCCCGGCCTGATCGCGCTGGCCGATGCGCTGTCGTCGTTCGCCGAGGTGACTGTGGTGGCGCCGGACAGCAATCGTTCCGGCAGTTCCAATTCCCTGACATTGGAACGCGCGTTGACGGTCGGGAAAACTGCCGGCGGCGTCTATTTCGTCAATGGCACGCCGTCCGATTGCGTGCATATCGCATTGACCGGTTTGTTGTCATTCAAGCCAGATCTGATTGTCTCAGGTATCAACCAGGGCCAGAATATGGGCGACGACACCCTGTATTCGGGCACCGTGGCAGCCGCCACCGAGGGCTATCTGTTCGGCATTCCGGCGATCGCATTTTCCCAGGTCGAGCGCGATTGGGTCGAAATCGACGCAGCGGCCAAAGTCGCCAAAGAGATTGTGATGCGCCAGTTCGATCAATTGCCGCGTCCTTACCTGCTCAACGTAAATATTCCGAATCTTCCCTACGATCAGCTAGGCCATCCGGTCGCAACCCGGCTCGGCAAGCGGCATGCGTCGGAACCGGTGCACAAGCTGACCGATCCGTTCGGCCAGGACATGTACTGGATCGGCGCGGTCGGCAAGGTACTGGACGCCAGCGAGGGCACGGATTTTCATGCGGTCGCGCAAGGCCTGGTTTCGATCACGCCGTTGCAAATCGATTTGACTCACGCCAGGCAATTGCAGGCGCTGCGCGAGGCGCTGGCATGACTGACAAGAATAAGCGCTTTCCGCTGTCGCTGGCATCGCTGGCGCAGAAAAATCCAGGGAAAACGCCGGCCAAGGCAATTGCCAAAACAGCAACGCCCCAGACCGCGACCCGCAATGCAGCGACCAGCGCAGCATCCAATTTGTCGCGCCAGACCGCGCAAAACACCGGCCGCCATGCCACCGTACCGGCGCAAGCACGCGCAACATCGCATGCCCACGCATCGGCTGCTGCGAAAACGGGGCGCGGCGCGGATGTTAACTACAGCAGCACCCCGATGGTTTCCCATGCCGTGCGCAAGGCGATGGTGGACCGGGTAGCGCAATTGGGTGTGCGGGACACCAAAGTATTGGCTGCGCTGGAAGCGGTGCCGCGCCATCTGTTCATGGAACCGGCGCTGGCCAGTCAGGCCTATATCGATGCCTCGCTGCCGATCGGCTATCAGCAAACCATCTCTCAGCCCTATATCGTGGCCCGCATGATTGAAGTGATGCGCGACAACCATGCCGGCGGCGAACTCAAGCGCGTACTGGAAATCGGCACCGGCTGCGGTTATCAGGCGGCGGTGCTGTCGGTCGTGGCCGATGAAGTCTACTCGATCGAACGCATCAAACCTCTACATGAATTGGCTAAACGCAATTTGCGGCCAATGCGCATTCCCAACATTCGTTTGCACTACGGAGATGGTATGCTTGGCCTGCCGCAAGTAGCGCCATTTGACGGCATCATTCTGGCCGCGGCCGGATTGGAGGTGCCGCAAGCGTTATTGGATCAATTGACCATAGGGGGGCGTCTGATTGCACCGGTCGGCGGGCAGCATCAAGTGCTGCAACTGATCGAGCGCATCGGCAAATTCGAATGGAGTAACGTCACGCTGGAGCACTGCCGTTTTGTTCCTTTGCGGCCAGGCGTGGTGTGACCGTATTGGATCGT
Organism: Herbaspirillum sp.; assembly: GCA_036500325.1. Lineage (GTDB taxonomy): Bacteria > Pseudomonadota > Gammaproteobacteria > Burkholderiales > Burkholderiaceae_D > Herbaspirillum. The sequence continues at coordinate 18,406 of DASYCG010000188.1, read as the reverse complement.
AAAATGTTTATCGGCGGCAACTGACACTGATGAACTGTCAATCAACCAAATGCTATCGTTGCAGAAAACTGAAATCGTAATGAGTATGAAAAAAACACGCCTGATCCCGGTTGTTATCTTGAGCGCATTGCTGGCGGCTTGCGCCACGTCCATGACACAGGCGCCGGTTGTTTCCCGTACTTCCCAATCCGCCGAGGCCACGGCCGCCGCTGCACCTCCTGCCGGTGCGCCGGTATCGGAAGGCCACGGTTATTATCGTGTCAAAAAGGGCGATACCTTATTCCGCATTGCTGTCGATGTCGGGCAAAATTATAAAGACATCGTTACCTGGAATAACCTGGCCAATCCGAACGATATAAAAGTCGATCAAATGCTGCGGGTGCTGCCGCCGGACGCAGGCGCGCCGGCTGTGGGTGGTGTGCAGCTCGGCGCTGTCGGCGGCGGTTCGTCCGTCGAAGTCAAGCCTTTGGGTGCGCCCTCTACCGTTGCCGGCACACCGGCCGCGGATAGCAGCCTGAACAAAAACGGGCCGCGTGGCGACAAACGTCCTTATTCCGATGCCACACTGGCCGAACTGGAAAAGCCGGATGCCGCTGTGAATAATGCGCCTGCGCCGGCACAGTCCGGTGCGAAAACGGACAGCTCGGCTGCTTCGTCGGCCCCGTCGGCACCCGGCGCGTCCGGTTCACTTGCTGCACCTGCGGCCGCCGGCGAAGAGGCTGCCATGGATTGGATGTGGCCGGCCGAGGGTAAAGTCATCGGTAATTTCTCGACCAAAAAAGGGATCGATATTGCCGGCAAGAGCGGTCAGTCCGTCATGGCCGCCGGTGCAGGCAAGGTAATGTATGCCGGCGCCGGCATTCGCGGTTACGGCAATCTGGTGATCGTCAAACACAGCAACAATTTGTTGTCTGCCTACGCGCATAACAAAACCATCCTGGTGAAAGAAGGTCAGCAAGTCACCAAAGGGCAAAAAATTGCCGAAATGGGTAATTCGGATAGCGATTCGGTGATGCTGCATTTCGAAATACGCCAGCAGGGCAAGCCGGTCGATCCCGCCAAATACCTTCCACCAAGATAATTCAGGCAAGCTGCGCCGCGTGAAGCTACGCGGCGCATTGCTTTTACAGCCGCAGTTAGTCATTTATGCAAGATCTCATTCTCGATATTGAATCGCTGGACATGGAAGGGCGCGGCATCGGCCATCTGCGCAATGAAGACGACACGCCCGGCAAGGTGGTTTTCGTCGAAGGCGCGCTGCCGGGCGAACGTGTCGGTTACAGCGTCTATCGTAAAAAACCGAAATGGGAAGCGGCCAATATGACCGCGCTGCATCGCGAATCGAGCATGCGCGTGAAACCCGAATGTACCTATTTCGGACTTTGCGGCGGCTGCGCAATGCAGCATCTGGAGCCGTCGGCGCAGGTTGCGGCCAAGCAGCGCGTACTGGAAGACAGTCTTTGGCATATCGGCAAACTCAAGGCAGAGAATATACTGCGGCCGATTTACGGCCCGACCTGGGGCTACCGTTACCGGGCTCGCATCTCGGTGCGCAATGTACCGAAAAAGGGCGGCGTGCTGGTCGGGTTTCATGAGCGCAAATCTTCTTTCATCACCGATATGACTTCGTGCTTGATTTTGCCGGCGAACGTGTCTGCGCTATTGGTGCCGCTGCGCCACCTGATCGCTTCGATGGATGCCATGGATGCATTGCCGCAGATCGAATTGGCTATCGGTGAAGGCGAGGGCGAAGGCAAGAACGAAGCCGGCAAGCAATTGACGGTGCTGGTGCTGCGTCATATGACACCGTTAAATGCCGCAGATGAATCGAAGCTGCGCGCCTTTGCCGATCTGCACGATGTGCAATGGTGGTTGCAGCCGCAAGGGCCGGACAGCGCACATCCGTTTTATCCTGCGCAATCGGATTTGCATTACACCTTGCCTGAATTCGGCGTGCGGATGCCGTTCAAGCCAACCGATTTCACGCAGGTAAATCATCAGATCAATCGGGTACTGGTCTCGCGCGCGCTGCGATTGCTTGATGTTGCACCTGGTGAGCGGGTGGCCGATCTGTTCTGCGGATTGGGTAATTTCACGCTGCCGATTGCAACGCAGGCAGCCAGTGTGGTGGGGATCGAAGGCAGTACCGCGCTGACCGAGCGTGCAGCCGATAACGCCGCAGCGAACAGCCTGAGCGATAAGGTGGCATTTTATTGCAGGAATCTGTTCGAGGCGACAGCACAGGATTTCATCGCCCTGGGTAAATTCGATCGGATGCTGATCGATCCGCCGCGCGATGGCGCTCAGGCGGTTTGTCAGGCCATGATCGATCTTGGCGCGTTGGCGCCGGAATTGAAGCCCAAGCGCATCGTCTACGTTTCATGCAGTCCCGGTACCTTGGCACGCGATGCCGGCATGCTGACGCAAGAGGGCGGTTATGCATTGAAGCATGCCGGCGTCGTCAATATGTTCCCGCATACGGCGCATGTGGAGTCGATCGCGGTATTCGATCTGATTGCCTAGAACCAGTCTTGGCCGTTTTCAATTTTCGGACGTAATTCAGACGTAAAAAGCCGACCCCAGGGTCGGCTTTTTGTTTGGTTCCGAATTTGATTCCGATTCTGCTTAACGGCGATCGCCGCCCATGATTCCCAGAATCGACAACAGATTCACGAAGATGTTGTAGACATCCAGATAAATGCGTAAAGTTGCTGAAATGTAATTTGTTTCGCCGCCGTTGATGACTTGTTGCACGTCATACAATAAATATGCGGAGAAAATAGCGATCGCAACTACGGAAATGGTGAGTTGCAAGGCCGGTAATTGGAGGAAAACGTTAGCCAGGGCAGCCACGATGATGACCAGCAAACCTGCAAACAGCCACTTGCTCATGCCGGAAAAATCCCGTTTGGAGACGGTAGCGACAGTCGCCATGACGCCGAATACCGCTGCCGTGCCGCCAAAAGCGGTCATGATCAACTGGGTGCCGTTGGCGTAGCCAAGCACATGTTCAATCAGGCGCGACAGCATCAGGCCCATAAAGAAAGTGAATCCGAGCAGCGCCACGACGCCCCATCCGCTGTTCTTGGTTTTTTCAATGACATAGAAGAAACCGAACGCGATCGCCATGAAGACGATGAATCCCATGAACGGGCTGGCGCCGAGCAGGTTGATGTGCATTTGAACGCCCAGCCAGGCGCCGAAGATGGTCGGGATCATCGACAGGGCCAATAGCCAGTAGGTGTTGCGCAGCACGCGGTGGCCGGCGAGTGTGCCGATGTTGCTGGAACGTAATGTGTCTTGCAGATTTCGATTTAGCGCCATGATATGGTTCTCCTCTTACATGGTGAATAAGCTTACGCAGAATACCACGTCGCGCATCTTGCGTGCGTTTTGACCCGGCGGCGAGGCCTCTTGCGCGGCATTCCCGGCATAGGGTAAGTTGATGCCGTATTTATAATGTTTCATGTTAAAATCACGGGTTGATTGCTTTATCAATTTACAATCCTAGGCCCTGTTAAAAATTTGTTGAAATCAGTTTATTAACGGGGTCTAACCCTTTCATTCTATTGGAGTTTTTACAGATGGCAATTGAACGCACACTGTCGATTATCAAGCCGGACGCAGTCGCAAAAAATGTAATCGGACAAATTTACAGCCGTTTCGAAAACGCTGGCCTGAAGATCATTGCCGCCCGCATGCAGCATCTGTCGCGCGCTGAAGCAGAAGGTTTCTATGCAGTGCATCGCGAACGTCCTTTCTTCAAGGATCTGGTCGATTTCATGATCTCCGGTCCAGTCATCGTACAAGTACTGGAAGGCGAAAACGCCATCCTGAAGCATCGCGACCTGATGGGCGCAACCGATCCGAAAAAAGCGGAAGCCGGCACTATTCGTGCAGACTTCGCCGATTCGATCGACGCGAATGCAGTGCATGGTTCGGATTCTGCCGAGAATGCCAATGTTGAAATGGCTTATTTCTTCCCTGCATCGAATATTCACTCACGTTGATTCATATTGATATCACGCGCTTGTTCCGCGCTTAGCCCAACCGGGCGGCGCGGGCGGCGCGACCAAAGACTGGCGCTATGACCGTTCTCACCAATCTGCTGGATCTGGATCCCGCGCAACTGGTCGCTTACTGCGGCGAGTTGGGTGAGAAGCCGTTCCGCGCCAAGCAGTTGCAACGCTGGATTCATCAATTCGGCGCATCCGATTTCGATGCAATGACCGATCTGGCCAAATCGCTGCGGGAAAAACTGGCGGGCCGCGCGATGGTGCTGGCGCCCGATGTCATCAGCGACCATACCTCTACCGACGGCACCCGCAAATGGCTGCTCGATGTCGGGCAGGGCAATGCAATAGAAACCGTATTTATCCCGGAAGAAAACCGCGGCACCTTGTGTATTTCCACACAAGCGGGTTGCGCTGTAAATTGCCGCTTCTGTTCCACCGGCAAGCAGGGCTTTAACCGCAATTTGACAGTTGGCGAGATTATCGGCCAGCTGTGGATGGCAGAATTTGAATTGCGCCGGACCAAAGGTATCGAGGCCGGCCCTAAAGGCGAGCGCCAGATCACCAATGTCGTGATGATGGGCATGGGCGAGCCGTTGCTCAATTTCGGCCCTACCGTCACCGCGCTCAAGCTGATGCTGGATGACAATGCCTACGGCTTGTCCAGGCGTCGCGTGACCTTGTCGACCAGCGGTGTAGTGCCGATGATCGATAAACTTTCGCAGGAATGTCCGGTGGCTTTGGCGGTATCGCTGCACGCGTCCAACGACGCCTTGCGCGACAGCCTGATCCCCCTGAACAAAAAACACCCATTGCGCGAATTGATGGCGGCATGCAAACGCTACCTCGAATTCGCGCCGCGCGATTTCGTGACCTTCGAATATTGCATGCTCGACGGCGTCAACGATAGCGATGTCCATGCGCGCGAACTGATCGAACTGGTGCTGAACGGCCCCGATGCCGTGCCTTGCAAGTTCAATCTGATCCCATTCAATCCTTTCCCCGAATCCGGTTTGACCCGGTCCAAGAATCCCCGCATCAAAGCATTTGCGCAGATTTTGATGGACGCCGGCATTGTCACGACTATCCGCAAGACGCGCGGTGACGATATCGATGCGGCTTGCGGCCAATTGGCCGGCGAGGTGCAGGATCGGACGCGGGTACAGGAACGCATGCAGAAAATGACCGAATATCAACAAAAATTTGGGAAGAATTTCGGCCGGCTGGTGGAGATAACGGAGTGAACCAGCGCTTGCAGCGAGGGGTTGCGGCGTTGATTTCAGTTTTGCTGTTGGCGGCTTGCGCGAATTCAAGCGCTGCGTGGGGAGGCGATGCGCAGTCTCACGATACTGCAGCCGATCAGCGGCGCGCCGATGTGCATCTGCAACTGGCGCTTGCGTATTACCAGCAAAGTCAGTGGCAGGTCGCGCTTGATGAAGCCACGCTGGCGCTGCAAATCGCGCCACGGCAATCGGATGCATTGAGTATGCGGGGTTTGATTTACATGGCGTCGGGGCGGCAAGCGCTGGCCGGGGCCGAGTTCCAGCAGGCCTTGCAGATCGCGCCGGATCAGCCCGATTATTTGAATAACTATGCCTGGTTTCTGTGCCGGACCGGCCAGGCGCAGGCGTCGTTGCGCTGGTTTGAAAAGGCGGCTCGGCAGCCAGATTATCGGACACCGGAAAAGGCTTTGAATAACGCCGGCACATGCAGTCTGTCATTAGGCGAGCGCGACGCAGCAAAGAATTACTTCGTGCGCGCGGCGGCACTGCAACCCGGCAACGTACAGAGCAATATGGCATTGGCAAGGCTCTATTTTAACGACCGTGATTATCCGCATGCCAGTTTTCATGCAGAACGCGCGACTGCCGTCGCGCAACCCGGTGCAGAAGCATTATGGTTAGCGATTAAAGTGGCGCGCAAGTCGGAGCAACCGTCGACAGAGACAAAATTGCTGATGCAATTGCGTAGTCTGTATCCGGACTCATCCGAATACGCAGCTTATCAACGTGGAGCATTTGATGAGTGATCAGCAGCACATACCGGCGATGCCGTCATCCCATGACGAGCTGCGGCCGCAGTCCGAAGCAATGCCGGCGCCTCTGCCATTGCCGGGTACCGTCATGGCCGCCGCACGGCAGGCCAGGGGCTGGTCGATTGAATATGTCGCGAGCCATTTGAAGCTGGCGACACGTCAGATTCATGCGCTGGAAGAAGATCGCTATGAGGCATTGCCCAGCCCGGTCGTGATCCGTGGATTTATTCGCATTTACGCCAAAATGCTGGGGATCGATTCGGTAGCGTTGATTGCCGCGCTACCTGCCGATCCGGCGCCAGTGGATGCGCAAGTGAGGCCGTCGCGCACACTTTCCACGCCGTTCTCCGAATCCAGCCTGCCATTGCGCGGACAACATGAACTGCCGGTTGCAAAGCTGCTGTGGCTGGCGTTCGGTGTTCTGGTGATAGCAGGCCTGTTTGCCGCGATCAAATACGGCAACTGGAATGAGATCAAAAATTCATCGTTGCTGCAGCGTCTGCATTTCGGTGGCGGCGCTGTTTCGACATCGAGTGTCGCTACCGCTGCCGCCACCGCCGATAATCCTGAGCCGTCTTCTGCGCCTGCGGTCGTCGCGGACAGTGAAAATGCAGTGCCGTCGAATGCTGCTGTCACAGTCGCTTCGACGCCTGCGGCATCGGCTGCTGAAATCACGGCGGCCCCGGTAACCCCGACAACCCCGGCAGCCTCGACAACACCTGCCGCGTCGGCAACATCCGTAGCATCAGCAACACCCCCGGCACCAGCAGCACCGGTTGTTCTCGCCAATCCTTTGCAATTGAAAATTACCCAGGATTCGTGGATCGAAATTCGCCGGGGCGATAAATCCATCGTCGTTTCTCGCATCATGAAGGCAGGCAGCACTGAAGCCTTCGACGTCAGCGAACCGATGTCGATGACGGTCGGCAATGCTGCCGGCGTGAATGCCACGTTGCGTGGAAAACCCCTTGAACTGGCGTCGGCTACCAGCAGTAATGTAGCCCGCCTTGATTTAAAGTAGGCTCAAAATGACATCTTCGCAATTACCTATCTCGTCCGGCCCGTCGCTCCGTCGTGCAGCCCGCCGCGCCGTCATCAGTTACGGCAGCAATGAAATCGTCATGGGTGACGGGGCGCCGATCGTGGTGCAGTCGATGACCAATACCGATACCGCCGACGTTATCGGCACTGCGATCCAGGTCAAGGATCTGGCGCGTGCCGGTTCCGAGCTGGTGCGCATCACGGTGAACAATGCAGAAGCGGCCGCGGCAGTGCCTGCGATCCGCGAGCAACTGGACCGCATGGGCGTCGATGTGCCGCTGGTGGGCGACTTCCATTACAACGGCCATACCCTGTTGAACGACTATCCGGATTGCGCGCGCGCATTATCCAAATACCGTATCAATCCGGGTAATGTCGGGCAGGGCGCCAAGCGCGATACCCAGTTCGCACAAATGATCGAGGCCGCCTGCAAATACGACAAGCCGGTACGGATCGGCGTCAACTGGGGCAGTCTGGACCAGACATTGCTGGCGCGGATCATGGATGAAAACGCGAAACGCGCGCAACCGTGGCCTGCACAGAATGTCATGTACGAAGCGCTGATCACATCGGCCATCGAAAGCGCGGCGCGCGCCGAAGAATTGGGCCTGGCGGGCGATCGCATTATCCTGTCATGCAAAGTATCCGGCGTGCAGGATTTGATCGCGGTGTATCGCGAACTGGCTCGCCGTTGCGATTATCCCTTGCATCTCGGTCTGACCGAAGCCGGCATGGGCAGCAAAGGGATTGTAGCGTCAAGCGCGGCGATGGGCGTGTTGCTGCAGGAAGGTATCGGCGACACGATCCGCATTTCATTGACACCGGAACCTGGCGGCGACCGTACCCGCGAAGTGATCGTCGGCCAGGAAATGCTGCAAACCATGGGCTTGCGCAAATTCACGCCGATGGTGATCGCTTGTCCGGGATGCGGCCGCACTACCTCTACCGTATTTCAGGATCTGGCCGACAAGATTCAGACTTATCTGCGCGATCAGATGCCGGTATGGAAAATCGACTTCCCCGGCGTTGAAGCCATGAATGTCGCTGTGATGGGATGTATCGTGAATGGCCCCGGCGAATCCAAGCATGCCAATATCGGCATCAGCTTGCCGGGCAGCGGCGAATCGCCGGCAGCCCCGGTATTTATCGACGGCGAAAAGAAAATGACCCTGCGGGGCGAGCGCATTGCCGAAGAATTCCAGGCGATCGTGCTGGATTACGTCAAGCAGCGTTACACCAGACAAGCAGTGACGACCGACTGATGCAAATAAGTCTGCAAGTTCGCTCGTTTTTGGCCTGCATGGCCTTTGTACTTAACTCATATTGAATCACCAAGATGTCAGAAAATAAAAAAGCCGAGAAGATTGTCGGCGTCAAAGGGATGAACGATATCCTGCCCGCCGATGCGCCTTTGTGGGAGCTGTTCGAAAATACGGTGCATTCCGTGTTGAAGAGCTACGGCTTTCAACAGATACGTACGCCGATCGTCGAACCGACGGCCTTGTTTGCACGCGGCCTGGGCGCTGTCACCGATATCGTCGAAAAAGAGATGTACTCTTTTACCGATACGCTCAACGGCGACAATCTGACCTTGCGTCCGGAAAGCACCGCGGGCGTGGTGCGCGCGGCGCTGGAACACAATCTGACCTATGACGGCCCGAAGCGCCTCTGGTACAGCGGCCCGATGTTTCGCCATGAGCGGCCGCAACGTGGCCGTTATCGTCAATTTCATCAGATCGGCGCCGAAGCGATCGGTTTTACCGGTCCGGATATCGACGCCGAACTGATCATGATGTGCCAGCGGCTGTGGGACGACCTGGGCCTGGAAGATATCCGGCTTGAACTCAATTCGATCGGCGACGCCGAAGAGCGCAACAAGCACCGCGCCGACCTGATCGTGTATTTCGAGCAGCACAAGGATTTGCTGGATACGGATGCCCAACGCCGTCTGCTGTCGAATCCACTGCGCATTCTGGATACCAAAAATCCGACCATGCAGGAAATGGTCAACGGCGCGCCGAAATTGCTCGATTACCTGGGTGAAGCATCACGCGCGCATTTCGATGGCGTGCAAAAAATTCTGCAACACAACAACATCCCCTACACAGTCAATCCGCGCCTGGTGCGCGGCATGGATTATTACAACCGCACGGTTTTCGAGTGGGTCACGGATCAGCTCGGTTCGCAAGGTACGGTTTGCGGCGGCGGCCGTTACGATCCCCTGGTTGAAATGTTCGGCGGCAAGCCGACACCGGCATGCGGATTCGCCATGGGCGTCGAGCGCCTGCTGGAGTTGATGAAAGCTTCCGGAGAACAGTTCGCGCCGAATCAATGCGATGTCTATCTGGTGCATCAGGGCGAGGCAGCGCAGTTGCAATCGTTTGTGCTGGCAGAGCGTTTACGCGGTGCCGGGCTGGATGTTGTGCTACATTGCGCATCGTCCAATGCAGGCGGCGGTTTCAAAGCGCAGATGAAGCGGGCCGATGCCAGCGGTGCGGCATATGCCATCATCATCGGCGAAGATGAGATTGCCAATGCGACTGCCGTCGTGAAGAATCTGCGCGATGCCTCGGGTGAAGCAACGCAAACCGCAGTCGCTTTCGACGCCGTGCCGGATTATCTGGTCGATCAGATCGTCGGCGACGATCACGATCATGAGCACGTTCATTATCACGCTTGATTCAATTCCTTATTCGAACCTTGAACCGAACTTTGAACCCTTAATACGACATATACATGGCATACGATCTTGAAGAGCAGGAACAACTCGATACCATCAAAGCCTGGTGGGCGAAACACGGCAATTTGTTGACCTGGGTGCTGATCGCCGTGCTGGCGGTTTATGCCGCCTGGTCGGGCTGGAACTGGTATCAGCGCAAACAGACAATGCAAGCTTCTCAGCTATATGACGAATTGCAAAGAGCGGTGAGCACGAAAGATCATGCCAAGATCATGCCCGTGGCTACTGTGATCCAGGATAAATTCAGCAGCACGCCCTACGCGCAGATGGCAGGGCTGGTTGCCGCCAAATCCGCTTTCGACGCCAACGATATGGCGGCTGCCAAAACGGAGTTGCAATGGGTGGTCGAACATCACCGCGACGCCGAATACAAAGCGATCGCTTCGATCCGTCTGGCCGGGATCGAATTGGATGCCAAGGAATATGATGCTGCGCTGAAATTGCTGTCGGGTGATTTCCCGGTGCAATTTGCCGGCGCGGTTGCCGATCGCAAGGGCGACGTGCTGTTTGCCCAAAACAAGTTGCCCGAAGCGCGCGATGCATATCGGGATGCATTGGAAAAGATGGAACAAAAGGATCCAGGTCGTCAATTGATTCAATTAAAACTCGATGCAATTGGTGGTGGCGCGAAAGCGGCGGCCTAGTTAAGCGTAATTGATTAAGCGTAACTAATTAAGCCTAACTAACTAAGCAACACTCGGCACCGACGTTATATTTCGGATCGAATGCGATAAAGGAAGCAATATGCGTACAGTTTTTAAATACGGCAGCAAATGTGTTTGCATCGGCGCGGTGGTCTTGTTATCCGGCTGCTCGGTATTTTCATGGTTTTCCAGTAAAAAAGTCGTTAATCCGCCTGCGCCGCTGGTGGACTTCAAAGCGACGAAAAATGTGCAGACACTGTGGAAAGCTTCGGTACCGAAGAGTGGCGGTTATCAGTTTTCGCCTGCCTTGGCCGAAGATAGTGTGTATGCTGCGGGCGCTGACGGCACGATCGTGCGCATCAATGCCAAGACAGGTCAGCAGGTTTGGCGCGTCGACACCAAGATGAAGTTGACGGCCGGCGTCGGCAGCGACGGCACGACCGTTGCGGTGGCCGGCGAAAAGGGCGTTCTGCTGGCCTACGACAATACCGGTAAATTCCTCTGGAAAGTACAGGCAAGCAGCGAAGTTTTATCGGCGCCGGCAGTCGGTTCCGGCCTGGTCATCGTGCGTAGCCTGGATAATCGGATTGCGGCATACGATGTGGTGACGGGCGCGAGCCGCTGGGTGGCGCAACGCAATACACCGTCGCTGACCTTGCGTAGCGCGCCGGGTATTGTGATTGCTGCACAGACTGCGTTCGTTGCATTGCCGGGCGGCCGCTTGTCTGCATTGACATTGACCAACGGCGGGCCGATCTGGGAAGTCCAGGTGGGCGATCCACGCGGCACTACCGAACTGGAGCGTATTGCCGATGTATCCGGTTTGCCTGCAGTGCTGGGCAACGATGTATGCGTGGTGACATACCAGAGCCGCATCGGTTGTTTCGATACCGGTAGCGGCGCGGTGCGCTGGGTCAAGGAATTTTCCAGCTCGGTCGGCGTGAGCGTTGATCCGCGTTATGTATTTGCAGCAGATGATCGTGGAACCCTGATCGAATTCGAACGAGCTAGCGGCGCTGCTTTATGGCGCAACGATAAATTATCTTATCGTCAATTATCTGCCCCGGCATCGGTCGGCAGCACCGTTGCCGTCGGCGATTACCAGGGTTATATCCACTTCGTGTCGCAGGAAGACGGCAGCTTTGTCGGCCGCGTTGCAACGGACGGCAGCCCCATTACCGCCAACCCTATCGTCACGGGTTCAAGCGTGATTTTTCAAACCCAAGCAGGAACAGTGGTTGCTTTAGCAGCCGAATAGTGAATTGATGAAGCCGGTAATTGCACTTGTAGGTCGCCCCAACGTCGGTAAATCGACTTTATTCAACCGGCTCACTCGTTCGAGGGATGCGCTGGTCGCAGACCTGCCCGGATTGACCCGGGATCGCCATTACGGTGAGGGCCGGGTAGGGGAGCGGCCTTTTTTGGTTATCGACACGGGCGGGTTTGAGCCGGTCGCCAAAGAAGGCATCATGCATGAGATGGCCAAGCAGACCAAGCAGGCAGTGGTCGAAGCCGATGTCGTGATCTTTATCGTCGACGGCCGGCAAGGTTTGACGCCGCACGATAAAACGATTACCGATTTCCTGCGTAAATCCGGGCGCTCGGTCATGCTGGTGGTGAACAAGGCCGAAGGCATGAAATACACGTCGGTGACGGCGGAATTCTATGAGCTGGGCCTGGGTGATCCTTATGTCATTTCCGCCGCGCATGGCGACGGCGTAACCGATCTGGTCGAAGAATCGCTGGATATTGCCTTCGCCCAGCGCACCGCGGCTGAAGAAGAGATCGATCCGGCGGCACGCGGGATCAAAATCGCCATTGTGGGGCGTCCGAATGTGGGCAAATCGACATTGGTCAATACCTTGTTGGGCGAAGAACGCGTGATCGCGTTCGACATGCCCGGCACAACGCGCGATTCGATCGAAATTCCATTTGAGCGCGACGGCAAGCAATACACGCTGATCGATACAGCAGGTATTCGTCGGCGCGGAAAAGTATTTGAAGCGATCGAGAAATTTTCGGTTGTCAAGACGCTGCAGTCCATTTCGGAAGCCAATGTGGTGGTGTTGTTACTTGACGCCCAACAAGATATTTCCGAGCAGGATGCTCATATTGCGGGATTCGTGCTCGAAACAGGGCGTGCATTGGTAGTGGGCGTTAATAAATGGGATGGCCTCATCAGCGATCGCCGCGATGAAATCAAGATGGATATCGAGCGCAAGCTGAATTTTCTGTCATTTGCAAAATTCCATTTTATTTCCGCTCTGAAATCGACCGGCATCAGTCCTTTCATGAAGTCGGTAGATGCGGCGTATGCGGCCGCCATGGCGAATTTGACGACGCCGAAGCTTACCCGTGCACTGATTGAAGCTGTGGAGCATCAGCAGCCGCGGCGCAAGGGTTCGATTCGTCCTAAATTGCGCTACGCCCATCAGGGCGGGCAAAATCCACCTATTGTCGTGATCCACGGCAATGCGCTGGAATCGATCGAAGATAACTATAAACGTTATCTCGAGAAACATTTCCGCGAAACTTTCGCCCTGATCGGGACTCCATTGAGAATCGAATTCCGCTCCAGTAGAAACCCGTACGCCCGTCCGGATAAATAAAGTTTTCGGTAAAAGTCTTCAAAATAGCTTCGATAACCGGATTTTAAGCAGTACGATAGGTGTACTTATTGCTTTCAACCGAGTCGCTGACACCGTTATTGCCGTTATTGCAGACGTAATCTAATCGTTTGCAGGTGTAATCGTTTGTAGTATTCCGTACGCGGCACTTGAAAAAACGCCGAGTGCCTCCAGATTTTATTGACATCAACATAGTGGAGCCGCCATGAGCAACAATAAAGGGCAATTGTTACAAGACCCCTTCCTGAATGCCCTTAGAAAAGAGCATGTCGCTGTTTCGATTTATCTCGTAAACGGCATTAAGCTTCAAGGACACATCGAATCTTTCGATCAATATGTCGTCCTGCTTCGCAATACAGTTACACAAATGGTCTACAAACATGCCATTTCCACTGTTGTACCCGCCCGTGCTGTGAATCTGAGCCTTGAATCACCAGACGCCGCTGAATAATGCGGTCAATGCCGCAGCGCGCAGTGAAATGCGCGCTGTTCTAATCGGCCTGGACTTTGGCAAAGGCAACTTTGCCACAAGTCTGGACGAGCTGTCTCTGCTATCTCAATCCGCAGGCGTTGAGCCTGTCACGACTATTACCGGCAAACGTGCAAGTCCCGATGCGGCATTATTTGTCGGATCAGGCAAAGCACAGGAAATTGCCGACGTCATCGCCGACCTCGATCTCGAACTTGCCATTTTTAATCACGCCTTGTCACCTGCGCAACAGCGTAATCTCGAGCGCGTGCTGAAAATCCGCGTACTCGATCGCACCAGCCTGATCCTCGATATTTTTGCGCAACGCGCGAAAAGTCATGAGGGCAAGGTTCAAGTGGAACTGGCGCAATTACAGCATCTGGCCACTCGGCTGATTCGAGGCTGGACCCATCTGGAGCGGCAAAAAGGTGGTATCGGTTTGCGCGGTCCTGGTGAAACACAGCTTGAAACCGACCGCCGCCTGCTGGGTTTGCGCGTCAAGGCACTGCGTGGCCAGTTAGAAAAATTGCAACGCCAACATGCCACCCAACGCCGGGCCCGCGGCCGCAGTTCTACCTTCTCGGTGTCGCTGGTCGGCTACACCAACGCCGGTAAATCCACTGTTTTCAACAGCATGACCAAAGCCGGCGCCTACGCAGCAGATCAATTGTTTGCGACCTTGGATACCACCTCGCGCCGGGTCTATATGGGCGAGGCCGGTAATGTGGTGCTCTCGGATACAGTAGGATTTATCCGAGAGTTGCCGCATCAACTGGTTGCCGCTTTCCGTGCAACGCTCGAAGAAACCATTCATGCCGATTTGCTGCTGCATGTTGTAGATGCGGCAAGTCCGGTGCGCCTGGAGCAAATCGAGCAGGTAAATCTGGTTCTGAAGGAAATCGGCGCAGATCACATACCGCAGATTCTGGTTTGGAACAAGATTGATACAGCGGGCATGGAACCGCGGGTTGAGCGGGATGAGTATGATAAAATCCAGCGAGTTTTTATCAGCGCTCGGACCGGTTCTGGCTCGGATTTGCTGCGTAGCGCCATTTCGGAATATGCAGCGGCTAGGTTCCAAACTGTCGGCCAGACATCGGTTGACGATTCTCAGGACATGCATGTGTAATCCGGCGTAAGCCCGCATCATGGCCAATTTATTAATTTAAGAAGACGGATCGTAACGAATGCTTGTTTCCCTATTAAAACGGCTTGGATTGAAATTCTCGCTCAACGATCCTCAATGGGGCCGTGGATCGCAGGACGAAAATCGTAATAACCAGAACAACGACGACAAGCGACCGAACAATAATGGCGGCCCGCCGGATTTGGATCAGCTATGGCGCGATTTCAATCAGCGCTTCAATCGCCTGTTCGGTAAAAAGAATGGCGGCGGTTCCGACGGCGGCGATTTCAAAAAAGACGGCATGAAAGGCACCGGCATCGGCGCCGGCATCATCGTGGCGATCGCAGTCTGCCTGTGGCTTGCCAGCGGCTTTTTTATCGTGCAGGAAGGCCAGACCGCGGTTGTGTTGACGTTCGGCAAGTATAGCTACACGACAATGCCGGGTTTCAACTGGCGTTGGCCGTATCCGATTCAAAGTCATGAAGTTGTCAATTTGTCGCAGTTGCGCACCGTCGAAATCGGTTATCGCGCGAATGCCCGCAACAAGCAGGCCAAAGAAGCATTGATGCTGACCGACGATGAAAACATCATCGATATCCAGTTCGCCGTGCAATATAAATTGAAGAATGCGGCAGAGTGGATTTTCAATAACAGCGATCAGGAAGAAATGGTGCGTCAGGTTGCCGAGACATCGATCCGCGAAATCGTCGGCAGAAGCAAAATGGATTACGTTTTGTATGAAGGCCGCGAGAAAGTCGCGTTGGATGTCGGCCAGTTGATGCAGCAGATCCTGGATCATTACAAATCGGGCGTGCAAGTGACCAACGTCACCATGCAGGGCGTGCAGCCGCCTGAGCAGGTGCAGGCAGCGTTCGACGATGCAGTCAAGGCAGGCCAGGATCGCGAACGCTTGAAAAACGAAGGCCAGGCTTACGCCAACGATGTGATTCCGAAGGCCAGCGGCGCCGCTTCGCGCCTGATGCAGGAGTCGGAGGCCTATCGCTCGCGCGTTGTCGCCAATGCCGAAGGCGATGCATCCCGCTTCAAGCAAGTGCTTGCCGAATATCAAAAAGCGCCGGCAGTGACCCGCGATCGCATGTATCTCGATACCATGCAGCAGATTTTCTCTAATACGACCAAAGTGATGGTCGACGCAAAAACGGGTAGTAACTTGATTTATTTGCCGCTGGATAAACTGATTGCACAAAGTGCGGCCGACGACGCCGCAAAACAGGGCGCCGCGCCCTTGCCGCAACCGACGCCCGGTGCAGCATCGGATGCAGGCGCTCAAGTGGATCCGTCGCGCGACGCGCGCTCACGCGATCCAATTGATTTGCGTTCACGGGAGAGCCGATAATGAATCGCCTGGTCTCCCTGATTATCGGCATCCTGATTGCCGTATGGTTGCTGTCTTCGACTGTATTCATCGTCGATCAACGGCAATTCGCCATCGTCTTTGCGCTTGGTGAAGTCAAGCAAGTCATTCGTGAACCCGGCCTGCATTTCAAATTGCCGCCGCCATTCCAGAATGTGATTTATCTGGATAAGCGTATTCTGACGATTGATACCGGTGATGCAGATCGCTTTATTACCGCTGAAAAGAAAAACATTCTGGTCGATACGTTCGTCAAATGGCGTATTGCCGATCCACGTTTGTATTTCATCAGCCTGGGTGGCGATGAACAGCGCGCACAAGACCGCATGTCGCAGATCGTCAAAGCTGCACTCAACGAGGAAATTACCAAGCGTACCGTACGCGAAGTGATCTCCGGCGAGCGCGGCAAGGTGATGACCGCATTGCAGATCAAGGTAGAAGCGGAAGCGAAGCAAATCGGTCTGGAAATCGTCGATATCCGCCTCAAGCGGGTCGATTACGTCGAACAGATCAATAACTCGGTTTATGACCGCATGAAATCGGAACGGGTCCGCGTCGCAAATGAATTGCGCTCGACAGGTTCGGCTGAATCGGAGAAAATTCGTGCAGATGCCGATCGTCAGCGGACTGTCATTCTGGCCGAAGCGTACCGCGATGCCGAAAAGATCCGTGGTGAAGGCGACGCCAAGGCTTCCCAGATCTATGCGCAGGCATTCAGTCAGAACCCGGAATTTTATAAGTTTTACCGTAGCCTCGAAGCGTATCGGGCGAGTTTCAAGAGCCGTCGCGATGTAATGGTGATGGACCCGAGCTCCGAATTTTTTAAATATTTTAAAAATGGCGGTACCGGTGCAGCCGGCGCGAAGAAATAAGCGCAAATAACGTCGCGAATAATGCAGTAGCGAAACAACAAAGATGGGAAGATGCTCGTCGCCGGGCATCTTTTCATTTTTTGCGTGTGCCTTTATTGTTAATCCTGAATTTTCTCCGAATTTCTATTTTCTGACTTATTACCCTATGCCTAACTGGCTCCTTCCCGAAAACATTGCCGATGTCTTGCCGTCGGAAGCAAGAAAAATAGAAGAGCTGCGTCGTCAGGTTCTGGATCACTTCCGTCTGTACGGCTATGAGCTGGTCATGCCGCCGATGCTGGAGTATCTGGAATCGCTGCTGACCGGCGCCGGCCAGGACACCGATTTGCGGACGTTCAAGCTGGTCGACCAATTATCCGGCCGTACCATGGGCATCCGTGCCGACATGACAACGCAGGTGGCGCGCATCGATGCCCATTTGCTGAACCGTACTTCCGTTACGCGTCTCTGCTATGCCGGCAGCGTGCTGCAGACGCGGCCTTCCGGTCTGCATGCAACGCGTGAGCCGCTGCAGATCGGCGCCGAGATCTACGGCCATGCCGGACTCGAAGCCGATGCCGAAATCCAGCAATTGGCGTTGGCGTCGCTGCGTCTGGCCGGTTTCAAGAAGGTCAGGCTGGATCTGTGCCATGTGGGCGTATTGCAGGCAATTATTGCCGATGACGCAGAAGCCCTGAAGCAGGCGCCGCAATTGTTTACCTTGCTGCAAGCCAAGGACATTCCCGATCTGAATGTCATCAGCGCGAGTTTCAAGCCGGCGACACGCGATGCATTGCTGGCATTGCCCGGTTTGTACGGCGATGTCACGATAATCGACAAGGCGCGCGCCGTATTGCCGGCATTGCCCGGCATCGCGAAAGCCCTGGACGAATTGCAGGTGCTGGTTGAGCTGGCAGCCGATGCCGACGTCATCATCGATCTGGCCGACCTGCGGGGATATCATTATCACAGCGGCGTCATGTTCGCGGCGTACGTCCCGGGCCTGCCGAATGCAGTCGCCCGTGGCGGACGTTACGATCATGTAGGAGAAGCCTTTGGACGTGCGCGTCCCGCCACCGGGTTCTCCATGGATCTGCGTGAATTGGCGCGTTTGATGCCGGGCGCTGCGCGCAAAGCGGCCGTGCGCGCGCCCTGGAGTACCGAACCGGGATTGCAGCAGAAAATTACAGAGTTACGTGAAGCGGGTGAAATCGTTATTCAGAGTTTGCCGGGCCATGACAATGACCTGGACGAATTCGATTGCGACCGGGCGGTGGTCTGTCATAACGGAAATTGGATTATTCAAAATTTAGGTTAAGCGATGTTACAGAAAAGCAAAGTAAAGAATGTGGTCGTCATCGGTACGCAATGGGGCGACGAAGGCAAGGGCAAAGTCGTCGACTGGCTGACCGACAAGGCGCAAGGCGTCGTGCGTTTCCAGGGCGGCCATAATGCGGGCCACACACTGGTGATCGGCAGTCAGAA
>DASYCG010000187.1:0-7428 GCA_036500325.1 Herbaspirillum sp. | reverse complement strand
CTTTAAATCCATAAAAGACCGTTCATTTGGGCGAGGGGTACGGCCCGTGCCGCGTTAAAAAAAAGGGCACCCATGGCACTAAATCAGCGTTACCCTACTTCTTTTTTGATCTGCTCCAGCGGCCAGCGCGGCCGTACACTGAAGGCGTAGTCACGTGAGGCCGCAGCCGGATTGGCCTGCAGTCGCAAGGCGCCGGCGAAGGCGATCATCGCGCCGTTGTCGGTGCAGAATTCTATCTCCGGATAAAACACTTTATAACGCCTCGCGCCCGCAGCAGCATTCAGTGCCTCGCGTAATTGCTTGTTGGCGCCGACACCGCCGGCGATGACCAGCCGCTTCAGACCGGTATGCTTCAACGCCGTCATGGATTTCGCCACCAATACCTCGACGATGGCATCCACAAAACCGCGCGCGATATCGGCTTTATCCTGTTCGCATATATTGGCCGGATGGTTCTTGACGACCGTCAGCACAGCGGTTTTCAGGCCGGAAAAACTGAAATTGAAATTCTTCGAATGCAGCATCGGGCGCGGCATTTGATAAGCATCCGGATTGCCGAATTCGGCCATCCGCGAAATAGCCGCGCCGCCCGGATAAGGCAGGCCCAGCAATTTAGCCGACTTGTCGAAGGCTTCGCCTGCGGCATCATCCAGCGTTTCGCCCAGCAGAATATATTGGCCGACGCCATCGACCCGCATCAATTGGGTATGGCCGCCGGATACCAGCAGCGCGATAAAAGGGAATTCCGGCGGATTGGCCGACAGCAGCGGCGACAGCAAGTGACCTTCCAGATGATGGACGCCGAGTACCGGCTTATCCATCGCCAATGCCAGCCCGCAAGCCACCGAAGCCCCGACCAGCAATGCGCCCGCGAGACCGGGGCCTTGGGTGTATGCCACGACATCGATCTCCTGACGCGGCAGGACGGCGTCTTGCAACACCTGCCGCAGCAAAGGAATGGCGCGGCGAATATGATCGCGCGACGCCAGCTCCGGCACTACGCCGCCGTATTCCTCGTGCATGGCAATTTGCGAATGCAGCGCATGCGCCAGCAGGCCCTTATCCGTATCGTATAAGGCCAGGCCGGTTTCATCGCAGGAAGATTCAACGCCAAGGACAATCATAAATAAAATTTCAGCAATTCAGCAAATCAAAGGATAACCCGTCATTATAATGGAATACAGTTTTAGCCATGTTGGTGTAACCTTCTGGCATGGAAAATACCGAAAAGAACCTGAATCCCGGGCAGAGCGCCAATCCGGATGGCGAGCCGCTGGCGGCCGCCCGCTTCATCAAGGAAATCGGACGCGGCAAGGATGGCGCCCGCAGCCTGTCGCGCGAGGATGCGCGAATGCTGTATGCCGCCATGCTGGACGGACGCGTATCCGACCTGGAGCTGGGCGCGATACTGCTGGCCATGCGCGTCAAAGGCGAATCGGTCGACGAAGTCAGCGGTTTCCTGAAGGCTGCCGAAGCCTCATTCACGCCATTGACCGCACCCGACGGCGATCATGCGCCGGTGGTCATCCCCAGTTACAACGGTTCGCGCCGCGTCGCCAATTTGACACCCTTGCTGGCGTTGTTGCTGGCGCGTGAAGGCGTGCCGGTGCTGGTGCATGGCGTGATGCAAGACCCGGGCCGGGTGACCAGCGCAGAGATTTTTCAGGCGATGGGCTATACGCCCGCCCGCAATACGGCAGAAGCTTCAGCGCGCCTTGCGGCCCGGCAACCGGCATTTATGGCGATCGACGTGCTGGCGCCGAAAATGGCGCGACTGCTGGCGATGCGCCGTATTCTCGGGGTTCGCAACTCGACGCATACACTGGTCAAAATCATGCAGCCGTTTGCGGTGCCGGCGTTGCGGCTGACCTCGTACACCCATCCCGAATACTTCGCCATGCTGAGCGCCTATTTCCGCGGCGAGCCATCGCGCGGCGATGCCTTCCTGATGCGCGGCACCGAAGGCGAAACGGTTGCCAATGCGCGCCGTGCGCAGCAGATCGACTGGTTTCATCAAGGCGTGCACACCCAACTGGTGGAAAAGCAGGACGTGGTTGAAACGCTGCCGGCCTTGCCGGAGCAAAACGATGCGCTCGGCACGGCGTCATGGATCGAAGCGGTATTGCGAGACGAGATTCCGGTGCCCGAGCCGATCGCCGAGCAAGTGCGTCATTGCGTAACGGTGGCGCGCGCCTTGAATGCCGCTTGATAAATAAGGAATAGACTTGCGGCTACAGCGTATCAACCGCACGGCGCTGAACGATGCGCAGATAAAACAATAAACCGATCGCCAGCAAGCCCAGGCTGATACTGTTGCCGAACCAGAATCCCGCCGCGCCGCGCAATGCGGCCGGCGCAAAGCCGAACGGATCCAGTCCCAGCAGATAGCCGCCACTGATCCCGATTCCCCATAGCGACAGCGCATACATCACCGTCGGTATCACCGTAACCTTATAGGCGCGCAGCACGTAGCCGGTGGTCACCTGCATCGAATCGCCCAACTGATAAAACGAAATGAACAGGAACAATGGCATTGCCGCGGCGATCGTCACCGGGTCCGGCGTGTAAGCGCGAATGATCAGGGCGCGGCTGAACCAGACCATGACACCGATCAGTCCGGCCGATATCGCCGCCAGCCGAATACCGGCATAGGCCGTGCTGCGCGCCGCCTCCATCCGGCGGGCACCGATGGCTTGCGCCACCAGCGTGCCGGTGGCGTTGGCGATGGATTGCGGCAGCATATACAACACGACGCCGACGTTGGCGGTGATTTGATGGCTGGCCACGGCAGTGGTGCCGAGGCGTGCGATAAACACTGCCATGCAGGTAAATGCGGTGACTTCGATGAAGTAGCTCAGCCCGATCGGAATCCCGAGTTTCAGCAGACTTCGCTGCGCCTTCCAATGCGGCAGCGGGAAGCCGTTTTCGAATAAATGCAGTTGCCGGTAAAACGGCAGCCTGCGCATCACCACTACGCCGCTCAGCAACATCAGCCAGGAAAGAATCGTGGTTGCGATGGCGCATCCGGGGCCGCCGAACGCATGCACGCCGAAGCCGCCGAAAATGAATAAGGCATTCAAGGGTAATTTTCCGCACAACGCCAGGACCTGGATCAACATCACCATCTTGGGCCGGCCGATGGCCACGTTGAGCGAGGCGTAGACGCGAAAGCCCAGCGTTGCCGGCAGCGCCAGTGCCTGTATGCGCAAATACAGCGTGGCCTTATCGAGCAATTCCGGAGAGGCATGCGCCATTGCCAGGAACAAGGGCGAGAAAAACAATGCAATGCAACCGATGACGCTCAGGAAAACCGCCAGCCAGATACCTTGCTTGACTTCCGGCCCGATGGCGTCCATCCGGCGCGCGCCATATAGCTGGCCGACGATGGGCAACAGTGCTTGCAACACGCCCGACAGGCCGACCGAAATACTGACATAGACCGACACGCCGAGCGCCATGGCGGCCAGATCCAATGTGGAGAAACGCGACGTCATGACGGTGTCGATGACGCCGTTGGCGGTGATGGCCAACTGGCCTATCAGGATCGGCCATGCCAGGCGTGCGATGCGTAGTGTCGTCCCGGCAGCGGTTTCTGCAGCCGTAGCGGAAACAGTATCGGCAGCAGTATCGGCATTCGGGCCGGATGCACTATTCGATGCCATTATTTAGTCTTAATGCGTCAATTATTGCGTCAATTAGTACGGCGATATAAGCGGAAGCGTTCATCGCGATCCGATGGCCGGCGTCCTTCCCACAACATGCGCCAGCGTCCCGGATATTGCTGCAGTTGCTGTCTTTGCGTATCGTCGTCGGCGATGCTGTCCTGCAACAGCAGGAAGTCGCAGCGCATGCCTTCCGTTTCGGCGAATTTAACGTGGCCGAAATAAGCGAACGATGCACGTTGCGCCGGGCCGACATTGCTGTCGACGCATTGTTTGACCGGCGGCAGATTGGCCTCGATCTGGTGCGCCACGCCGGCATAGCTCTTGCCGTAATTGATCCACGGCAGCCATAAAGTCATCAGCAGCAGCCAGCACAAAATCACGCCGCCCGAAGACAGCACGACCGCGCGCCACAACACCGAAGGACGGCGCGATATGCGCCAATGCACCAGCACGATCCACGACAATGTGGCGAGTACCGCGATGACAAAGGAAATTTTGCTGAAACCGGGCTGGAAGCCGGGCGCGAGCTTGTAGGCGTTCCTGGCGATCTGCGCCGGCCAGCCGGTTTCCTTGGCGATCCAGCCGATCCAGATAAAGGCGGCGCTGGTGGTCAGCGTCATCACGGAAAACCAGTCGACCGCGTTGATCGCGCCGCGTTTCATGGTCGGCAAACCGAACGCCGCCAGAATCGCCAACGGCGGCAGCAGCGGCAGCAACATGCCGTCGTCGCTATGCACGTTCATAAGCGTCAGCACCAGGATCGGCAGGAAAAAGGCGATCGGCAATCCGATGTGCAACGCTGTACGCTGTTCGCGCCAGGCGTAGATGGCCCAGATTGCGAAAGGCCATGCCGGCCACGCAAACCAGACGCCGTATTTGAAAAAATAACCGAGGGAAACCAGGGATGGCCAATTGATCTGATACAGATTCCAGCTCATCCAGGTACTGATCTGCGCCACCCCGTCGGGCACGATCATCTCGGTGGCGAAGACCCAGGCGCCGGTGATCAGCAGTGCGATCGGCAAACTGACGCCGCACAGCCACGTGATGATCCGGCGCTCACGCACGGCGGCCAGGATGACCAGGCCGAGCCAGATCGCCAGCGGCAACAGCCAGCCGCGCGTGATCACCAGCCAGCCCATGACGGCGCCCAGCGTCACCGCGTGTCGCAGCGTCAGTTTGATGGAGCTGAACAGGCGGGTGGCGATATACATCGCATACGCCAATAGGGAAATTTGCAGGGTTCGGGGGCCCGATTCATGGCTATGCACCAGCAGGCCGAGGAAGCCCAGATAAATCAGGAAAGCGCCATCGGCCAGTGTGCGGCCGAAGTCGCGCGGCTCCGGCTGGCCGCCGAAGGCCAGTTGCAGCGGCTGTGCTTCCGGGCGGCGGCCCAATAGATAGGTGGTGTACCAGATCGACAGTGAGCCGATCAGGAAGAAACCGACGGTCGATACCTGGGCGGCGAGCGGGGCGCCCAATATGCCGCCGAACAATTTGATCGATACGGCGCCCAGCCAGTAAGTCAGCGGGCTTTCGGTCGGCAGGGTCAGTCCGACCACATTCGGCTGGAACCAGTCCAGCAGTGTGCCGTGCGCCATGGTCCACATGATGCCGAAGCTGGTGGCATCGGTATTTTTCCACGGATCGCGCCCGATCAGGCCGGGCAGGATATACAACAAGCCCAGCGCCAGCAGAGCCCAGCGGGGTAATGCTCTTGTAGCGGAAGCGGGAAGACGGACTGGCTTCATCAATTTATGGGGTTGGTTTGGTCAGCTCGGTATTGTGCAGCAAGTACGGCCTGGCCGGTAAAGTTGCTGCGCTTGCATGAACAGCTTGAATAATAAAAAAGGCAGCCGTAGCTGCCTTTTGGTACAAAGTTGCGATCTTATTCTGCGACTTGTGTCTTGGAACCGACTGCACCGAATTTCTTGCGGAATTTGTCGACGCGGCCTGCTGTATCGACGATTTTGTGTTTGCCGGTATAGAAAGGATGCGATTCGGAAGAAACTTCAATCTTCACGAGTGGGTAGGTCTTGCCTTCGAATTCCATGGTTTCGCGCGTTTTGATGGTCGAGCGAGTGATGAATTTGAAGTCGTTCGATACGTCGTGGAACAATACTTCGACGTAATCCGGGTGAATGCCTTGTTTCATGGTATTGCCTTTAAAAGTTTAGGTAGCCAATCGTCACTTCGTCGGTCGCTACTGCTTCTTGACCCGATTGTCGATCACTTGCCAGTGGTGGAACGTTAAATACGAGAACCGCGCAGTTTATCAGAAAAAAGCGCGGGGAAAGTCAAATAAGCGCCAAATTAATTGCCGCGCTTCATCATATCGAAGAACTCTGCGTTGTTTTTTGTCGACTTCATCTTGTCGAGGATGAATTCCATCGCTTCGATTTCATCCATGCTGTAGAGCAACTTGCGCAATACCCAGATTTTTTGCAATTGATCGGGTTTGATCAGCAATTCTTCGCGGCGGGTGCCGGATTTGTTCAGGTTGATCGCCGGATAGACGCGTTTTTCGGCCAGACGGCGTTCCAGATGGACTTCCATATTGCCGGTGCCCTTGAATTCTTCGTAGATCACGTCATCCATGCGGCTGCCGGTTTCGATCAGGGCCGTCGCGATGATGGTCAGCGAGCCGCCTTCTTCGATATTGCGGGCGGCGCCGAAGAAGCGTTTCGGACGTTGCAGCGCATTGGCGTCGACACCGCCGGTCAGCACCTTGCCGGAGGCAGGGATCACGGTGTTGTAGGCGCGCGCCAGGCGGGTGATCGAATCGAGCAGAATCACCACGTCCTTTTTCATTTCGACCAGGCGTTTGGCCTTTTCCAACACCATTTCGGCGACTTGGACGTGGCGTGTGGCCGGTTCGTCGAAGGTGGAAGCGACGACTTCGCCGCGGACCGAGCGTTGCATTTCGGTCACTTCTTCCGGCCGTTCGTCGATCAGCAGCACGATCATGACTGCTTCGGGGTGGTTGGTGGTGATGGCGTGCGCAATGTGCTGCAGCATCACGGATTTACCGGATTTCGGCGACGCCACCAGCAGACCGCGCTGGCCTTTGCCGATGGGCGCGATCAAATCGATGACGCGGCCGGTGATGTTTTCTTCGCCGCGCATGTCGCGCTCAAGCGGCAACGGCTTGTTTGGATGCAGCGGCGTCAGGTTTTCAAACAGAATGCGGTGTTTCGAGGCTTCCGGCGGTTCGCCGTTGACCTTGTCGACTTTGACCAGGGCGAAATAGCGTTCGCCGTCCTTCGGTGTGCGCACTTCGCCTTCGATCGAATCGCCGGTGTGCAGATTGAAGCGGCGGATTTGAGAGGGCGAAATATAGATGTCGTCAGTGGACGCCATGTAGCTGGCGTCGGGCGAGCGCAGGAAGCCGAAGCCGTCAGGCAATACTTCCAGGGCGCCGTCGCCGAAAATTTGTTCGCCGGATTTCGCGCGTTTTTTGAGAATCGCGAACATCAGCTCTTGTTTGCGCAAGCGCGCTGCGTTATCGATGTCGAGGCCAATTGCCATTTCTAGCAGAGCGGAGACGTGTAACGCCTTTAATTCAGATAAGTGCATAGTTTTGTATTGAGTGTCCCGGGATGGGAGATAAATGGTGGGGGAGGGGAATGCGTGGTGTGGATCGGATAAAAAAACGGTGATACGAGCGTATCACCGTAGATAGTACATCAAATATTGCCGTCGATGAAAGCGGTCAATTGGCCTTTTGCCAACGAACCGACTTTTTGCGCGACCATTTCGCCAT
>DASYCG010000186.1:0-8133 GCA_036500325.1 Herbaspirillum sp. | reverse complement strand
GGTTATTCTCACGGTGGTTCGGATGTTCGCGCACCTGTTTGCCGGCATGGCGACCTGCGCTTTCCTGTTTCCGTTCATGGATCGTCCGGCGCGCCAGGCGCGCATACGGCGCTGGTCGGCCAGGCTGGTGCATATCTGCGGCTTGAAAATTGCGATTCGCGATCCGCACGCCTACCTGAAAGCCGCGCCGGCCGACGCACAGGCGCAGGCCTTGATGGTGGCCAATCACATTTCCTGGCTGGATATTTTCGTGATCAATTCGCTGGAGCCGTGCCGCTTCGTCGCCAAATCGGATATCCGCGGCTGGCCGCTGGTGGGCTGGCTGTGCGCCAGGACCGGCACGATCTTCATTTCACGCGGCAGGCCGCGCGATGTGCGCACGATTTACCAGGGGCTGGTGGCCAGTATCAAGGCCGGCGACCGCATTGCGTTTTTCCCGGAAGGAACCACGGCGGAGCAGGGCAGCCTGCTGCCGTTCCATCCGAATCTGTTCGAAGCCGCGATCGACGCCGGCGTGCCGGTGCAGCCCTATGCCTTGCGTTACCTCGACGATGCGGGCGCCTTGCATCAGGCGGCCGACTTTATCGGCGATACGACCATCGTCGAAAGCATCCTGGCGATCTTGAAAGCGCGCGGCGTCCGCAGGATCACGGCGGAATTGACGGTGTTGGCGCCGCTGGCAAGCGCCGGTGCGCATCGGCGCGACCTGGCCTTGGCGGCGAGGGCGGCGATCGAACAGTCGCTGGGCTACGCGCCTTCCGCCACTCCGGCAAGCGCCGGCGGCGATGCCGCGCGGACGGCCGAAGCCGCCGGCGTCAGCGCTTAAACGGCGATACGCCGGTCAGCCCGGCTTGGCCGATTCCGGACAGGCAATCTGCACCAGCGACCGATCCTCGAGACATAAGGCCGTCAACTTGCCGCCCCACAGGCAGCCGGTATCCAGTCCGATCACATTCGGCTGCATCATCAGCCCCAGCGTCGACCAATGGCCGAACAGCACGGTGACGTCGGCGGTTTGCCTGTGCGGCAAATCGAACCAGGGCATGTAACCGGCCGGCGTCACCGTGCCGGCGGCATCCTTGATCGAAAATTCCATCGTGCCGTCGGCTTCGCAAAAACGCATGCGCGTGAAGGCATTGACGATGCAGCGCAGGCGTTCCATGCCCTGCAGTCCATCGTCCCATTTGGCCGGCTGGTTGCCGTACATCCGGCGCAGGAAATCGGGCCAGTCGGGCGCGCGCAAGGCGGCTTCCACTTCATGCGCCAGGTCCATGGCCTGGCGCGCGGTCCATTGCGGGACCACGCCGGCGTGCATCATCAGGTAATTCTGCTCGAACATCGCCATGGGGCGCTGCCGTAGCCAGTCCAGCAGTTCGTCCCGGTCCGGGGCGTCCAGGATGTCGCCGATGGTGTCGGATTTGTTGGGTTTCTGGATGCCTTCGGCCATCGCCAGCAGGTGCAGGTCATGGTTGCCGAGCACTGCTTCGGCCTTGCCCTCTTGCTGCATGGCGCGAACCATGCGCAGCGTTTGCAGCGACTGCGGGCCGCGGTTGACCAGATCGCCCAGGAACAGCAGGTGGGCATCGGGGGAAACGGCGTGGATTTTGTCGATTAAGGCGATCAGCTGCGCATTGCAGCCCTGGATGTCGCCGATGGCGTAGGTGGGCATGGGTGCTTGAGTAATGGGTCGATGCGGCAGTTTAACTTAATTCATTCGAGGCCGAACCGGGCTGCCGGCGGCCGCAGGATTTCGCCGCGAGCGATATCTGGAGCAAGTTTTTCGGTTTTACAGGGATTTTGACGATAAAATGCCCGATCTTCGCATTTTTGGTAGAAACAGATGATTTTAGTTACCGGCGGCGCCGGTTTTATCGGCTCGAATTTCGTTCTCGATTGGCTGGCGCAGAGCGACGAGCCGGTATTGAACCTGGACAAGCTGACTTATGCGGGCAATTTGCTTAATCTGTCGGCTTTGAGCGGCGACGCCCGTCATATCTTCGCCCATGGTGATATTTGCGATAACGCGCTGGTTGCCGCATTGCTGGCCGAACATCGGCCGCGCGCTATCGTGCATTTTGCGGCCGAAAGCCATGTCGATCGATCCATCCATGGGCCCGCGGCGTTCATCGAAACGAATATCAACGGCACGTTCAGCTTGCTGGAAGCCGCGCGGACGTATTGGGGCGAATTGTCCGAGGTCGAAAAGAAGGCTTTCCGGTTTCTGCATGTTTCCACCGACGAAGTCTACGGCACACTGGGGCCGGATGATGCGCCTTTCACCGAGGCCACCGCCTATGCGCCCAACAGCCCGTATTCCGCCTCCAAGGCGGCTTCCGATCACCTTGTGCGTTCCTATCGCCATACGTACGGCCTGCCCACGCTGACGACCAATTGCTCCAATAATTACGGGCCTTATCATTTTCCGGAAAAACTGATTCCTCTGATTATCGCCAATGCGCGCGCGGGCAAGCCTTTGCCGGTTTATGGCGATGGGCTGCAGGTGCGCGACTGGCTGTATGTGGGCGATCATTGCGCTGCGATCCGTCGCGTACTGGAAGCCGGGCATCCGGGCGAGGTGTACAACGTTGGCGGCTGGAATGAAATGGCCAATATCGACGTGGTGCATTTGCTGTGCGACATGCTGGATGCATGGGAACCGAAGATCGGCGGCGGCAGTTATCGCGAGCAGATTACTTTCGTGGCGGATCGGCCGGGACATGATCGGCGTTACGCAATCGATGCGCGCAAGCTTGAGCGGGAGCTGGGGTGGAAACCAGCTGAAACTTTCGAAACCGGCATCGGCAAGACGGTGCGATGGTATCTGGAAAATCAGGGCTGGGTGAAAAACATCCAGTCGGGCGACTATCTGAAATGGGTCGAAACGAATTACGCGCGGCGCGAGGTTTGAGAATGGAGCACAAGGATGCGGTAAAACCGCGCAAGGGAATCATTCTGGCAGGTGGCTCCGGCACGCGGCTGTATCCGGTCACACAGGCGGTGTCGAAGCAGTTGTTGCCGGTCTACGATAAGCCGATGATTTACTATCCGTTGACGACGCTGATGCTGGCCGGGATTCGGGAAATATTGATCATTTCCACGCCGCACGATACCCCGCGGTTTGAAGAACTGCTGGGCGACGGCTCGCAATGGGGATTAAGATTGTCGTACGCGGTTCAGAAGTCACCGGATGGATTGGCGCAGGCATTCATCATTGGGCGCGAATTCCTTGACGGCGGGCCGTCGGCGTTGATTTTGGGCGACAACATATACTACGGTAATGAGTTTGAGTCGCAATTGCTTGCGGTTTCTTCGCAAAAGAAGGGTGCAACGGTGTTTGCCTATCACGTGCATGATCCTGAACGTTATGGCGTGGTGGAGTTCAACGAACAGGGTCATGCAGTCAGTATCGAGGAAAAGCCGGCGGATCCGAAATCGAATTTTGCAGTGACCGGCATGTATTTCTACGATGCCGATGTTTGCGATATCGCGGATGGAGTCAAGCCGTCGGCGCGTGGCGAGTTGGAAATTACCGACATTATTCAGGCTTACCTGAAGCGTGGCGATTTGGCGGTTGAGGTAATGGGACGGGGTATGGCCTGGCTGGATACAGGTACGCATGAATCGCTGCTGGAGGCGGGGCAGTTTATTGCAACTATTGAAAATCGCCAAGGGTTGAAGATTGCATGTCCGGAGGAAATTGCCTTTCGTAAGCGTTATATTGATGCGGCGCAATTGGAGGCACTTGCGTTGCCATATCAGAAAAACAATTATGGGCGTTACCTCTTAAAGCTGATCACCGGATCATCTATCTTAAGACGTCCTTAACACGCCAAGGATTTGAGTCTGAGATAAGATGTCGACCATAGAGATAACCCTAGGAGATCGCATGCACTGGTATCTCGTTCATACCAAGCCCAGGCAAGAAAAGCGTGCATTGGAAAACCTCGAGCGGCAGGGTTATCAATGCTACCTTCCAACCCTCCCTTCGGAGAGACTTCGTCAGGGCATTCTGGCGATGGCGGATGAGCCACTGTTTCCACGTTATCTGTTCATCCTACTGGGCCAGGGCGATTCGGCCAAAAGTTGGGCGCCCATTCGCTCGACCAAAGGTGTCAGCCGCCTGGTATGTTTTGGAACGGATCCGGCCAAGATCGACGATGGCTTGATTGAACTGCTACGGGCGCAGGAAGCCTCGGTGCAGGGGCAGCCGGAACGACTGTTCAATCCCGGGGAAAGGGTGTCTCTGACCGAAGCGCCGTTCTCAAGCATCGAAGGAATCTATCAGATGGCCGATGGCGAGCGTCGGGTCATCGTGTTGATCGAACTTCTGAGTGCGCTCGTTGCCGTACGGGTGACGCCAGCCAGTTTGCGCAAAATCGGCTGATAATCGTGTTATTACGCTATCAATGTAGCCCATAAAGCCAATAGGCCAGCCGGGATAATGACCGCCGCCGCGCATCTGATTGGCACGCCGGCTGTTGCTCAACGGTTATTCAGTTCTTTACAGGTCGATATCTATGCAGCGCGTGCTTTGCGTGGCTGGCAACCGCCATTGACGGTCGATCAGGGCATGTCGCAGACCGCAAAATGATTTTTAAGCAGATAATTTCATTAGATTGTTAAAATCTACGGCTGATCATGAAACAATAGCCGTATGAAGAGACTATTCGACCTCGTATTGGCCATATTTGCCGGGCTTGTACTACTACTTCCCATCGTCATCGTGGCGCTTTGGGTGCGCATTACTTCGCCTGGACCGGTTTTATACTGGTCGGACCGCGTCGGAAAGCGCAATATCCTTTTCAAAATGCCGAAATTTCGCACCATGCGAGTAGGTACTCCTGCGGTTGCGACCCATTTGCTGACCGACCCGGATGCCTACCTCACCCCGATCGGCAGCTTCCTGCGCAAAAGCAGCCTGGATGAATTGCCTCAAATATGGAGTATTCTCACGGGCGACATGAGTTTTGTCGGTCCCAGACCGGCGTTGTTCAATCAGGACGACCTGATTGCGTTACGAATAGAATGCGGTGTCGATAACCTTTTGCCGGGATTGACCGGTTGGGCCCAAGTCAACGGTAGGGATGAACTACCAATACCGGAAAAAGTGAAATTGGATCAGGAATACCTGCAAAAGGCAAACTTGCTGTTCGATTTGCGGATACTGTTCCTGACCTTTGAAAAGGTATTGAAGCGCGATGGCGTGCAGCATTGATCGCATGATCGAAATTTAATGCAAAACATGCAAACATTCATCATCCAGTTGTCCAGGCGCGTCAAGCAATGTACCGTGGGGGCAGTCGACATACTGATGTCGATTCTGGCCACTTGGACAGCTTTTTTCCTGCGTCTTGACAGCACGGATATGCCGCATGGCTACCAGTGGTACGCCTATCAATTGGCAATCATTCTTTCCATGCCGATTCTGACCCGCTTTGGCCTCTACCGTGCGGTGTTTCGCTACACAGGCATATCGGCCATGGTGACCATTGTGAAGGCGATTGCGTTGTATGCCGTCATTTTCTTCGTTATTGTCGTTTGGCTGGCATTGCCGGGGATTCCCCGCACGCTGGGTTTGCTGCAGCCTTTATTGTTTTTATTTTTGGTGGCAGGCAGCCGTATCGCCGCACGCATGTGGTTGACGCGCGTCACGGGCGATCGCCGTGACGAAAGGGAAACGCGTTTATTGATCTATGGCGCCGGCGCGGCCGGTGCGCAGATTGCCGGCGTCATCCAGCGCAAACGCAAATTGACATTGATCGGCTTCCTTGACGATGATACACAACTGATCGGCAAAACGATCAACGCATATACCGTGCATGCTGTACGCGATCTTCCCAAGCTGATCGAACTGTACGGTATCACCGATATTTTGCTGGCAATGCCCGGGATCACCCGCGCTCGTCGCAATGAGGTGCTGACCACCTTGCGTCAGCATCATGTACGAATCCGCTCTTTACCCGATCTGGGCGAGCTGGCGCAAGGCAAGGCCACAATCGCCGACATCCACGAACTCGATATCCTCGACATGCTGGGCCGCGAGCCGGTCTCCCCGAATCCGGCGCTGATCGGTAGAAATATCCACAGCAAGGTTGTCATGGTGACCGGCGCCGGCGGCAGTATCGGTTCCGAGTTGTGTCGTCAGATCATCGCGGTAAAGCCAGCGAAACTTCTGTTGTTGGAGCATGCGGAATTCAGCCTGTACCAAATCCACAGCGATCTGATGGCATTGGCAATCGAATTGAACGTGGTCGTGGAACTGATTCCACTGCTTGGTAGTGTGCGCGATTTCGAACGGATCCGGGATATCTGCGCAGTTTGGAAACCGCAGACCGTCTATCATGCCGCAGCTTATAAGCATGTGCCGCTGGTCGAACATAATCCGGTTGAAGGCGTGCGCAACAACGTATTCGGCACCTACAACGTCGCGCGCGCGGCGGTCGAAAGCGGCGTCGCCGATTTCGTGCTGATCAGTACCGACAAGGCAGTGCGGCCGACCAACATAATGGGCGCCAGCAAACGCCTGGCGGAGATGATCCTGCAGGCGCTTGCCACCAGCGGCGCGCCGCTGTTCAGCAATCCGCCGCCGGCGTTGGCGCCGGTGCCGTGCAGGACTCGTTTTGCAATGGTGCGCTTCGGCAACGTTCTCGGTTCTTCCGGTTCGGTCGTGCCGCTGTTCCGCCAGCAGATCAAGGACGGCGGACCTATCACCGTGACCGATCTGGACGTCACGCGTTACTTCATGACGATTCCCGAAGCCGCGCAACTGGTCGTGCAGGCGGGTGCTATGACCGAGGGCGGCGACGTGTTCGTGCTGGACATGGGCGAGCCGGTCAAGATCATCGACCTGGCCTATCGCATGGTGGAATTGTCCGGCTTGGTGGTCAAAGACGAAGAGCATCCGCATGGCGATATCGAAATCATTGTTACCGGTCTGCGTCCTGGCGAAAAACTCTACGAAGAATTGCTAATCGGCGAAAATCCGCAGCCGACCGCGCATTCCCGCATCATGAAGGCGCAGGAAGAATATCTGCCCTGGGACGCATTGTCCGCCGAACTGGAATCGCTGGCCGTGGCGATGCAGGATAATCAGATGGAGACAATTCGCGTTATTCTTGAACGCCTGGTTAGCGGCTATACAGCGCACGCCGAATTGGTCGATCTGATCTATCTGAAAGAAAACGCAGCGGCCTGATGCCGCCGTTTTTTACCCGAACTCGGCCTATTCCCATACCGACATTCATGAACATACTCATCGTCCGCGTTTCCTCCTTGGGCGATGTCGTCCACAACATGCCGCTCCTGGCCGACGTGCACCGCCATTTCCCTGATGCGCAAATCGACTGGGTCGTCGAAGAAGCCTACACCGGCCTGGTCGGCCTCAATCCGTACGTTCGCACCATTATTCCGATCGCGCTGCGGCGCTGGCGCAAGCGTTTCTGGTCGGCGCCGATACGCGCCGAAATCGCGACGTTTTACCGTCGATTGCGCGCGGTGGAATACGACCTGGTGCTGGATACCCAGGGTTTGCTCAAAACCGGGCTGGTGATGCGCATGGCGCGTCTTGCGCCGGGCGGCAAACGGGTCGGATTGGCCAATGCGACTGAGGATTCCGGCTACGAACCGCTGTCGCGCCTGTTCCATACGCTGAGCGTGCCGGTCGAGTTGCGCGCCCATGCGGTCGCGCGCGGCCGGGCGGTGGCCGCCGCCGCCCTGGGTTATACGACAGGCGATGAGATCGATTTTGCCTTGCAGGCGCCGGCGGCGTCGGACTCGCTGCCATGGAAGGATCTGGATCGATATGCCGTTTTCTTCCACGGCACGGCTGGCGCCGACAAGCAATGGCCGGTCGACGCCTGGCGCGAGGTCGCGGCAGGACTGGCAGCACGCGGCATGCCGGTGCTGCTGCCTTGGGGGAGCCGGAAAGAGCAGGCCAGGGCGCAGCAAATTGCCGCGCAACTTCCAAATGTGCAAGTATTGCCGGCGCTGACATTGATGGACGCCGTCGCGCTGGCGCGCAATGCCGCAC
Organism: Herbaspirillum sp.; assembly: GCA_036500325.1. GTDB lineage: Bacteria > Pseudomonadota > Gammaproteobacteria > Burkholderiales > Burkholderiaceae_D > Herbaspirillum. Next base: position 104 of record DASYCG010000186.1, on the reverse strand, counting down.
TGGCGATCGGCGTCGATACCGGCCTCACGCATATCGCCGCCGCCTATTGCCGTCCCACCATCGAGCTGTATATCGCTTCGCCGCGCTGGAAGACCGAAGGCTAC
>DASYCG010000185.1:0-47667 GCA_036500325.1 Herbaspirillum sp. | reverse complement strand
CCAATTCGCCACGGTGGTGCGCGCCGCCGTGCTGAGGACCCTGACGCCGGCGGCATCGGTAATCACGCTGGGTTCCAGATAGCCTTGCTGGCGGCGGTCGAGCAAGGCATTCTTGCCTTTCGGCGGCACCTCTTTCAAGACGCGCAGCGGATCGGTGCTGGCGGCGTAGACATTATCTTTCAGCGAAATAATGTCGAAACCGCCGGTATCGCCGTTATGCACCTCCCCGACAAAATGGAAAAAACTGCCCGCACTGAGTAGTTCCGCCCCGCAGAGTACAGCGGCGACAGAACCGTCCGCGGCGAATACCGGCACCGCCACGACCAGCACCGGCTGCCTGGCGAATCCGCCGATCAAAGGCTTGACTACCGGTTTGCCGGTCGCCAGGACTTCCTTGATGTACGCGGAGTCGGTATAAGTTTTGCCCACGTATCCGCGCAGCGGCGCTTCCGCTATGCGCACGCCGTCCTTGGAAACGATATAAATGTCGCGCGTGAAGATTCTGGTGGCAACCGGCTTATCGAGAAGATAAGCCGGCAGGCCTTGCAGATCGTTGGCCAGCAAGATGGCGGCCTTGGGCGCGAGCGATTCCAGGGCGCCGATTCGCAGAGCCAGTTCGCGGTCGACGGTGCGCGCCACGAAGCTCACGGTTGTCGTCTGTTCCTTGGTGATTACCTTGCTGAAGTCGAAGCGCAATCCGCGCACGACATAAATGGAAAGCGTCCCGATGCTGACGGCGAAAATCACCATGACAAAGAGCGTCAATTTTATTTTCAGCGGCCATACGCCGATCTTCGCGCTCAAGCTGCGTACGCTACCACTCATGATCCGTCCCCCCGCCGTAGCGAAAGCTTACTTTTTTAATTTTCTCGGCATTGCTTTAGTTGCAAATAAAACAATTGCATCAGAAACAATGACAATGACAGCAGCGATAACAATAAACTCAACAATAGGATCGAACAATTCTCATCTTGGATTGTTCCAAAATGGCACTAAAAAGGCAATGACGCCGATCAACTTCCGCTTGTTGAGTTCAGGCAATCATACGATACGAAGCTTAAGAATTACTTACAGGCGCCGGTAGGGCTGTGACAGCGAATGGGAGGAAATATTCGCTGAAGATTGACGAATATCTACGAAAGATTTGTCGATTTGGAAACAGTTTTTTTACGGAACAAGCCCGTCGCTGCGACGGGCTTGTGCTTACCATGGTGCTTGGCCAACTACTCGGCTATACAGCGATACTATTCTTTTTTCTCAAACAATGCCGGATAGGTGATACCGGCCAGCGCAGCGCCCACCAGCGGCGCCAGCCAGAACAGCCACAATTGCTGCAAGGCCCAGCCGCCGACAAAAATAGCCTGGCTGGTGCTGCGCGCCGGATTGACTGAAGTGTTGGTGACCGGAATGCTGATCAAATGAATCAATGTCAGGCACAAGCCGATCGCTATCGGCGCGAAACCTGCCGGGGCGCGCTTATCGGTAGCGCCCAGAATCACCATCAGGAACATGAACGTCATCACCACTTCGGAGATCATTGCGGCATTCATCGAAAACAGGCCAGGCGAATGTTCGCCATAACCATTGGCTGCAAAACTGCCGATGTCTGCGCCGGCGCGGCCGGTGGCGATCAGGTACAGCACGCCGGCGGCGATCGTGGCACCGACCACTTGCGCAATCCAGTACGGCAGAATTTCCGCTTTAGGAAACCGGCCGGCAGTCGCCAGGCCCAATGTGACGGCAGGATTCAAATGACAACCGGAGATATGGCCGATCGCAAAAGCCATCGTCAATACGGTCAGGCCGAAAGCCAGCGCAACACCTGCGAAACCGATACCCAGACCTGGAAATCCGGCCGCCAATACAGCGCTGCCGCAGCCGCCGAGAACCAGCCAGAAAGTACCCAGAGCTTCCGCCCCCATACGTGTGGATAATTGCATTATTGCCCCTGAAATTTGCCAAAGATGGCAGTGGTTTTAATTGTAGAAAAAACAATAAATCGATTCGATCCGGGCCCGGCGCTCCTTCCCGCCGCTGCGCGGCGATTAGTTATTGCCTCCATTAAACAACAAAGCCCCGGCAAATTGCCAGGGCTTCGTGTGTGATTACGGTCTTTTTTTCTGTCAAATCATTGCGGGCGAGCTAGCCGGCGAAAAGACACGGCGATGTTTGTTATGACAATAACAATTTCAAATCATGCACCAGGGGTTGCGTGCCTTCGCCATTGCGGACGAATAAACGGATGTTCCCCTGCGGATCGAATACATAGCTGCCGGCAGTATGATCCATCGTGTAGCTGCCAGGCGTTTTTCCCGGCACTTTTTGATAAAACACCTTGAATTCCTTGGCGACCTTATCGGTCGCGGCGGCATCGCCATACAAGCCGAGAAAACGCGAATCGAAAGCCGGCACATATTGCGCCAGCAGCGCCGGCGTATCGCGTTCCGGATCGATCGTGACGAACAGAACCTGGACGCGATCCGCCAACGGTCCCAAATCCTTCATCACGCCGGCCATTTCGAACATGGTCGTCGGGCAGACATCCGGACAATGGGTATAGCCGAAAAATACCACGACCGCCTTGCCTTTGAAATCGGCCAGCGTGCGCGGCTTGCCGGTGTGATCGGTCAATGCGAAATCCTTGGCATAGCCCAGCCCGGTAACATCGGTATTGATGAAGACCGGCGCCTTGGCCGACCATGGCGTGCTGATGCCGAGACGGTCGCAACCGGCCAGGGTGAACATTGTCAGCAGAGCAGCGAATACAGTAGCGAAAAGGGCAGGCGCGGCGACGATTTTTTTCATGGAAACAGTCAGAATTTCAGGTAGTGATCGATCAACAATGCCGCAAACAACAGCGACAGGTAAATAATCGAAAACATGAATGTTTTATGCGCCAGGCGATCCGAGTAGTCCCGATAAATCCGCCACGCATAGGAAAGGAAAATGACGCCGAGAATGGTGGCGCACAGTAAATAAGGCCAGCCGCTCATGCCCACCGCGAACGGCAGCATGGTGGTTGCAAACAAGGCGATGGTGTAAAGCAAAACATGGAATTGCGTGAACTTCAGACCGTGCGTGATCGGCAGCATCGGCAAACCGGATTTGGCGTAGTCGTCGCGCCGGTACATGGCCAGTGCCCAGAAATGCGGCGGCGTCCAGACGAAAATAATCATTACCAGAATCCAGGCCTGCATCGGTACGTCGTTGGCAATCGCGGCCCAGCCCAGCGCCGGCGGCATCGCGCCCGACAAGCCGCCGATCACAATGTTTTGCGGCGTGGAAGGCTTCAGGATCATCGTATAAATGACGGCATAGCCGACAAAGGTGGCGAACGTCAGCCACATCGTCAACGGATTCACCAGCGCGTAGAGTATCCACATGCCGAGGCCGCCGATGACGCCCGAAAAAGTCAGCGTCTGGACCACGGTCAGTTCGCCGCGCGCCATCGGACGGCGTGCGGTGCGGGTCATGCGCGAATCGATTTCAGCCTCGACCAGGCAGTTGACCGCAAAGGCAGCACCGGCCAACAGCCAGATGCCGATGGTGGCAAACAGAACCTTGTGCCAGTCGGGCAGATCCGGCGTCGCCAGAAACATGCCGATGACGGCGCAAAATACCGCGAGTTGCGTCACACGCGGCTTGGTCAGCGCCCAGTACTGGGCAATTCGATTGGGAAAAGTAACTAAGCTTGTCATTGGAAATATATTAGGCGGCAGCGCCGTCACCGGCTTGACTGTGGAACTGCGACTGGAACGAAGCCGAATCGTGCTGACCGGTCGCCAATGGCGGCGCAAAACGGATTTTGTAGTTTAACATGACCAGCAATAACAGCAGTAGCGCTGCCCCGCCGTTGTGCATTACGGCAATCGCGAGCGGCCATTTGAAGACGACCGTGCTCATGCCGGTGCCGAATTGCAAAGCGATCGCCAGCAGCAAAGCGATCGCAGTGCGGCGCAAACCCTTATCTTTCAGCGCGCGATGCGCTAGCCATGCGACACAAATGACGACAAGATAAGCAAACGTCCGATGCGTCCAGTGAATCGCGGTCAAAGCGGAAAACGGCAGCGAATCGCCATCGGCAGTCTGGCCCAGATGGCGCCATAAACTAAAGCCGTGGCTGAAATCCATTTGCGGCACCAGCTCGCCATGGCACAAGGGGAAATCGTTACAGGCCAGAACGGCATAATTGGTGCTGACCCAACCGCCCAGCGCAATCTGAAACGACAGCAGCAATACGATAATCAGTGCAGGCGTGGCGAGCTTGCGCCCTGCTTCGCCGACCGGCAAGTGCCGGTTCTGCGCCGCGCCCAGCCAGGTCATCGCCGCCAGCAGCGACATCGCCAACAACAAATGCGTCGTCACAATAATGGGTTGCAATTTCATGGTCACAGTCCAGGCGCCGAACGCGCCTTGCACGCATACCAGCAGCAGCAGCAGCGTCGGAAATAGCGGTTTGAAACGCCGAGCAGGACGACCTGTGCCCGGGCCGGAGCGCAACCACTTGCTCCATGCCATGGCCATCATCACAATAATCAGCACGCCGACGGCCATCGCGAAATAGCGGTGCAGCATTTCGACCCACGCCTTGAATACAGTCACCGGCCCGCTCGGCAATGCCGTTTCCGCAGCGGCGATCATTTCATGCGCGGAAAGCGGATTGGCGTGCGCGTAGCATCCCGGCCAGTCCGGGCAACCGAGACCGGAATCGGTCAGCCGCGTAAACGCGCCGAACATGATTAGATCGAACGTCAGGAAAAGTGCGGTCCAGACCAGCTTGCGATATTTGTCCGCGTCGCCGGAAAGCCAGACCACGGTCAGCGGCAGCAGCGCAACAATCAATCCGATAACAGCTAATTGAATCAGCATGAGATCTAACCTATGGCAGAAGCCATCAACAGTTTGGACATGTCGGCTTTGACTTTTTTAGGATCGGCATCCTTCGGAAAGCGCATCATCAAATTCCCGCGCGGATCGATCACATAGATATGATCTTCCATCCGGGTATTCGGCTCGACCGGCAGCCAGGCGCGCAGTGCATCGGCATTGACGCGCACCATCCGGGTTCCGTCATAGGCGCGCATCAGTACCGTGCTGAGCGGTTTGTCGTCGGTGATCAGCCAGACCGTGTCGATGCGCCCCATTTCCTTGCCCTGCATCAGGCGCAGTTGGCGCAACTCGAACAGTTTCTTTGCACAAGGTTCGGCGCAGTCGCCGCTATCGACCTGCAGCATCAGCCAATGGCCCTGAAAATCGTTCAGGCTGACCGGCTTGCCGTCCAACAGCTTGCTGCTCAATTCCGGCAAAGGATGTTCGCGCGGATCGATCAGGGCGCCGTAGTTGTTGCGGGCCGACGGTTTGATCACGTAATACGTTATATACGATGCAATCATCGGCGCCGCACAGATCGCAAGCACCAGCAGCAACTTCCAGCGGCTGCCCTTTTTAGCGGCTACGGCCTTAGTTGCACTCACATTCACACTATTTTTTTCCACGACGAAATCCTGTAAAAACAAAAAACAGCACCGCCATTGCAGACAGCGCATACCATTGAAAGGCGTAACCGCGGTGCATCTCGATACCCAGCGAGGGTTGCGGCCAGTCGTGCACCAGGCCGTCGCCGATATCGTTGCTCTGCTCCACGATGAAAGGTTGCAGCTTCAATTTACTGGCCGTCGCCAGATCGTTCACTTCAAGGTTCTGAAGAATTGCACCGGGCTGCAGCGGCGCCTGTTGCCCCAGTTGCATCAGATGTCCGGGGCGCAAGCGCACTGCGCCTTCTACTGTGATCTTGCCGGGCGGCGTCTTCAGTTCCGGCAATTTGCTGCGATCGGTATTGTTGCGCGGCGTCCAGCCGCGCGCCACCAGCACATACGTATCGCTATCGTCGATCCGCATCGGCGTGAGCACATAAAAACCGGCAACGCCGTCATACGGACGATTATCCAGATACACCGTCCACGCCGGCGCAAAAGTGCCGTTGATCCGAACCCGGCGATACTCCAGCGCTTCGGCCGGTTGCAACGCCGGCCCCAGCACGATCGGCGCAGCGGCTTCCTGCGCAGCCAGCTCGACCGCAATCGCCTGCTTCTCATCGCCGCGGCGCGTCTGCCATTGCCCCAGCTCAATACCGAGCGCAACGACCAGCACCGTGGCAATCAACGGCAGCAATCTCCATTTAAATTTGGTACGTATTGGCATTACAATGTCGCCTTACATAACATTCTTCGACAGGCTCATTCGAACCTGCGGTAGCGGTCCTGCCGCAACACGACGCCCCGCCAATATGAAAATTATCATCGCCATCGCTTTCATCCTGATCATCGGCAGTCTAGTTTCCGCGCTGGTTTTTCTGATGAAAGACAAGGGCAAAAGCAATCGGACGGTGCAGGCGCTGGCGCTGCGAGTGGGATTTTCAGTGTTGCTGTTTATCCTGATACTGGTGTCTTACAAGCTGGGCTTGATTGAACCGACCGGCTTCCATAATTGAAGTAAAAAAGCCGCACCGAGGTGCGGCTTGAATTAAAGCCTGCGATGTCATTGCGGCTATACGCAAATCGACCGCTGCTTTTCATCGCCGGTTTATACCAGCTGCTTATAACCAGTAGACCACGACGTACAAACCGAGCCAGACCACATCGACGAAGTGCCAGTACCAGGCAGCGCCTTCGAACGCGAAATGATGCTCAGGTGTGAAATGGCCTTTGCGCATGCGATACAGCACGCACGACAGCATGATCGCGCCCAGCGTCACGTGGAAACCGTGGAAACCGGTCAACATGAAGAAGGTCGAACCGTAGATGCCGGACGTCAGTTTCAGATTGAATTCGGTGTAAGCGTGAATATATTCGTAAGCCTGGAAACCCATGAAGGTCGCGCCCAGCAGAATCGTCGCCAGCAACCAGATCGCCGCTTTGTCGCGATGATTGGAACGCAATGCATGGTGCGAAATCGTCAGCGTTACGCCGGACGACAGCAGCAATGCAGTATTGATGGTCGGGATCGGGAACGGGCCCATGGTACGGAACGCTTCGATGGTGCCCGCAGGACCGATATTGCCCCAGTGCGCAGCGAAGTTCGGCCAGATGACCTTGTGATCCAGATCGGCCAGCCAAGGCATCGAGATAGTGCGCGCATAAAACAGCGCGCCGAAGAAGCCTGCAAAAAACATGACTTCCGAGAAAATGAACCAGCTCATGCTCCAGCGGAACGAGAGATCGACGTTCTTGCCGTACTTGCCGCTTTCGGATTCGCCGACCGCATCGCCGAACCATTTATAGAGAATGACCAGGAACGACAGCAGACCGACCGCTACCAGAAACGGTCCTACTGCAACTTCATTAACCCATGAAGCCGCACCGATCATGACTACCAGCAAGCTGGCACCCGCATAAACAGGCCATCCCGATGGCCCCGGCACAAAATAATGCGGCACGTTAGCGTGTTGCGAACTCATCTCCATCCCCCACAAATATCAAATAACCATGAATCAGTTGAAGAACATATCCGGTATATCCGGCGCATTCATCACTGACATTAAATAAACCGCTACGCAACTTACGTCTTACCGCCATCGATTTCAAAGAACGTGTACGACAAGGTAATCGTCGTTATCTCTTTCGGCAACGCCGGATCGATGAAAAACACGACTGGCATCTGCCTGGCTTCGTGCGCTTTCAGCGTCTGCTGCGTAAAACAAAAGCATTCGACTTTTTTAAAAAACTGTCCTGCAGCCTGGGGCGCGTAACTTGGAATCGCCTGTGCATTGATGGTCACCGGCTTTGCATTGACCACTTCATACGTCACAGTCGCCATTTCGCCCGGATGCACCTGCAGGCTGTTGACGACCGGACGAAACCGCAAAGTGCCCTTCGAATTGCTGTCGAACTCAACCGTAATAGTGCGGCTTTTATCGATCTGGCTATTCGCCGGAGCACTGATCGTGCCATCTTTGGGCGTCAAAAAATTAACGCCGGTCAGTTCGCAAATCTGCCTGTAAACCGGTACCAGCGCATACCCGAAGCCGAACATCACCGCCGCTACCACAATCAACTTCTTGAACATCTGCCCGTTCAGCCGCTGCCGTAACGTCAACGCGCGTTTCGGTTCGGGATTCTCGGGCTTGTCCGTGCTCATGAAAACCAGACTCGCTTAGCGATAATCCCGAAAAAAAACAGTAAAACGACAGCAGTCAAAATCAACGCCGTTCTTGCATTCTTCGGATTCTTACTCTGAGACATCATTTGTCGGCAGGCCTTGAAGGCCTGCCGCCTCTAAACACAAAAACACAACGTTGACGACAATTGCAACAAGCCGGCAGGCTTTACTTGACGGTTGGCGGCACTTCGAATGTATGGAACGGTGCTGGGCTAGGCACAGTCCATTCCAGGCCTTCGGCGCCATCCCAAGGCTTGTCGATCGCTTTCACACCCTTGCCGCGGCAAGCAGGCAACACGACGAAGAGCAGGAAGTAGATCTGCGACAGGCCGAAACCGAATGCGCCGATCGTAGCAACCTGGTTGAAATCGGTGAATTGCGCCGGATAATCGGCATAACGACGCGGCATGCCCGCCAGGCCCAGGAAGTGCATCGGGAAGAATGCGACGTTGAACCAGACCAGCGAATTCCAGAAGTGGATTTTGCCGCGTGTTTCGTTGTACATCAAACCGGTCCACTTCGGACTCCAGTAGTAATAACCGGCAAACAAACCGAACAGCGAGCCCGCCACCAGCACATAGTGGAAGTGGGCCACGACGTAATAGGTATCCTGCATCTGGATGTCGATCGGCGTCACCGCCAGGATCAGGCCCGTGAAGCCGCCCATTGTGAACACGAAGATAAAGCCGATCGCGAACAGCATCGGTGTTTCAAAGGTCATCGAGCCGCGCCACATGGTTGCGATCCAGTTGAAAATCTTGACGCCGGTCGGCACTGCAATGAGCATCGTGGCGTACATGAAGAACAATTGCGCAGTCACCGGCATACCGGTGGTGAACATGTGATGCGCCCAGACGATGAACGACAGAATCGCGATCGATGCAGTTGCGTACACCATCGATGCGTAGCCGAACAATTGCTTGCGGGCGAATGTAGGAATGATCTGCGAGACGATGCCGAACGCCGGCAAGATCATGATGTACACCTCGGGGTGGCCGAAGAACCAGAAAATGTGTTGATACATCACCGGATCGCCGCCGCCGGCCGCGTTAAAGAACGAGGTACCGAAGTGACGGTCTGTCAGGGTCATGGTGATGGCGCCGGCCAGCACAGGCATCACGGCGATCAGCAGATAAGCAGTAATCAGCCAGGTCCAGCAGAACATCGGCAGCTTCATCAGCGTCATGCCGGGAGCGCGCATGTTCAGGATGGTGGTGATGATGTTGATCGAACCCATGATCGAGGAGGCGCCCATGATATGGATCGCGAAAATGGCGAAGTCCATGCCTGGTCCCATTTGCGTCGACAGCGGCGCATACAGTGTCCAGCCGGCAGCAGTCGCGCCGCCGGGAACGAACCAGGAAATGGTCAGCAGAATCGCTGCGGGCGGCAACAGCCAGAACGAGAAATTGTTCATCCGCGCAAACGCCATATCGGACGCGCCGATCTGCAGCGGGATCATCCAGTTGGCGAAACCGACGAAGGCCGGCATGATCGCGCCGAACACCATGACGATACCGTGGATTGTGGTCAGCTGATTGAAGAACTCGGGACGGAAAAACTGCAGGCCCGGCTCAAACAGTTCGCTGCGGATCATCAGCGCCAGCGTGCCGCCGTACAGCAGCATGGTAAACGAGAACCAAAGGTAAAGCGTACCGATGTCCTTGTGGTTGGTCGCGAATAACCAGCGCCGCCAGCCCGTAGGAGCACCATGATGCGCATGGTCGTCGTGAGAGTGATCGTGCGCGTGGTCGTGACCGTGTGCTTGATCGACTATTGTTGTGCTCATTTCAATCTCCCAATTTCAATTACTTGCGCGCAGCCAGAACTTCAGCCGGTTGAACGATATTTTCTTGTGCATGGTTGGACCAGGCATTACGCGTATAAGTAATTGCCGCAGCAATTTCCGTATCGTTCAAGACCGATTTCCATGCCGGCATGGCGTTGCGGCCGTTCAGCACAGTGGTGATCTGTAGAGCGCGCGGGCCGTTGACAATCTTGTCGCCGTCCAGAGCCGGGAAGGCGCCGCCGCCTTTGCCGTTGACCTGATGGCAAACTGCGCAGTTGGAGTTGAATACTTTTTCGCCGCGTGTCTTGAGTTCGTCGATGGTCCAGGTTTTGTTCGGATCGTCAGCCTTGGCTGCCATTTCCTTCTTCTTGCCGTCGGCCCAGACTTTGTAATCGGCATCGCTGACGACATTGACGACGATCGGCATGAACGCATGATCCTTACCGCACAATTCGACGCACTGGCCGCGGTAGGTACCGATCTTCTCTGCCTTGAACCAGGTATCGCGCACGAAGCCGGGAATCGCATCCTGCTTGACGCCGAAGGCCGGGATCGTCCAGGAATGAATCACATCGTTGGCCGTCAGCACCAGGCGCACTTTCTGGTTGACCGGCACTACGACCGGATTATCGACTTCCAGCAGATAGTTATCGTCTTTGACTTTAGTCGGATCGACGATTTGTTCATGCGGCGTCGCCAGCGTGGACAGGAAGGAAATGCCTTCGCCCTCGCCCTTCAGGTAATCGTAACCCCACTTCCATTGCATGCCGGTGACCTTGATGGTCAGATCGGCATTCGACGTATCCTTCATCGCAACCACGGTTTTGGTGGCCGGCAAGGCCATGCCGATGACGATCAGGAAAGGAATGACGGTCCAGGCGATTTCAACGGTGGTGCTTTCGTGAAAGCTGGCCGATTTGTGCCCGAGAGACTTGCGGTGTTTCAGAATGGAATAGAACATCACCCCGAACACTGCCAGGAAGATCACCAGACAGATGATCAGCATGAGCGTGTGAAGTGAATAGATTTGATGCGCGATCTGCGTTACAGGCGGTTGAAAATTCAACTGCAATACTGCCGGTCCCCCTTGGCTGTCAACGACTGCCCAAGCCGGCACGCCGGCCGCCAGGAACGATGCACCAAGCATCAATGATTGAAGGCGCTTCGTAAATTTCATGATTTCCTCAAATGCCCAATATAAGAATTTTTACTTAACGAATCTTTACTCAAAACCCGCACTGGAATCGGCCGGCAGCGCCGACTTCAACTGCTGCGCCAATTCACGCCGTTTCCATTGCGTCAGGAAGCGCCCCACTTCGACCCTGGCGCCGCATCCCTCAAGCACCACCAGCCCCCGTCGACCATCAACCACATCAACCCGCGTCCGACGCGGATCGAAACTGAATTTCTTTACAATTAACCCTTGCACCACTTCGACTACCAGCCGATCCGGCTCCAGCGCCACATAGTCGGCATCGGTTGCGTGCCGCGCATAAACCAGAAACGCTGCGCCGACCGCACTCAGCTCCAACACGGCAAACACCAGAACGAACCATGCTCCCTGCCAGGTGCATAACAGCGCCACCATCAACGACCCGCAACATAATGCTGCGTAAATACCACCCAGCTGACGAGGCGTAATCGAACAATTACGCTTCAATACCCACTGCTGCGATACCGCTGACGTATCCATGGAACACTCCATGCCGGAACAAAATCTGCCCACCGATAAGCACTCGGAAAGCCATAACCGCAGAAGTATAAAGGGTAATAGGATATGTTATCAAGCGAATAAACCGGGCTAAACGCTGTAGTTTGTCGGCTTGAAACCACTTCCTTTACACCTTTGCAACGCAGCCTAACGCTTTCTCGGCTCAAAACGAATGATTGCTTCGCCGCTGCCGGTGGTCTTCGGCGGCGGCCGGAACGCGTGGCCGAACACCACTTCATAAGTCAATGGAATGCGGCCGTCGGTATCGCGTTGCGACCATAAATGTTCGATCAGGCGGGCGTGCGCGCCACGGCCCAATAAGCCGCGACGGCGGGTCTGCAGCGGATTGCCGCCCAGGGCGCGCACTTCGGCCAGCAATTTTTCCGGCGAGCCGTAAGTGACGGTAATGGTTTCCATATCCATCACCGGCGTCGAAAATCCCGCATTGACCAACATGTCGCCCAGATCGTGCATATCGACAAAGGGCAGCACATGCGGCGCCAGATCGATTTCCGCGAAGGCAGCATTGAGTTGTTTCAATGTATCCGGCCCGAAACAGGAAAACATGACCAGGCCGTTGACGCGCATTACGCGGCGCCATTCGGCGAATACTTTGTCGGGCTGGGGATGCCATGGCAACGCAAGATTGGACCAGATCATGTCCAGTGCGTTGGGACCGAAGGGCAGCGCGGCGAAATCGCCGGCGATCAGGTCGGCGTCGCCGGGACGCGCGGCCTGGTTGACGATCGGCAGCCAGCGCGTCAGCAGTTTGCTGACCAGCGGCTGGCTGGCCGCGATGCTTTGCCGGGCCTGCGCGAGCATGCCCGGCGAACCGTCCAGCCCCAGTATTTGGGCGCCGTTGAAGCGGTCTTGCAGTGTAAAGAGATCGGCCCCTTCGCCGCAGCCGGCATCGAGTACCTGGTGCGGCGTCAGGTTGATCAGCGCCAGCCGTTCATGCATGCGTGCTGCGATTTCGCGCCGGAGAAATAGCGACTCGGCTACGCGTTGCGGTTGCGCAAACAATCGGCGCACCAACGATAAATCGATGGGAGCACTGAGATTGGTGTCAGGAGGCTTCACTGGAAACGACATGTGCGTTGCACCGTGCAGATGGGATAATCGGCGCTAGTTTACACGTTTGCGGATATTTGTACCGATGCTTGATTTTCCTGGCCGCTCCGGCCTTGCCAGCCTTCACGGCCGCTTTTCGTTGCCGGCGATCGTTCGATCCGGTTTGCGTTATCTGGTGCCGTCGTCCTGCGCGTTGTGCGGTGCGCACGGTTGCGATGCCTTATGCATGTTTTGCCGGCGGCAATTTTTTACGCAGCTTGGCGTCCGCTGCCGGATATGCGCGATGCCTTTGCCTTCCATGGACGGGCCGACGGGTAAGGATGTGCGTTGCGGTGAATGTTTGCGCGAGCCGCCCGCATATGACGCAACTGTGATCGCGGCCGATTATGTTGCGCCGCTGGATCAGTTGGTATTGGCTTTGAAGTTCGGCGGAAAATTGGCGTTGGCGCCGTTGTTCGCGCGTTTGCTGGCGGATGCCTTGTTGCGCTGTCGGACAGTCGGCGCGATGCCGGGCTTATCTGTATTGTCGGCTGCTTTAGCTACGCTACCTGCTTCGAACGCTTCGACCCTGCCCGCTTTGCTTGCCGGTGTGCCGCTCAGTGCCGCGCGTTTAAGGGTCAGAGGCTTTAATCAGACGCTGGAGATCGCCAGGCCGCTGGCTCGCTTGACGGGGATCGCTTTGGCGCCGCAATTGTTGCTGCGCGTCCGCGATACCCGGTCGCAGTCATCGCTGTCGCCGGAGCAGCGTCGCAGTAATATCGCCGGAGCGTTCGATGTTGCCCCGCGCCATGCCGATCGAATCGGGGGCTTGCATGTCGCTGTGGTGGATGATGTCATTACTACAGGACATACACTTAACGAGATTGCAGCAACCTTGAAACGCTACGGTGCGGCGCGCGTCACGAATCTGGTATTCGCCCGCACACTGCGGTAATCTGCGGCTGCCGTACTTTTTGCACTGGAGAATATTTTGTTTCACGTCGTATTGGTCGAGCCGGAAATTCCCCCGAATACCGGCAATATTATTCGCTTGTGCGCCAATACCGGCGCGCAATTGCATTTGGTCGAGCCGCTCGGGTTTCCGCTGGATGACGCCAAGATGCGGCGCGCCGGTCTTGATTATCATGATTACGCCACGATGCGCGTGCATCCTTCCTGGGAGGCGTTCAAGCAGGCAATTGCATTGGAAGAGAATTTCTCCGAGGCGCGAATGTTTGCATTGACTACGCATGGCTCCATGCCGTTTGCCGACGTGGCATTCCGGCCCGGCGATGTTTTTGTGTTCGGTTCCGAGACGCGTGGATTGGCGCCCGATCGGCGTGAGGCATTTCCGGTTACTCAGCGGATTCGTTTGCCGATGCGGCCCGATAATCGTAGTTTGAATCTTTCCAATACGGTTGCCGTGGTGGTGTATGAGGCTTGGCGGCAGAATGGATTTTTGGGTGGTTCTTGAATTTTCTTTATTGTTTTGAGAATTCTTTATAGCGCTGAGAAAGTGCAGTGCTTCCCTTTCTTTCTTTTTAACCTAACAAGAGGCTGTCGTCTGCGATTGTTTCGCCTCTTGTTTTTTCGAACATCGCCAAGAGATCTGCTACGCCCAGGCCGGCGCGCTTTTCACCTTCTACGTCCAGCACTACCTGGCCCTGATGCAGCATGACGGTGCGATCGCCATAGTCCAGCGCCTGCCGCATGCTGTGCGTGACCATCATTGTGGTCAGCTTGCTTTCGGCGACTATTTTTGTGGTGAGTTTCAAAACGAAATCAGCCGTCTTCGGATCCAGCGCCGCCGTGTGTTCGTCCAGCAGCAGAATGCGCGACGGCTGCAGCGACGCCATCAGTAAGCTGACAGCCTGGCGCTGGCCGCCGGACAATAAACCGATGTGATCCGACAAGCGGTTTTCCAGACCCAGGTTGAGAATGGCCAGCTTCTCGCGGAATAATGCACGCATCGAGCCGTGAATCGAAAATCCGAAACCGCGGGATTTACCGCGCGCCATCGCCAGCGCCATGTTTTCTTCGATCGTCAATGCTTCGCAGGTGCCGGCCATCGGATCTTGAAATACCCGCGCCACCAGATTCGCGCGCTGCCAGGCATGCTTGCGTGTGACGTCGATGTCGTCGATCCTGACGCTGCCGCGGTCGACCAGCAGATCGCCCGAAATGGCATTCAGGAAGGTTGATTTTCCGGCGCCGTTGGAACCGATCACCGAGACGAACTGACCGGTGGGAATGGTCAGGCTCAAACCGCGCAAGGCCCGATTTTCGATCGGCGTGCCGGGGTTGAAAGTGACGTGTAAATCCTGTGCTTGCAACATGTTATGCCCCGGCCCTTCTGCGTAACCGCCATTTACGCTTGGCCATTGGAATGACCAGTGCAATGGTCACCAGCACTGCCGTCACCAGATTCAAGTCCTGCGCCTGCAAGCCAATGAAATCGCTGTTGAGCGCCAGGGCAATAAAGAAGCGGTACAGAATGGCGCCCAATATGACCGCGAGTGTGGTGTAGAGCATGCGCCGCGCCGGCAGAATGCTTTCGCCGACAATCACCGCAGCCAGGCCGATGACGATGGTGCCGATGCCCATGGAGATGTCGGAGCCGCCCTGTGTTTGCGCAAACAATGCGCCCGCCAGCGCTACCAGGCTGTTGGATAGCGCCATGCCGAGCAGGATGGTGCGGTCGGTCGAAATGCCCTGCGCGCGCGCCATCCGCGGATTGGCGCCGGTGGCGCGCATCGCCAGTCCGATTTCGGAAGAGAAAAACCAGTCCAGCAATAATTTCACGGCCGCGACGATCACCAGCAATGCCAGCGGCCGTTCGACATAGTCTGGCAGCCAGCCGGGCAGCGAACTGAAAATGGTGGGGTCGTTGATCAATGCCACATTCGGCTTGCCCATGATGCGCAGATTGATCGAATACAGCGCAATCATCATCAGGATACTGGCCAGCAGGTCCATGATTTTCAAACCGACGTTGAGCCAGCCGGTGATGAAACCGGCCAATGCGCCCGCCGCTATCGCCGCAGCAGTGGCCAGAAACGGATTCACGCCGGCTTCGATCAGCACCGCGGCAACGGCGCCGCCCAGCGGGAAGCTGCCGTCCACGGTCAGATCGGGAAACTTGAGAATGCGGAACGAGATCAGCACGCCAAGCGCAACCAGGCCGAAAATCAGGCCGATTTCAAGCGCGCCCCATAGGGTATATAACGACATTAAACAGACCTTCTCAATTGACGATTTTGTTGGCTTGTTTAAGAAAATTCTGGCTCAGCGTTACGCCCTGTTTCTGTGCTGCCGCCGGATTGATGAACAGCGCCAGATCCTTGCTGACGGATGAGGGGATGTCGCCCGGTTTTTCGCCCCGCAGGATGCGCAACACGATCTTGCCGGTGGCGCGGCCGAGATCGTAGAAGTTCACGCCATACGCCGCAATCGCGCCGCGTTTGACGCTATCGGTGTCGGACGCCACCAACGGGATTTTGGCGTCGTTGCAGACTTTCACCAGCGACTCGTAAGTCGAGACGACGTTGTTGTCGGTGGTGCTGTAAATCAGGTCGACTTTGCCGATCAGGCTTTTTGCCGCCGGGCCGACATCGACCGTGCGCGGCGCCGCCACGTCGATCAAGGCGATGCCCTGCTTTTGCAGCAAGCCCTTGAGTTGTTTCACCACGACCGCAGAATTCACTTCGCCGGGGTTATAGACGACGCCGACCTTTTTCAGGTTCGGCACCACTTCTTTCATGACGTCGATTTGTTTATTCAAGTCCAGCATATGCGACAGGCCGGTGACGTTGGTGCCCGACGGTTTCCAGTCTTTGACCAGTTGCGCCGCAATCGGATCGGCTACGCCGGAATAAACGATAGGAATGGTTTTGGTCGTCGCCACCAAGGACTGTGCGGAGGGGGTTGCGATGGCGACGATCACGTCCGGATTTTCACCGACGAACTTGCGGGCGATCTGGCCGGCGGTGCCGGCATTGCCCTGTGCGCTTTGGAATTCCCATTTGAGATTTTTGCCGGCTTCATAGCCCGCCGCCTTGAGTTCATCACGCGTGCCGTCGCGTATCGCATCGAGCGCCGGGTGATCGACGATTGCAGTGACCAATACGGATTTGTCGGCCGCCATGGCCGGGCCGGCGATAAGCGCCGCGCAAATCGGTGCAAAGGCCAATGCGGCGCGGATCAGACGCATTTTTGTTGACATCGTGAAAATCTCCTGACGGTGGTTGGTACTGATGTTGGTGCTGATGTTGGTACTGTGCTTATTCGCCGCTTCCGTTAAGTGTCAACGGCAACTTCCCGGTGGACAGGCGGAATGCGCAAGTCTAGCCTGTCGATGCGTTCACGTATAGAGGCAGGGCCGCAGACTGTAACGATTGAATTCGATCAAGGTCACAGACCGATTCAATCCGCTTGTTATAATCCTGCGCATGCCGCCGGGCCGCGCCAAGCCTTGCTGTCGCGTGTCGATGTCAGGCCGCGTACAGCGCCTTCCCATTATTTTTCAAGGACATCCTATATGCAATCCCGTTTCGCTTTCCGATTTATCGCAGCCCTTGGCCTTGGTCTTGGCCTGACGTTCTTCGGCAACCCTGCCATCGCTCGCGATTACACCGTAGGCAACATCACCATCAGCCATCCTTATGCACGCGCAACGGTTCCGGGCCAACCGACCGGCGGCGCATATTTTAGTGTTGAAAACAAGGGCAAGGAAACGGATACGCTGAAATCGATCAGTTCCGATATCGCCAAAAGCACCGAATTGCATGCGATGACGATGGACGGCAACGTGATGAAAATGCGCGAAGTCGGCGCCGTCGATATCAAAGCGTCGGAAAAAATAGTCATGCATCCCGGCGACGGTTATCACATCATGCTGGTCGGGTTAACCAAACCCCTGAAGAACGGCGATCAGTTTCCGATGACACTGACATTCGCCAAGGCCGGCAAAGTCGTCATCAATGTCGATGTGGAAGCAATGAACGGCAAGTAGATAGTCAACAACGGAAGCGCTGCCTGGTCAGCGCCTATTCGGCGCTTCCGCGTGCTTTGGCTAATAGTTTCGACGTCGAACGATCATGCATGAACGGGATCGCCACCGCACGGCCGCCATAAGCCGCCACGGCCTGCCCTTCCGGAATCGCCTGCATTTCGTAATCGCCGCCCTTGGCATAAATCTGCGGCCGGGCCTGCTGCACTACTTCCAGCGCCGTATCTTCATCGAACGCCACCACCAGACTCACCGCCTCCAGCGCCGCCAGCACGGCCATCCGGTCGCGCTCGCTGTTCATCGGCCGGTCATCGCCTTTGCCGAGCCGCTTGACCGAAGCATCGGTATTCACCGCCACCACCAGCGAAGCGCCAAGCGCGCGCGCCTGCGCCAGATAAGTCACATGGCCGCGATGCAAAATATCGAATACACCGTTGGTCAATACTACCGGCTGCGGCAGCGCTGCAACGCTGGCCGCCAACTCGGCGCGGCTGCATATTTTTCGTTCAAAACCGGGCGCTGCAGGCTGATCTGACATCATGTTCGTCGCTCGTTATACATATTTCATGAAGAGAAATAAAAAAAGCCGCAACAATCGTGCGGCTCTCCTGGGCCTGAGCCTGAAACCTGCCTAAGCAGCTTCAGCCGGCGGCGGTGTTACTGTCGCCTGCAAACGAACCACGACTTCCTTACGGAAACGGTTCAATTCCTGAACCGTGGCGAAAGAGCGTTCGAACAGCAGCGACATATTATGCAAAATACGATCGACCACTTTCTTTTCCCACTCGCCATCGAACTTGATCTGATTATCCAGCCATTGTTCCAGCCATTCCGGGTCCGGCAAACGACTTTGCACGGTGTCGTTCGGGAACAGCGCCTGATTGACGTGCAGATTGGTCGGATGCAAAGGTTTTTCGGTGCGGCGCGCCGAAGCCATCAATACGCCGATTTTGGCGAACGCGGCGCGGGCGGAATCGCCGACTTCGATCAGGGCCTTTTTCATGTAGCGCAGATAAGCGCCGCCATGACGGGCTTCATCCTGGCTGATGATTTTGTAAATTTGTTTGATGACCGGCTCGGTATGCCAATCGGAAGCGCAACGGTACCAATGGTTCAAACGGATTTCGCCGCAGAAGTGCATCATCAGTGTTTCCAGCGCCGGCGCAGGATCGAATTCAAAACGGACATTGTGCAGTTCAGCTTCGGTCGGAACGAATTCCGGCTTGAAGCGGCGCAAATATTCCATCAATACCAATGAATGCTTTTGCTCTTCAAAAAACCAGACAGACATAAATGCGCAGAAATCGCTGTCGCCGCGATTGTCGCGCAAAAACATTTCGGTCGCAGGTAAAGCCGACCATTCCGTGATTGCATTCATCCGGATCGTTTGCGCTTGTTCGTCGCTCAGTTTCGAGCCGTCGAACTTATCCCAAGGGATATCCGTCTCCATATTCCAACGGACTTGTTCAAGCGATTTAAACAGTTCTGGGTACAGCATACGAACCTTGCAAGTAGAGTTAACAGGACGATTTTACCAATAAAATGCGCTCTGCTATCTTAATGAGCATTCTTTTCAGGGATATGACATGCGGCAATGTCTGCTTTTGTCACATGTACTAGCCGACCGGCACAGCGGTTCGGCGCATATCCCATGCAAAAAATAGTTTCCAAAAAGCAATTTATTCAATGACTTCTCGGCGCCGGGCTTTTTGGCTTGGCCTTGAGCGGCGCTTTCCTGGCTGAAACCTTCGATGCAGGCGGTTTCGCTGCAGTTGGTTTTGCCTTGGCGGCCGGTTTGGGGGGAGTCAAGGCGTCCGGCATCAAAGCCGTGCTGACTGCCTGCTTGAATTGATTTTGCAGCAGATCCCACCAGGCGTTCGCATTGGGCGCCATACCGGCAGGCGCAAGCTTTGACGACGCAGGGTCTTCCCCGGATGCAGCAGATGATTTTGAAGCCGGCTCAGGAGCGGGAGCGGAGGCGAAGGTGGATTCGGGCGCCGCAGCGGCAGCCACCGGTTCGGGTCTGGCCTCGGATTTCGTTTCCTGCGCGGCGGGTGGCCATCCTGGAAACGCAAACGGAAATCCAGCCGTGCTCTGGGCCTGCGCTGCTTTGGGATCGCCCTGCGATACACCCATCACGGCGCCCATCGATTGCAGATTGACGATCGTCGCGCTCTGCACTTCCAGCGCCTGTATCGTTCCCCGCAACATATTCATGTTAACGGCCATCCAGGATTCAACCGCTTTCAGGTCGGCAATTTTTTTATTGATCTCATCCAGCGAAAGCGTCGGGATCAGCATGCCCGGCAGCGCGCCTGCACTTGGAATGCCCCACAATTTTTTGACGAATTCGACGCTGTCTGCAATTGAGCCGGTACCAGGTAATGGGTTATGGTCTGTCATATGGCTCTCCTAAAATTGAAGATTAGCAGATATAAGAAGCGCGCAAGCATGATTTTTTTATCGGCCAGTCTTGGCAGCAGCCACCTGCGCAGGAAGTGTTTACACTACACCGATGACGTCGCAACCGCCTTTTTTCCGCAACGCAAACAGCAAACGCCGGCAGCAGGCGATCGCCATTCTGCTGGCGACGCTGCTATTGCATCTGATCTTCGTCGCCTGGGGACGCAAACACATCGGCATGCAGCCTGCCGTACCGGACCAGGCCGTGGTGGAAGTTGCCTTGCTGAATCCCCCGGCGCCGCCCGTGCCGCCGGCACCGAAACCTCAGCCCAAACCCAAGCCGGTATTGCACAAACCGGCGCCGAAACCGGTTCCGAAATTCCGTCCCCGACCGCACCCCGAACAGCCGGCTCCACCGCCCCCGCCAATCGCAACAGATGATCCAGGCAACGCGCCGGCCGATCAATCGGACACAAACGTCGCCGCGAACACCGATGCGGCTGTCGCGGGCGATACCGTCGGCGACAAGGCCGGCGCCGGCATAGCCGGCGATCCAACGCCGCCGCTGCCGCCATCCTCGCAAACGCCGCCCCACCACACCGATGCGCCCCCTTCGGTGGCATTGAAATACGACGTCCAGGGCTTGCGGGACGGCCAGAAAGTCTACGGCAGCGGCAAGATTACCTGGCGCAATATGGGCGATCGCTACCGCATCGACGGCAGCGCCAGCGTGCTGTTTTTTACGCTGCTGCAATTCAGCAGCGACGGCATGCTGGACGATTTCGGCGTGTCGCCCACTTTGTACACCGAGCAGCGCTTTCACAAAACGGCCACCGATACCCGCTTTGAACATGCGCGTAATACAATCACGTTTTCTTCTTCGGATCAGCAATATCCGCGTCCCGGCGATGCGCAGGACCGGGCCAGTATCATCTGGCAATTGGCAGCCATGGGACGCAGCGATCCGGCGGTATTTTCGGCCGGCGCCGGTTTCGACATTTTCGTGGCCGGCGTGCGTGATGCAGAACCTTGGCAAGTCACCGTCAGCGGAGAAGAGAACCTCGATATGAATATCGATGGCGCCCCGGTATCGGCCTGGCATCTGGTGCGCCTGCCGCGACCCGGTTCCTACGACCAGAAAATCGATATCTGGCTAGCGCCGCGGCAACAGTGGTATCCGGTCAAAATACGCTATACGGAAAGCGATGGCGATTTTCTCGAAATGTCCTTGTCCGACCAGACACCGTTATAACCAAATTGAAAGTTTCAAACCATGCCATTTTCCATTCGCCCACTTCGTCATCTATCCGCCGGCCTGTTAGTGGCGTTCAGCGCTTTTGCCGGCGGCAACGCGGCAGCGCAAAGCCATCCGGCAACGCAATACAAAATCAGCCCGCCGCCTTCGGCCGATCTGAACTACGTCATTGAAGCGCAACAAAGCGGCCTCACACTGAAAGGCAATGGCCTGGTGCAGTGGAAGGCCGCGCAACGGCAATACAGTGTGCACAACGAAACCAGCGCACAATTGTTCGGCAAAATTCTCGATGCGCGCAGCGAAGGCAAGATCGATAATCTGGGGCTGGCGCCGACCCAATTCGTGCAGAAGCGCCTGCGCAAAGACGCGACCACAACCACCTTCAACAGCGACAGTAAAACCATCACGTTCACTCAATCCGGCCAAACCTACCCGATCGTCGGCGGCGAACAGGATCGCGTCAGCATTGTCTGGCAATTGCTTTCCGTGGCGCGGGCTGCACCGAAAAGATTCGTTGCCGGTTCGCAGTGGCAGTTTTTTGTAGCCGGCGAACACGATGCCGAACCCTGGACATTCAAGGTATTGAAAACAGAAAAAATCGTCACGCCGAAAGGCCAGTTCAATGCCGTGCACGTGTTCCGCGCGCCGCCGCCGGATAGCCAGGGACAAAAACTCGATATCTGGCTGGCTCCCACTCTTGAGTGGTATCCGGTGAAGCTACGTTTCACCGATGCCGACGGCGAATATATCGAGCAATCGCTGGAAACCGTCAGCAAGGCCGGTTCATGAGCAAGAAAAATATGAAAAGTAGCGGCGCCAATGCCGAGGGCGCACAGCCGGGCGGCGCATTAGTCCTGTTTTCGGGCGGCCAGGATTCCACCACATGCCTGGCCTGGGCATTGGCGCGGTATGACCAAGTTGAAACCATCGGCTTCGATTACGGCCAGCGCCACGCCATTGAACTGACGGTACGCCCGCACTTGTTGCAAAAGATGCGCACGCAGAATCCGCAATGGGACAACAAACTCGGCGAAGACCATCTGATCGATTTGGGATTGATCGGCAAAATTTCAGATACCGCATTGACCAGCAACGTTGCAATCGCCATGCAGGAAAACGGTTTGCCGAATACCTTCGTGCCCGGGCGCAATCTGCTATTCATGACGGTGGCGGCTACCGTCGCTTACCGGCGTGGCCTCAATGTGCTGGTCGGCGGCATGTGCGAAACCGATTTCTCCGGCTATCCCGATTGCCGCGACGACACGATGAAAGCGTTGCAGGTCGCGCTCAATCTGGGCATGGCGACCCGCCTCAAAGTCGAAACGCCGCTGATGTGGATCGACAAGGCCGCTACATGGTCGCTGGCGAAATCGCTGGGAGGCGACGCCTTGGTCGATTTGATTCGCGCCGAAACCCATACCTGCTATTTAGGCGAGCGCGGCGAATTGCACGAATGGGGCTACGGTTGCGGCACTTGTCCGGCCTGCGAATTACGCGCGCGCGGATATCGCGAATTCGTGGCCGCCGGCAGTTAGCAACAATCTTCCGCCTCAAGTAATATAGCAGGCGCACAAAAAGCAAAACAGTGTCCAAAGAGGCACTGTTTTTTTTAATTACAAAGAGCTATAGCCTGTTTCCGTTCGGCGATACGTTCAATCAAATAAAAAGGCTAGGGATGAATAAGAATATCGTTTTGGCGGTGGCAATTCTTGCCATTGGCGGTTGCGCTACCCATAAAACACCGGATCAGGTCACTGCGGCAACGGCTCTATCAGCTCAGGCTCAAACCCCAACACCGCCTTCTCAAGCGCGATCCTTGCAAGACAACAATGTCGCATCTGCGAAGCAGAAAAATCTGCAACAGAAAAAGAATCCGCAGAATCAGGCAAACGCGCAAAACCCGGGAAATCCGCCTGGCGAAATACTTGGTACACCGGCGCCGGACAGCAAATTTGCCCGCCTGAAACTGGGCATGTCGATGCGCGACGTCAATGCGCTGATCGGCACGCCGGATGACCTAACACGGCACGAAACAGGCAAACGCTGGATTCCCTTTTATTTCGGGCCAGACGCACAGCGCATGGAAGCCCTGTACAACAAGGAAGGATGTCTGACCTACACCGGCGGCAATGTATTCGGCGGCGGCGGCAATCAACTGATCCGTATTGCCGCCGATCCCAAGGCAGCATGTTGGAACCCAAGCTGATCCACGCCTGATGCATCGATAACAGACACGTAAAAACGGCAGCCAGACGGCTGCCGTTTTTACATTAGGGAAGCTCCGTTAAGTCAGGAAGCGCTGAGTAAGCGTAGCTGACGGTTCAAGCTATGGATTAAGACGCGGAGCCGTACTTTAGTACGGTGAGCATCGCAATCCGTAGCTTGGGCCGTCAGCTACGCTTAATCAGCGCTTCCTTTAGAATAATTCGTTCTTGACCTCGGTACGCTTCTTTTCTTCATCGGGTGTCAGCGTGGAATTACCCAGGCCGAGATCGCGCACCGATGAACCTGGCGGATATTCGTTGTAGTAATAATCGCCATTGGCTTCAATCAAACCCAGCGGCACGGTGCGGCTGACCATGGGCTGATCTTTCAAGGCCTTGGCCATGTAATTGATCCAGATCGGCAATGCCAGGCCGCCGCCGGTTTCACGATCGCCGAGGCTCTTCGGCTGGTCGTACCCGATCCATGCAATAGCCACCAGCTTCGGTTGATAACCGGCAAACCAGGCATCCATCGAATCGTTGGTAGTGCCGGTTTTGCCGGCCAGATCGGTGCGTTTCAGCGACATTGCCTTGTACCCCGTACCGCCGCTCACCACACTGCGCAGCATGCTATCCATGACGAATGCATTGCGCGGATCGATCACGCGATTGGCTTCGTCGCCGGCCTTGTCGGGCTTGGCCTGCGACATCAGCGTACCGTTGCCATCGGTCACTTTACTGATCAAATAAGGATTGATCTTATAGCCGCCATTGGCGAACACCGAATACGCGCTGGCCATCTGCAACGGCGTCACATTGCCGGCGCCCAGCGCCAGCGTCAGATACGGCGGATTCTTGGCCGCGTCGAAACCGAAACGGGTGATATATTCCTGCGCGTAATTGACGCCCACACGCTGCAAAATCCGGATCGATACCATGTTGATCGACTTCTGCAACGCGTGGCGCATGGTGATCGGGCCTTCGTATTTATTACCGTAATTCTTCGGTTGCCATACTTGCCCGCCGGTCTGGGTAAAGGTCATCGGCGCATCGTTGATGATGGTCGACGGCGACAAACCCTTTTCCAGCGAAGACGAATAAATAAACGGCTTGAACGATGAACCCGGCTGACGCCATGCCTGCGTCACATGATTGAATTTATTGCGATTGAAATCGAAGCCGCCGACCAGCGAACGGATCGCGCCATCCTCCGGATTAACCGACACAAACGCGGACTCCACTTGCGGCATCTGCGTCACGGTCCAGTTTTTCTCATCTTGATAAACACGAATGACTGCACCCGGGCGTACTTTGCGCTGCGGCGGCGCCTTATCGCTCAATAGATTGGCGGCAAACGTCAATCCCGGACCGCTGATGGTGATCTCTTCACCCGAAGCAAGCACTGCCTTGACTTCCTTCGGCGTCGCGCTGAGCACTACGGCAGCGACCAGTTCACCGCTATCCGGATGATCGGCCAACTCGACTTCGATGGCGTTTTCGACGTCTTCCCTGGAGCCGGTCGGAATGTCCATATAGGCTTCAGGACCGCGATAACCATGCCGGCGCTCATAATCCATCACGCCCCGCCGCAAAGCAAAATAGGCCGCATCCTGATCGGTCTTGGTCACCGTGGTGAACACATTCAAACCGCGCGTATAAGTTTCGTCCTTGTACTGCGCATAGATCAGTTGCCGGGCCATTTCCGCCACGTATTCGGCGTGAATACTGAAGGCGGAACTATCGGTCTTCACGTGCAATTCTTCATCTTTGGCCTGGGCATACTGCTTGTCGGTGATATAACCGAGCGCCCGCATGCGTTGCAAAATATACTGCTGGCGCGCGTGGGCGCGCTTCGGGTTGACCACAGGGTTATAGGCAGACGGCGCTTTCGGCAGGCCGGCCAGCATAGCGGCCTCGGCAATGCTTAACTCGCTCAATTTCTTGCCGAAATAAATCTGGGCCGCGGAAGAAAATCCGTAAGCGCGCTGACCAAGATAAATCTGATTCATGTAGACCTCGAGAATCTGATCCTTGGTCAGATTACGCTCGATCTTCCACGCCAGCGGGATCTCGTACAGGAATTTACGCGAAGCCTTTTGCAGGAAAGTCGGTTCATTGCTGGTCAGGAAAAAGTTACGCGCGACCTGTTGGGTAATCGTACTTGCTCCGCCGCTGCCGCCGGTCAGGTTGGCGAACGAGGCCCGGAGGATGCCTTGGTAATCGACTCCGCCGTGCTCGTAAAAGCGATCGTCCTCGATCGCCAGCACAGCCTTTTTCATGATGTCCGGAATGTCTTTGATATGCGTCAGGTTACGCCGCTCTTCACCGAACTCGCCGATCAATACGCCGTCCGCGGAAAAAATGCGCAGCGGGATTTTAGGGCGATAGTCGGTGATCGAATCCAGGTCCGGCAGCTTCGGATAAGCCATCGTCAAAATCAAACCGACTGTCAGCGCGCCCGCAGCAAACAGGCCGGCGATGACTGCCAGAATAATCAGAATGACGCGTAGGACCGGATGAATACGGCGCACCGGCGGTTTAACTTCGGGAGTACCACTACTTGTAGAAGAAGACTGAGCCATGCGTGGGGGAGAGTATTCATTAGAATCCGGCCATTATAGCGGCCAGAAGTCTGTCAGGGTTGCCGTTGCGGCACAGATACAACCATTCGCCGCGGGAAAGCGCTTTTCGTTTGCAACGGATGTTGCTAGGATCTAGCCCTTGCAATACACAGCGCACGGCATTATTGCCGCAGCCGCGGTCGTGCCACTACCGTATTGCACTGGTCCCGGTCCTCGATATGCATCGAACCGGTCCGCCACTCCGCCATCCGCCGGGCAGCCCTGTATTTCCATGGGAGCATTCCTTGGCATTTTCCATTCGACGTTTTTTCAGGCCGGCGTTATTGCTCGGCCTCGATATCGGCCCGGCGGCGATCCGCATGGTCGAATTATCGGAACACGCCGATCGGCGCTTCCGGCTCGAACGCCATGCGCAACTTGCGCTGCCGGAAGGTATCGTCAGCGATCAGCAGATAGAGCATCCCGGCCGGCTCGGGGAGCTTATTGCGGCGCTGGCCCAACAACTCGGCAGCAAGCGCAAACGCGTCGCGTTGGCGCTGCCCGCGCATGCCGTGGTCACGCGCCGGATGCAGGTTCCCGCCGATAGTACAGAGCAGGCAATCGACAAACTGATAACGGCAGAAGCCAGCGCCTATCTGACGGTGGCGCCCGATCAAGTCCGGGTCGACTACCAATTCAGCCACGCCGACGCCGACGATCCCGCGCAACGCAACATCGTGCTGGCGGCAGCGCGCAGGGAACAGATTGAAGATCGCATTGCCGCCGTCGAAGCGGCCGGGCTGATTGCCGACGTCATCGATATCGATCTGTATGCCGCCCATGCCGCATGTGTTTATGGGAATGACTTGCCTCCCCACAGCGCATTGCTGATACTCGGAACATCGATGACGCAGATCGCCCTGTTCGATCGCCATCAATTGTTATATCGCAGGGAGTTGCCGGATTGCGGCATCGGCCTGAGCCATATTGACGACAGCGATGACAATGACGGCAGCCGCAGCGCACAAATCGCCAAAATCACCATCCATGCGACACGGGCCATTCAACTTGCCATACCGGCCGGCGTCACACTGGCGCATATTTTTGTCGGCGGTGATTACACCGCACAAATGCAAACAGAACAGATAAAACAATTAACGCAAGCCATCCAGGCGCAATCGGGCATCGCCAGCAGCGCGGCGCATCCTTTCTCTGCGATGCAAACCGATGGTGCTGCAAACACTGTAGCGCCGGTTGACGTTCCCGACGCCATAAACTATCTGGTGGCGTGCGGACTGGCGATGCGAAGAATCGTGAGGGGAACGGCATGATGCGCATGATGCAATTCAATCTGCTGCCGTATCGCGCGCGGCAATGCCGACGAAGCCGGCAGCATTTCTATTGCCTGCTATTGCTGTCGGCGCTATTCGGGAGCGCACTCGCCGCCATCGGCTGCTACGCCATCGGTAGTCAGCAGGAGGCGCAGCAAGCGCGCAATCAATGGCTGCAAAGCGCCTCAATCCGGCTGGGCGCAGAAATCAGGCAGGTCGCTGCCTTGCAAACACAGATAAATGCGTTCACGGCCGACGCCGAAAAAATAGAAACGTGGCAACGTCAACGCAGCCGGACTACCCGCTTTCTAACAATGCTCGCGGCGCAAATTCCGTCCCAGGCCTATCTGCAAAAAATCACGCAGCAAGATCGAAAAATAACGCTTGACGGCTACGCGACTTCGAATCTTGCAGTCGCGGAACTATTAAAAAATCTGAGCGCGCAATCCGGCAGCATCGTCTCGGCGCAACTGCTGGAAACACGCACGGCGCGTGCGCCCGATACACAGGAACGGACGCTGGCATTCAGCGTCGCGATAACGCTGGAGCCGCGCTCATGACTTTGGCTTTACCAAACCCGCTCCGTACAACCATCACCGATTGGATGTTCAAGGCGGCAACAGCATTGGAACGCTGGCGCCGGCAACATCCCCGATCGGGCAGATGGCTGCCGCGATGTGCAGCCGCAACCGTTGCATTGCTGGCCGGCAGCGGCCTGGTATGGCTATTTCCGTATCAGGCGGCAAAAGCCGATCTGCAGCAGTTGCAGCAACAAGAGATCGCATCGAAGCAAGCCTACGTCCTGCAATTGCAGCACGCGCCGCAAATCGATTTGAATTTAAAACAGGCCGGCACGCGGCGCGCCGAACGGCGCTTGATTTTATTGGAGCAGCAATTGACCGGTATCGACGAACAGGAAGCCGTGATGAACGAAATCGACACCGCCGGCCTGGCGCGCGGCTTGCGCTTTACGTTATTCAAACCGGCTCTGAAACAAGATCAAAACACCGGCATCGCAGTTCAGCTCAAGGCGGTCGGCACTTATCAGGCGATTACCCGCTTTGCCGACGATATCGCGCGCCTGCCCCGCATCGTGATTCTCGACCCGCTTGTCTTGCAAGCTGTCGCCGGCAAAGACAGTGCATCGGGCCTGCTGGCGCTGCAAGCAACGGCGACCGCTTTTCAATCGGCACGGCAACAATACGATCGCAGCGATGATGAAAACTAGAATCGGGTCTCACCCTATATTCCGGCATGTATTCCGGCATATATCCCGGCGTGTTTTTCAAAGCGCGCGCCACGTGGTTTCCTCGACATTGTTTGCCGTAGCCGCTGCCGCTGCCGGCACGGAAACCACATCAGATGCCAACATGCAAGATCTGAAAACCTGGCTGGCCACGGCACGCCGGCAGACTGCGGCTTCCTTCGTTGCACCCTCACCTGCAGACGCCGATCGAACATCGAATCAAATGCAAATGCAAATGCAAATTTCAACTCAACTACAGCCACCCGAAGTCATGCCGGCCGGCGAACTCATCGCCACCCGCAACCCGTTTGTCCAACTGCTACGCAAAGTCGCCATCCCCTCTTCAATCCAGGAAATTCCCGCAAAGGAGACGGCGCTGCATCTGATCGGGACAGTGCGCGACGGCAATACCGCCTACGCCTTGATCAAGGCAGATCGCCAGGTCCTGTGCATTGCCTCGAACACATCACTGCCGTCCTACGCCATAAAAGTAACCAGCATTACCGATCACGCCATCGCGCTCGACCGTCTGTTACCGGACGGCAGCCATCGGCTTTCCACGCTGCGGCTGGGGGAATGATGCAGACATCGATCGCCCGTCGCGCTGTGCATCGCGCTGTTGTTCGTTTCCTTGCGGCGATCGCATTGAGCTGCACGCCGACCGGCGCCGGAGCCGCTGCCACTTCCGACACGGCCGCCGTCACCGCTACCACCGCCGGCATTCCCGCCCCGGATAAACCCATGTCGCTCAACGTGCAAGACATGGAATTACGCGCCCTGCTGCAAATATTCGCCCGCTTTTCCCACACCAACATCGTCGCCAGCGATAGCATCAAAGGCAAGATCAGCGTCGATCTACGTGACTTGTCATGG
The DNA here is from genome assembly GCA_036500325.1 of Herbaspirillum sp. Lineage (GTDB taxonomy): Bacteria > Pseudomonadota > Gammaproteobacteria > Burkholderiales > Burkholderiaceae_D > Herbaspirillum. The sequence continues at coordinate 18,079 of DASYCG010000185.1, read as the reverse complement.
CCGCAGGCGCTGGATGTCGTATTGCAAAGCAAAGGCCTGGCATCGCGCAAGATCGGCAAAGTGCTTTGGATAGCGCCGCAAGAAGAACTGGCGCATCGCCAACAACTGGAACAGCGCCTGGGAGCGGCAGAAATTCAACAAGAAACGCTGCAAGGCGAACTGTTCCAGCTGAATTATCAAAAGGCGGAGACACTGCGCAAATTACTGCATATCGGCGACGATGGCCGCAGCAAACCGAATGCCGGAAGCAGCCTGCTGTCGGCACGCGGCAGCGCCATCGTGGATGCGCGCACCAACCAGTTGCTGATCACCGACACCGCCGCCGCGCTGGACCAGGTACGCACGCTGATCAAGAAAATCGACATCGCTTCGCGCCAAGTGCTGATACAAGCCTACATCGTCGAAGCCAACCACCAATTCAGCCGCAACCTCGGCGTCCGGCTCGGCTTTGCCAGCGGCAATCACGGCGCACAGCCGGCGGGCGGCGCCGGCAACACCGACAGCGTCGCCGCCGACGCGTCTCACCGGAATACCGGCGCGCTCGATTTGCCGGCGCGTGCACTGGCCGGCCTGAATGCAGGCCAGTTGGCGCTCAGCCTGTTCAATCCCTCTGCCGGCCGCTTTCTCTCTCTGGAACTATCCGCGCTGGAAGCCGATGGCAAAGGCCGCATCATTTCAAACCCGCGTGTCGTTACCGCAGACCAGCAGGCCGCGCTCATCGAACAAGGCGAAGAAATACCCTATCAGCAAGCAGTCGGCCAGGGCGTCACCGCCACTTCATTCAAGAAAGCCAACCTCAAACTACAGGTAACGCCGCAAATCACGCCCGACGACCAAATCATCCTGACCGTCGACATCAACAAAGACAGCCGCGGCCAGGCGACGCCCGGCGGCCTCGCGATCAATACCAAACACATCAAAACCCAGGTGCAGGTAGAAAACGACGGCACGGTGGTGATCGGCGGCATTTATACCGAAACAGTGAGCGATTCGGTCGCCAAAGTCCCGTTGCTGGGCGATTTGCCGGTGCTCGGCAATCTATTCAAAAACAGCGAAAAACTGCACGACAAGACTGAATTATTGATCTTTTTAACGCCAAAAATCGTAGGCAGTGACGATCCGGCTGCTTAATTTGCCACCTATTGGCCTAATGCCGTTCAGTTAAGGCGCCGTCTGGCGGGCTGTTGTGCGCAGTGAGGTAAAGAAGAGAGGTGGACGAAGTCCGCCGGAATGACACGAACGGAGTACAACAGCCAGCCAGACGGCGCCTTAACTGAACGGCATTAGGCCAACAGGTGGCAAATTAAGCAGCCGGCAGCCCTTCTCCGTACGGTTTTTCCCGATATAACCTTAACAAACGGTAAAATCGTTGTTTTCGCATTGATAAGTCACCGGTGACTTACTTTATATGAGTGGAAGCATTTTTCTGGTCGGCTTGATGGGCTCAGGCAAGACGACTATCGGTCGGGCACTGGCAAAAAAATTGAACATGCGTTTCGTCGATTCCGATCATGAGATCGAATCGCGTACGGGCGCGTCCATTCCGGTCATCTTCGAAGTCGAAGGGGAAGCCAGCTTTCGCCAGCGCGAAGCCGATGTCATTCGCGATCTGACCGCCATGGAAAACATCGTGCTGGCCACCGGCGGCGGCGCCGTGCTGCTCCCGGAAAACCGCGCCCTCCTGAAATCGCGCGGCACCGTCATTTATCTGCGGACCGGCATCACCCAGATCCTGCAACGCACCAGCAAGGACAAAAATCGTCCGCTGCTGCAAACACCCGACCCGCGCAAACGCCTGGAAGAAATGTCCCGTGTGCGCGAACCGCTGTATCGGGAAGTCGCGCATGTCGTGATAGAAACCGGGCGTCCAAACCTGCAATATCTGGTGCATGCGATCATGGCGCAAATCAATGCACAGGCTACGCCGAAAGACGCTCCGCCATCGGCCGGCGAACAAGCGATCGATACCGCCGCGGCACTGGCAGAAACCAACTTCTCTATGGATCTTATGAATCTACAAACTGCATCCGCCGAAGACTCTCTCTCGGATATAAACACGGCAGCGACAGCGGCAGCTTCATCTTCCACCTATGTTGCAGGCGGCAACAACGCCGCCGTCACCTTGCACGTCGAACTCGGCGAGCGCAGTTATCCGATCACGATCGGCCGCAATCTTTTGCAGGACGCCGATCTGATGGCGCAACGCATTGCCGGCAAACGCGTGGTCATCATTACCAATACCGTCGTCGCGCCGCTGTATCTCGACACCCTGACATCGACGCTGCAGCGTGCCGGCAAACAGGTTTCCAACATTGTGCTGCCCGACGGCGAAGAAGAAAAAAACTGGGCCAGCCTGATGCTGATTTTCGATGCCTTGCTGCGCGAGAAATGCGACCGCCATACAACGCTGGTCGCGCTCGGCGGAGGCGTAATCGGCGATCTCACCGGCTATGCCGCAGCGTCGTATATGCGCGGCATTCCGTTTGTACAAGTACCGACCACCTTGCTGGCGCAAGTCGATTCCTCGGTAGGCGGCAAGACCGGCATCAATCATCCGCTGGGTAAAAACATGATCGGCGCGTTCTATCAGCCGCAAGCCGTCATTGCCGATACCGCTACTCTGCAAACCCTGCCCGCGCGCGAACTTTCTGCCGGGCTGGCAGAAGTGATCAAGTATGGTCCGATTACGGACGCTGCTTTCTTCGACTGGATTGAAGCCAATATCGTAAAACTGCGCGCCAACGACAGCGAAACAATGGCATACGCCATACAGCGCTCATGCGAAATCAAGGCATCGGTAGTGCAGCAGGACGAACGCGAAGGCGGCTTGCGCGCCATTCTGAATTTCGGCCACACCTTCGGCCACGCGATTGAATCCGGTCTCGGCTACGGCAAGTGGCTGCATGGCGAAGCAGTCGGTTGCGGCATGGTGATGGCGGCCGATTTGTCGCAACGCCTGGGCTACATCGACGACACCGCGCGCGAACGCATCAAGGCCGTGGTTGCCGCCGCCGGGCTGCCGGTGGAAGCGCCGGATCTGGGCCAAGCGCGCTGGCTGGAACTGATGCAGGTCGATAAAAAGAATGAAGGCGGCGAAATCAAATTCATTCTGATCAAACCGCTCGGCACGCCGATCATTACCAAAGCGCCACAGGCATCGCTGCTGGAAACGCTGGGCGCCTGCGCCGGCGCAAATCGAAACATAAATCACGCCACCGAAAACACCACTGGGTAAAAACATGCAACACGACCTGCCGAATCAGTTGGCCCCGTATGCCGCACACGCGGCAAGTTCGGCGGGAAGACGTTTCCCTGAAACGTCGCCGAATTCGCGTAGCGAATTTCAGCGCGACCGCGATCGCATCATCCACTCCACCGCTTTTCGCCGGCTCGAATACAAGACACAGGTCTTCGTCAATCACGAAGGCGACCTGTTTCGCACCCGGCTCACGCACAGCATCGAAGTAGCGCAAATCGCCCGCTCCAGCGCCCGCAATCTGCAACTGAACGAAGATCTGGTCGAGGCCATTTCGCTGGCGCACGATCTGGGCCACACGCCGTTCGGCCATGCCGGCCAAGACGCGCTCAACGCCTGCATGCGGGATTACCACGGCTTCGAACATAATCTGCAAAGCCTGCGCGTGGTGGATCATCTGGAACAGCATTACGGCGCGTTCGACGGCCTCAATCTGATGTTTGAAACCCGTGAAGGGATTTTGAAACATTGCTCACTATCGAATGCCGCAAAACTGGGCGCGATCGGGCAGCGTTTCATCGATAAAAAACAGGCGACGCTGGAAGCGCAACTGGCCAATCTGGCTGACGAGATCGCCTACAATAATCACGACATCGATGACGGCCTGCGCTCCGGTCTGTTGACCGTTGCACAACTAAGCGAAGTCGATCTGTATGCGCGGCATCGGCGCGATGTGGAAGCCGCCTATCCCGGCATCACCGGCCGGCGCGCCATCAACGAGACGATACGCCGGATGATCAATACGCTGGTAGTCGACCTGATTAACACATCGAGGGAACGAATTGCCGCGGTGCAACCTCAAAACCTCGATGACGTGCGCAATGCGCCGCCGCTGATTGCCTTTTCGGATTCGATGGCGCAGCAGGCGAAGTTATTGAAACGTTTCTTGATGGACAATTTGTATCGTCACTACCAAGTCAATCGGATGAGCAGCAAAGCGCGCCGCATCGTGACCGAATTATTCGACATCATGCTGGCGGAACCGGCCTTGCTGCCGCCCGATTACCGGGTTCCGGAAAGTGATAAGAATGGCAACTCCCGTCTCCAGCAAGCCCGCAAAATTGCCGATTACATCGCCGGCATGACCGATCGCTATGCAATCCGCGAACACCGGCGGCTGTTCCTGATCGACGAAATCGAACTGTAAGACAGCATTGCGATATTTCATTGCAATACAGCAATAAAATTATCAGAACAATAAGTAAAACACGTAGGACTACAGTTCTTTACATTCCTGCCGTTACCACTGTGTACCGCTGTGAAAAAACTCATTTGAGTTTTTCCGTACCCACCCCCAACGCGAAGGAGATAAGTCATGACCATTGACGCTACCGCCGGTGCCACCGCTCCGGCCCAGACCACCGCAACGCCACCTGCTACCAACACGACCACCGGCACTACTGGCAATGCCAGCACGCAAACCGACAACAATACTAAAATCAGCGGCCCCGCAGCAGTAGCGGCATCGCGACAACAGCTCAACGTTGCGATCGTGCAATCGGCGCTGACCGTATCGCTATCCAGCAAGAGCGACCCGCTGACTGTAGTTTATAAGTCGGCGATCGCCAATCTGAATGAGCAGTTGAAGCCGACGATGGGCGACAACGCAATCCAGAACGCCGCATCGCAAGACAATTCGCCTGCCGGCACTGCCGGACGCATCGTCTCGTTGAGTACCGGTCTGTTCCAACTGTATAAGCAAAGCTTCCCGGGCGAAGACGAAAGCACCGTGCTCGACCGTTTCATGAAAGTGATTCAGGGCGGCATCGACACCGGCTTCAGCGAAGCGCGTGGCGTTTTGAGCGGCATGGGCGTGCTCGGCAAACCAGCTGGCCCCCCTTCAGCAGACGGCACCACGATCGGCGACAACATCGACGCAACCTACAAGTTGGTCACCCAGGGCTTGGCCGACTTCATGGCTGCAACCAAAGCTAAAATCGCCGCCGAATCAGCCGCTACCGGTCAAGCCGACGGCACGACTGCAACGACCGGCAACAGCACTGATACAACGACCACGGCGACTAGCTGATTGCTGAGCTTGTAGATCCTTCGATGCGGCCTGCGGCCTTATTCAGGATGCTCGGATATTAGGTTTTATGAAAAGCATAAAACCCCGTTCGTCCTGAGCAGCGCAGCATGTCGAAGGATCAATGACCGTGGTACAAAAAAGCGCCTGAATAATCAGGCGCTTTTTTTACGACTTCAATTTGGCGAAAGCTGCTGCCATCGCACTATTGCCGGCCGGTTCCGGCGCTTTCTGCTGCTGGCCGAGGCGTTGCCGATCGTTGCGATCGCCGCGCTGTTCCGGCTTGCTGCCGGCCACCGGTGCGCTGTCCGAAAGCCGCATGGTCAGCGCGATCCGCTTGCGTTTGGCATCGACTTCCAACACCTTCACCTTGACCACCTGCCCGGCTTTCACCACGCTGTGCGGGTCCTTGACGAAGGTATTCGACAAAGCCGAGATATGCACCAGACCATCCTGATGCACCCCGATGTCGACAAACGCACCGAATGCCGCGACATTGGTCACCACGCCTTCCAGAATCATGTCGGGCCGCAGATCCTTGATTTCCTCGACGCCATCCTTGAAGGTCGCGGTGGTAAATTCCGGACGCGGATCGCGGCCCGGTTTTTCCAGTTCCTTCAAAATATCGGCAATCGTCGGCACGCCGAATTTCTCGTCGGCATACTTGGCCGGGTTCAACGATTTCAACAAGCCCGCATCGCCGATCACGCCCTTAACATCTTTCTTGATATCGGCCAGAATTTTTTCCACCAGCGGATACGATTCCGGATGCACCGCAGATGCATCGAGCGGATTCGCGCTGACCATCACACGCAGGAATCCGGCCGCCTGCTCAAAGGTCTTGTCGCCCAGCCGCGGCACTTCACGCAACGCTGCACGCGAAGTAAACATGCCCTTCAAATCGCGATACGTGACAATACTTTGCGCGACGCTGGCGTTCAGCCCGGATACCCGCGCCAACAACGGCGCCGATGCCGTATTCACATCCACCCCAACCGCATTCACGCAATCTTCCACCACCGCATCCAGCGAACGCGCCAACTGCGACTGCCCGACATCATGCTGATACTGGCCGACGCCAATCGATTTCGGATCGATCTTGACCAGCTCCGCCAGCGGATCCTGCAAACGCCTGGCAATCGATACTGCGCCGCGGATCGACACATCCATATCGGGCAATTCACGCGATGCGAATTCGGACGCCGAATACACCGATGCGCCCGCTTCCGACACCACGATCTTGGTCAGTTTCAATTCCGGCTTCATCTTGATCAGATCCTGGGCCAGCCGATCGGTCTCGCGCGAAGCGGTGCCGTTGCCGATCGAGATCAGCGACACCTGATGCTTGGCCGCCAACTGCGCCAAGGTATGCAGCGAACCGTCCCAATCGTTGCGCGGCTGATGCGGATAGATGGTGGCGGTATCGACCACCTTGCCGGTGGCGTCCACAATCGCCACTTTGACGCCGGTACGCAGGCCGGGATCCAGCCCCATGGTCGCGCGCGGACCAGCCGGAGCAGCCAGCAGCAACGCTTTCAAATTCAGTGCAAACACATTGATCGCTTCGGTTTCCGAACGCTCGCGCAAGCCGGTCATCAACTCCGTTTCCAGATGCATGAAAACCTTCACGCGCCAGGCCCAGCGCACCGTGTCGGACAGCCATTTATCGGCCGGCCGCTGTTTCATGCCGATGCCGAAACGCGCCGCGATACGGCCTTCGCACGGGTTATGCGGTGCGTCCCATTTCGGCTTTTCCAATTCGGTATCGAGCCGCAGCACTACCGTCAGCATTTCTTCGCGGCGTCCGCGGAACAGCGCCAGTGCGCGATGCGACGGGATGCTGCCGATGGTTTCGGAGTAATCGAAATAGTCGGCAAACTTTTCACCGGCATCCTGCTTGCCTTCGACCACTTTCGATTCGACCACGCCATGCTCGGTCAGATACTCGCGCAAGGCCTGCAACAATTCCGCATCCTCGGCAAAGCGTTCCATCAAAATCTGACGCGCGCCATCCAGTGCGGCTTTGGTATCGGCGACGCCCGGATTCTCGCCCGCTTCGGTGGTGAAGGCCGGCTTCAGATAGGCCGCAGCGGTTGCTTCCGGGTCCAGCATCGGATCGTTCAGCAAAGCATCCGCCAGCTCGGTCAAACCCGCTTCGGCCGCGATCTGCGCCTTGGTGCGGCGCTTCAACTTGTAAGGCAGATACAAATCTTCCAGCCGTGTTTTATCTTCCGCATGCAGAATGCTGTCGCGCAATGGCGGCGTCAACTTGCCCTGCTCTTCGATCGACGACAGAATCGCGGCGCGCCGGTCCTCAAGTTCGCGCAGATAACGCAAGCGCTCTTCCAACAGGCGCAATTGAATATCGTCCAGGCCGCCGGTCGCTTCCTTGCGATAGCGCGAGATAAAAGGGACGGTGGCGCCTTCATCGAGCAAGGCAATGGCAGCGGCGACTTGAGCGGGTTTGGCGGCGAGTTCTACGGCGAGACGTTGTTCTATCGAAGGCAGCATTGGGATATATCTAAAAATGAAATCAAGCGCTGGATGATACGCAATTCAGCGGCTCGCGCCAAGCAATCGACGCCACAATGGACGACACCGGGGAATATCTGGATAATCGGCGCTTTGCCGGTGCTTTGATTTAGCCTGATCGTTTAGCCGATCATAAATCCGATTCTGCGCCGGTTTTGAAATGGAATGACATTATGGCAATTCGCCTCATCGTCGGGCTTGGCAATCCCGGTCCCGAATACGAACAGACCCGGCACAACGCCGGATTCTGGCTGGTCGACGCGCTGGCCGGCAAAGCGCTTGCGCGCGAAACGCGTTTTAACGCGCTGGCCGGCAAAACCACATGCGCCGGGCAAGAGATATGGCTGCTGCAGCCGCAGACCTTCATGAACCGCTCAGGCCAATCGGTGGGTGCATTGGCGCGCTTTTACAAGATTGCGGCGGATGAAGTATTGGTCGTCCATGACGAACTCGATATATCGCCCGGCGCGGCCAAATTGAAAAAAGGCGGCTCTTCCGGCGGTCACAACGGTTTGAAAGACATCACCGCCGCGCTGGGGACGCAGGATTACTGGCGGCTGCGGCTGGGCATCGGGCATCCTCGCACAGCCGAGTCGCAGCAAGCCGTGGTCGACTACGTATTGCATCGGCCGCGCAAGGAAGAACAGAAACTGATCGATGAAGCGATTGAAAAGAGCCTGACCGTGATCCCGCTGCTGTGCGAAGGAAAATTCGATACCGCGACGATGCAATTGCATACGGCAAAATAGTTGATCATTTCCGCCGGCATTGGCAAACATCGGCAAGCAGCATAAAAAAACGCCGGCAATCCTTTCGGACTACCTGCGTTTTTTAAAGCTTGAAGATCAGCGTTTGAAGATTAAACCTTAAGATTTAGGCGGATACACCGTCCTGAATTTATCTTCCAGACCCTTCGCATCGATCGCCCCCGGAATGCGCGTGCCATCGGCAAAAAAGATCGTCGGCGTACCGCTTACTTTGAGTTTTTGCCCCAGCGCCAACACTTTTTCGTTCGGCGCAGCGCAGGCGGCCGGCGCATCCGGCGTCACCTTGCCGTCGACCATCCAGTCCTCCCACGCTTGGCTTGGATTGGTCGCGCACCATACATTACGCGAACGCACGACCGAATCCTTGGACAAAATGTTGTACATGAAGGTGTACACCGTCACATTATCGATGCCCTTCAAGGTCTGCTGGAATTTCTTGCAATACCCGCAGTTAGGATCTTCGAATATCGCGATCACCCGCGAGCCGTTGCCTTTAACGTTTTTCAGCGCCAGATCCAATGGCAGATCGTTGAATTTCACCGCCGAGATGGCATCGACGCGATCCTTGGTGTAATTCTGGTAAGTCTGCACATCCACAACATTGCCGACGAACAAATATTTCGCCTTGGCATCGGTATATAAAATATCCGGCGCGCCGCCACCGTTTACCTGCACCTCGTAAAGGCCGGAATAAGGCGTCTTGGTGACACCGACGACTTTCGTGCCATCGCCGAGGCGCGGCTCGATCGCCTTCTTGATACCGGCTTCGATCGTGACTTGCGCCGATGCCAGCGAAGTCACGGCGGCCAATAAAAGACCGGCCAGACGGGCAATCGACATGGGGGTGAATTTGAACATAGGATCCTCTTTGAATTATTTGATTTGGCCAAGCGCATGCGTCATCAGGCGACGCTTCAGCGCAGGCAGGCGATTGACCAGATTCAAGCCGATATTGCGCATCATACGCAAAGGTTCGGCATCGACCGCAAACAAACGCGCCAGGCTATCGGTGGCAACCTGCATTAATAGCACATCTTCCTTACGCATCCTAGCGTAGCGCGCCAGCACCCGAGGGTCACCACACTCGCACTGCGGCTCACGCTCGTTAAGTGTTTTTACCAGCACTGCAACATCGGCAAAACCCAGATTCATGCCATGCCCGGCCAGCGGATGGATGACATGCGCCGCATCGCCGATCAACGCCACCCGCGGCGCGATCATTGCATGGGGCTTGATCAAGGCCAGCGGGAAATCCCTGACGAGTTCCGGTTGCAACGGTGTCAATTCGCCCAGTTGCTCGCCGGCCAGCAAGGACAAACGCTGCGCCAGTTGCGCCGGCGATTCTCTCAACAGCGTTTGCGCCAAAGCATCCGGCGCCGACCACACCAGCGACACTTGCCGGTTCGGCAGCGGCAGCAACGCGACAATCCCCTGCGCTTCGGTGAACCATTGATACGCAATGCCGTGATGCGCTTTGCTGCAGGCGAAATTACTGACGACGGCGCGTTGCCCATAGGAGCGGTAATCGAGCCCGATATCGCACTGCGAACGCACCCAGGATTGACCGCCATCGGCGCCGACCAACAGCTTGGCGCGCAGATGTTCGCCGTTATCCAATTGCAGACTCACCTGATCCGGCTCGTTTTGCATGGCGATTGCGGCAGCGCTGACGATCTGCAGATTCGGCGCAAATTTCAGGGCTGCATCGAGCGCCTGATTCAAATTACGGTCTTCGACGATCCAGGCCAATGCACCGACCCGTGCCGAATAAGCATCGAAGGTCAGCACGCCGGGATTATTTTTTGCATCGCCGGTGACGACCATGCCGTCCACCGCCGTCACGCGATCCGCATCGAGCGCGTCCCAGACTTTCAGTGATGAAAGTAAATCATATGCAACCTGATTGACCGCATAGACGCGCGCGTCCCAGCCTGTCGATCCCTGCGGCTGCCGCGGCTTGACCGATACCGGCGCAGGGCCGGCAATCAACAAAGTCACGCGCTGGCCGGCCTGCGCCAACGCCAGGGCGGCAGCCTTGCCGATCACACCGCCTCCGACGACGCAAACATCGACAGTAGCGGAAGCTGAAAAGGGGGAAGAATTTTTCATTCGGTCATTATAGCGGGACCGCCAAAACATTTTTGCCGAAGGTGTTTGCGTTTTGAAAATGTTTTGCTATACTCTCGCCTCTTGGCCTGGTAGCTCAGTCGGTAGAGCAGAGGATTGAAAATCCTTGTGTCGGTGGTTCGATTCCGCCCCGGGCCACCAAGAATGTATTGTAAAAGCAAGGGCTTACAGAAATGTAAGCCCTTTTGCATTTCGGAGACTTTCAGCCAAGTGTCAACGGGGCCACTGACTGCGAGAAATTTCTAGACGTTTAGGCATCTCGCGCAACACCGTTAGACGTTACATACGCTCGGACATCATCGAACCTGTCTATTCAGATAGGAAATCAGTGAGTGCTCTCGACAAATACGCGTTCAAGCTATCGACCTGGCTTAAAACGGAATCAACCAAATCCCGAAAACAAAAACGCAGCGTAAAGCAGATGTATCTGAACCTGCGCGCATTGGGATACGAAGGGTCGTACGACCGAGTCGCGGCGTTCGCCAGGCAATGGAAGGTGGATCAGTTGGCGAGGGTCAATTCAGCTAACAAAGGAACAGGCGGTTGGAGTGAACCCTAAACCAGTTGTCGAGTGGCCAGCGGAGGCGACGTTTACCTGCTCTGCAAAGACAAGCGTTGTGGGTAGTTACGACTTAAAATTCTCTGCACCCACCGCAACTTCCTAAAATATAAATTTCCTGAAAAGAAAAATGGTTAAAAATACGAAATTGCTACACGCGGAAATTGCTGCCTGCACGAACTGTGCGCCAAATTTACCCCTCGGCCCTCGCCCGGTGGTGCAATTCGGCCGAACAGCGCGGATTTTGATCATCTCACAAGCGCCTGGTACGAAGGTCCACGCCAGCGGCATTCCCTGGGACGACCAAAGCGGCGCGCGTTTACGGGAATGGATTGGTATTTCGCCACAAGATTTTTACAATCCTGAAAAAGTCGCCATAATGCCGATGGGATTTTGTTATCCCGGTAAGGGGAAAAGTGGCGATTTACCACCGCGGCCTGAATGTGCGCCGCTGTGGCATGACAGAATTTTGGCGCAACTGCCGCCTGATCGTTTGACATTGTTAGTCGGAAGTTATGCGCAAGCGCATTATTTGCCGCAAACGGGGCATCGTTTGCTAACAGATAGAGTTGAAGCATTCGCCTCTTTTCTGCCCGCGTTTTTCCCGTTGCCACATCCGTCATGGCGCTGCGTTAGTTGGATGGCCAGCAATCCATGGTTCGAAAGTAAAGTTTTGCCGGCGTTGCGTGACGCGGTACAAAAGGCCTTGAATGAATGATTGCATATCAGAGCCCAGTCATTTAGGAGCAATAAATGCCTAGCCCAGGTAATAAACGTCCAGTGATCTCGATTCGTCGTGCTTATGAGGAACCGTCCGATGATGATGGCTATCGAGTTCTGGTTGACCGTCTCTGGCCTCGCGGTCGGAGCAAAGGATCGCTTAAACTTGATCAATGGGCGCGTGAACTCGCACCGACCGACGAATTGCGAAAATGGTTCGGACACGATCCCAAACATTGGGAGGTTTTCCAGCAGCGCTATCGAAGTGAGCTTGGCGCGGCTGACAAATTAGAGCAGATGCAACTATTGCTGGTGAACGCCGCCGGCCGGCCGATAACGCTCGTATATGGCGCCAAAGACGAGCAGCATAACCAGGCGCTGGTACTGCAGGAAGTCATGTCAAAGTTACAGCCGAAATTATGAAATCCTTGTTCACGCATCACGATTTCTTGGAGATGCTTGCCCGGCGTCCATGCTGCCCTGAATTCTTGTTAGAAATTGAAATTATTGCGGCCAAGGCCTAGCGTAATCCGGCTATTCCGAATTTGTTGTCGTTGTCGCGCCAGATGCGATCCATTTTCCATCCGTTGGCGTTTGCAAGCATCTCAAAACCTTCAACATCATATTTTCGTGAGCTTTCCGTATGAATCGTCTCTCCGGCCCGAAAATGAAAATCGAACATACCGATCGTTGCGATTTGCTCTTCCAGGCTGACGATATGCATTTCCATCGCTGATTCTTCTTTATTCCAGCGAGCACTATGCTTGAAACGGCTAAGCTCAAAGTCGCCCTCCAGTTCACGGTTGATGCGCGTCAGCAAATTGAGATTGAATTTAGACGTAATTCCTGCTTTGTCATCGTAAGCGGCAATCATCGTCTCAACGTCTTTCTTTAAATCGAATCCTATGATTGCCGCGCCTTCGGGACCTACGTGATTGCGCATGCGTCTCAGGAAATCTCCAGCTTGTTTCGGACTTAGATTTCCTATTGTTGATCCAGGAAAGAATGCCACGCGACGTGCATCAGGTAAATCCATCGGCAGCGCAAAGTCGGTCATGAAATCCGAGACAACCGGCCTGACGGATAGCAGCGGGAATTTGTCCCGTATCCGGGATGCGGTCTCTTCGAGAAATTCTCCCGCAATATCGACAGGAATGTAGCAGGTCAGAGACTGTAGTGCCGCGATCAATGTTTCGGTCTTAATTCCTGCACCGGCTCCGTACTCAATGAGAAGAGCGTTCAAGCCTGCGAAATCTGCAATTTCTCGAATATGCGTTTGCAGGATGATAGTTTCAGTTCGCGTTGGATAATATTCCGGTACACGTGTAATAGCTTCGAATAATTCTGATCCGAAATTGTCATATAGCCATCGACAGGGCAGTGTCTTTTTCAGGCCTGACAAACCTAACATTACATCGGACTGAAAGGAACAGTGTTTTAGGGCGAACTTGTTCTTATTGGTTATTTCATTTGTTTTTGTCATCGGTGCTTATAGTGGATTTGATAATTCGCCCAACACGGTCGGAATCAGTTCTGACAGCGTTGGGTGTATGGCCATGGTGTGAGTTAACTGGGTGTAAGGTGCTTTAGCCGCCATCGTTGCCAAAATAGCGTGAATCGCCTCGTCCCCTCCGGGACCAAGAATGGCGGCGCCGAGGATTTCGTTCGTCTCTGCATCAACCACGACGCGCATGGATCCCTGGGTTTCACCTTTTTCGATGGCGCGGGCCACGCGTGTCATTGGTCTTATTCCCACGCGAATTTTCCGGCCAGCTTTTTTGGCTTGTGCGGCAGTCATTCCTACGCGACCGAGTGGGGGATCGATATAAAGCGCGTAGGCCGGAATGCGATCGGATACGCAGCGTGTTTCGCCATCCAGTAAATTCGCAGCGACGATTTCGAAGTCGTTGTAAGCGGTGTGGGTGAATGCGCCGCGTCCATTGCAATCGCCAAGTGCCCAGACGCCATTCACGTTTGTACGAAGTTGTTCGTCAACGGAGATATATCCCATGGCATCGGTTGCAATGCCCGCTTTATCGAGCCCAAGATCGTCCGTGTTGGGACGTCTTCCGACTGCAATGAGTAAGTGACTTCCGCTTATTTCTCGCCTGTCATTCTTGCATTTGATGTTAACGGCGACACCGGCGGCATGTTTTTGAAACTGAAGCTCGTCGGCATCGAGCACGATAGAAATATCTTCATTCGAAAGAATGTCTTTGATTTGGGCGGAGATTTCCTCATCCTCGCGCGCTATCAAACGAGGGCCGCGCTCAATCACGGTCACGGACGAGCCGAACCGCCGAAACATCTGGGCGAATTCCAGCCCGATGTAACTGCCGCCGACGATGATCAAATGCGATGGGACCGCATCAAGCGCGACCATGTCTGTATTTGTCAGATAGGAAATATTCTCCAGGCCCATGAAATCTGGAACGAAGGCTCTGCCGCCAACGTTGATGAATATCTTGTCCGCTTTAATGCGTCGATCATCGACCCTGACTTCATCGGCGCTTTCGAATCGCGCGTGTCCACGAATCAATGTACAACCGGGCATTCCGGTCATCCAGTTTTCAAGTCCCGTGCGGTCTGCTCGCACGATTGTATCGACACGGGCCTTGATGGCTTTCATATCGATCGTCGGCGGTTGAGGCAAAACGACACCATATTCGGCTGCGCGTGCAGCCATTCGTGCAGCGTAAGCACTCCCGACCATGGTTTTGGTAGGCGTGCAGCCGGTATTGACACAGGTGCCCCCTACGGCACCTCGCTCAATAACGGCAACGCGCATCCCGGACGCCGTTAGCCGATTGGCAAGTGCCGGCGCGGCCTGCCCCGTGCCGATAATAATGGCATCGAAGATTTCGGCCTGCTTGTCGGATGTGGCGGCGATTGTCGGTTCGCTCTTCTCGCTCATTGTCCAGTCCGTGCTTTGCTAGGGAGGCGCCAGTTTTGGCGAATGAAATGGCAGGTATATCCGCCTGGATGGTTTTCCAGATAATTCTGGTGTTCTGGTTCCGCTTGCCAAAATGGCCCGGCCTGTGCGACTTCGGTCGCCACTTTGCCAGGCCAAATCCCGGACGCTTCGATATCCTCAATCGTTTCCAGCGCAATTTTTTTCTGGAGATCACCGATATAAAAGATAGCGGACCGATAACTGGACCCCGCATCATTTCCCTGGCGATTCGGTGTAGTCGGATCGTGAATTTGAAAGAAAAACTCCAAAATTTCTCTGTAGCTGATTATGTCGGGATCGAACGTAATTTCAATCGCTTCGGCGTGCGTGCCATGATTCCGATAAGTTGCGTACGCCACATCACCGCCTGTATAGCCTACCCGCGTGGAAAATACGCCGGGGTAACGACGCAATAAATCTTGCATGCCCCAAAAACATCCGCCAGCAAGGATTGCAGTCTCTGAAGAACTGGCTGCAGCCAATACGCCCGGTTCAATTGATTCAGTCATTTTTTTATTCCTTTCCAGAACATCAGGTTGCTCACCGCCGCGCCTGAACAGGCAGCCGCTTTGGCAAGTGGTGATACTGGATCATTGGATTGAGCCTGCTCCTGGATCCAATCTTCAATCGCTTCCGGACCTATTTTCGTTTTCGCGTATTCCTAAGGCAAACAAACGGCTCGTAGACGATAGCGTGCTGCAACAGCAGTATTATTTAACTTTCTTTATCCTCCGCCAATACACTCTGATCAATTGCTTCGTTTCCAGCCACACGATAGTCAGACGGGCTGTGGCCATAGGTCTTGCGAAATGCACGAAAGAAACTACTTCGGTTTTCGTAGCCGACTGCCCGTGCAATTTGATCGATTGAAAGACTTTCATTGGAAAACAGCATGACGGCTTGACGCATACGAACTTCACACAATGCCGCCATCGGTGATTGGCCGAACAAGCTGGTAAAACGCGCCATGAACGCCGATCGACTGAGGCAAGCTCTCTGCGCCAGGCTTTTGACGGAATGCGGCGCGCCCGGCTGCGCAACCATATCGGCAAAGGCGTGTGCAATATGGGGGTCACTGAGCATGGAAAACCTTTCCACCCAAAGATTGATGGAGCTCAATGAGCGTCGAAGTAGAACCACTAATACCTGTTTCAGCAGTGCTGCCGTCATAGCCCCCATGCCAACCTCCTGTGCAACCAGTTCGGCCAGTGCGGACTTCAATTTGTAATCGAGTTGATCGGAAGCATCGAATTGTTCAACAATGGGCATCTCCAAACTCGAGAACAGGTTCATCGACGCGCCATACAGTGCACGAAAATAGCCGCAGATCAGGACCAACTCCGGTTCGCCGGTACCAGCCTCGTAGCGCCGGATGGCCCCGGGCGGAAACGCCATCGCTCGTCCATCGAGGATTTCCATTGTCGGCATGCCGGCCAATCCAACTTCTATGTTTGGTACTTCGATGTGAAAATGCTGCCAGGCTGGCAGAATGACAAGCGTGTGAGGTTGCAAGTCGATGACACGGTCACCAATAACCATGCGGCCGCGCCCTTTGATGTTGTAGTGAATGGCAGGCGAGTCAACGCCCCCCAGTTCAAGCCGCCAACCAGGGTTGATCAGGCATTCAGACAAGCGGACAAAATGCACTTCCAGCGCTGTCAGAAGGTTATCGAGATCGGATGGAGAAATCCGAAAAATGGGTTTGTCGTTCACGCCGGGTCCTTTCAGGCGATGAGTTAATTTATACCAAAACGACGCTGATATGGTAGTAGTCGAAATGTCTTTTTTTTGAGATTTATACGGCGTTCGTCTTTGATAACGAACTCGAGGATCTCTGATGTCGTAGCTGGTGCTTTCACATCAGGTCTGGACTGACGGCCAAAATTTGTATGGAGCGCCGCGCTTGAGTGCTGCTGAATAAGCAGGTGATGCCTGGAATCTCCGCACTCATGCGTCAAGATGCGAATACGCGGCGCGATTAGCGAAAGTGCCGACCATTTCCCCGACGAAACGAGTTGAATATCCGCGCCACTCCACGCATCTTCGATTAGATGATCTCGGTCTTCCAGATTTGTGTCGATGTATCCCAGGTGCAAGTCCATCTCCGATGCGTTTCGAACGGGACTCGTTGAGATGATGAACAATGATCATGACTATGTTTCGCCTCCTGTCTGCGATTTCTGTTTGCGCCGCCCGTATCTCGTTCCAAACCCCTTCCCGTCCATATGCATCCGGATAGGTTGAAACTCCTACTCTTTCATTTTCACTCAACAATTCATCGCGTCAGGGAGAAGACAGAGTGATTCGGACTTTTTAAGTCATTTTCAGGACTTATTGCCGAGTCGCATACTCTGGACTGCGTATCCGCTCAGCGATATCCAAGCCGCTGGCGTCGCTGTATTCCGGTTTTGGAAGAAATAGAAAAAGGTGGGTTATCCGAGTCTCCGAACGAATCCATGTTTTTTTGTTCGCCGACTAATCTTGAAATCAAATCAGAGAGATCACCATGACTCGTTGATAGCAATTTCGAGACTATTGGGAATCAATAAAATCACAGAAAGGGATCAGAAAACAGCCACGCGCCTCATCATTGTGAAAGCGCTGCGCATTGCTCACCTTCGTTGGCCACACGACGCCACTGCCCCGGTGTCATTCCCATCTTGTCGGTGAACGCGCGCCGAAATGACGCCACGGACCGATAGCCTACGACGTCGGCCACGGCTTCGGTGGTCATTGACGGCTTCTTCAACTCGTTAGCAGCCATGCTCATCCGAATATCGGTCAGCAACTCGATGGCCGAACGCCCGA
This sequence comes from Herbaspirillum sp., assembly GCA_036500325.1. Classification (GTDB taxonomy): domain Bacteria; phylum Pseudomonadota; class Gammaproteobacteria; order Burkholderiales; family Burkholderiaceae_D; genus Herbaspirillum. The sequence goes on along the minus strand of DASYCG010000185.1, from coordinate 331 downwards.
GCTTGTCCTGAAAATGCCGCATGAAAGTGGCGCGCGACATGCTGCATAAGTCAGCCAGATCAGGCAGATTCCAAGGGTGTGCGGGATCGGCGAACATGGCCGAAATGGCCGGGGCAAGTCGTGGATGGCCGGCCAGCGCCAACAAGCCTGCCGGCGCCTGTTCGGATTCACTTGCCGCACGTAGCGCGAGTGTGAACAGCGCCGAGGTAAGCGCGTTGAGGATGGCGTATCCGCCAGGTTTGTCGCCAGCGGACTCCGCGCGCATCAGCGCGACCAGACTGGCCAGGGGGTTCGAAGCATCGCCGACGCCGTTATCAGGAAGGCTGTCCAT
>DASYCG010000184.1:0-20305 GCA_036500325.1 Herbaspirillum sp. | reverse complement strand
TTCAACGCATGAAAGCGCAGGGCGCAACTTCAAAGTCCCCAATCCTGGAAAGTTTTACGCAATGGCATAATCTGAAGTTCGTCCTCCTCCTGTTCTTTATCGCTTCCGGTCTAGGTGGCATATTCGGTACAGGGCATTTCTACTCCATGTTTTTTCTGACCCAGACGCTGAAGTTGCCGCAAACGCAAGTTCATCTGATGATGGGCATCGCACTGGTCGCGCTTATACCGTTTTATCTATTCTTCGGTTGGTTATCAGACAGGATCGGTCGGAAGTGGATTATGTTGAGCGCTTGCTTGTTGGCGGCACTAACGATTCAGCCGATTTTCAAGGCGTTGACACACTATGCGAATCCGGCACTTGAATCATTTCAGGAAAACAATCGTATTGATATTACGGCGAACGACTGTCGTTTTAATCTGTTCTCGAAACCGGAGACTGCATGCGATAAGGTTCGCAGCTTTCTGAATGCGTCGGGTGTTTCCTATACATTGACATCATCGTCTGTGGCAGGCGAAATAAAGATTCGTATAGGTGGGCAGGAAATCGAAGGATTTGTCCCCGACCAGCTGAAAACCGCGCTGAAAATGGCGGGCTGGCCGGAAACCGCCGACGTCACGCGTATCAATAAGCCGGTAGTTATCGGACTTTTGTTTATTCTTGTCATGTATCTGGCAATGATTTATGGACCGCTAGCTGCGTTCATGGTCGAACTGTTCCCCGCGAGGATTCGATATACGTCGCTGTCGTTGCCATTTCATTTGGGTTCTGGCTGGGTGGGAGGCATGCTGCCATTCGTCGTCTCTGCCATGAATGTCAGTGCAGGGGATATCTACTATGGATTGTGGTATCCGGTCATCATATCGAGCGTCGCGCTTCTGGTGGGTCTGTTATTTATGCCCGAGACACGCGGCAGAGCAATCGACCATTAATTTATCTCGGGTTAAGTCGTTAAATTTCGGCTTGTAACTTCGTTGGTGAAGCAAGCCGGAACGGCGTTGATGAATTCGAAGTATTGACTCAATTCCGTTTTCAACTATAATCCAAATATTCAGTATGCTGAATAGTTTGACGGAGTGAAGGAGGCAACAATGGCATGGACAAAGATGGCATCGAAAGCAGACTTGGCCGAAGGCGATGTCCTGGGGCTGAGTGCGGGTGATAAGCAGATCGCACTTTACTTTTACGAAGGCTCGTACTTCGCGACAAGTAACATTTGCACGCATCAATTCGCCTTGCTTTCCGAGGGATATTTCGAGGATGGATGTATTGAATGCCCGCTACATCAGGGAAGATTCGATGTGCGCACGGGAGAGGCTCAGTGCGCACCGCTGACAGAGAACATCAGTACTTATCCTATCAAGGTTGACGATGAGTCGATCTACGTAGACCTTTAATTTCCAAATACTTATCATGCGACCACCGACAATACTGATCATAGGTGCAGGCCAGGCGGGCGGGTGCGCCGCAGCCACCTTGAGAAAAGAAGGGTACCAGGGGCGCATCGTTCTGGCCGGGGTCGAAGAGTATCGCCCATATGAGCGCCCACCTCTGTCAAAGGGCGTACTGGATGGAAGCCAATCGGATACCAGTATTTTTTTGCATACCTCCAGTTTTTATGAGGAGGTAAATATCGAATGGCTCCCGAAAGTGCATATTGAGAGCATTTGTGCCGATTCGCGTGTTGCAACGATGTCCGGTGGCGAGACGATCGCGTTCGATCAGTGCCTGATTGCGACGGGAGGACGTCCCCGTGAGTTCGTAGGTGTGAATGAGGATATGCCCAATGTGCATTATCTCCGTAGCCTCGCGGACGTTGTCTCGATGCGAAAGAAGATAAAGCCGGCAGCGCGTGCAGTCGTCATTGGAGGCGGCTTTCTGGGGCTTGAATTTGCGAGCACAGTACATGCGCAAGGTGTAGAGGTCACGGTGCTGGAAGCGGGCGATTGCATCATGGGGCGAGCGGTTCCTCGCATATTTTCGGCATGGCTGGCCGATCGCTATGAGAAGGCCGGCATCGAAATCGTTTGCAACGCAAAGATTCAGTCAATTGACTATGGCGAGACGGGAGGACAGGTGCGCTTGGACGGCCGCGTGGTGGAATCGGATTTTTGCCTGATCGCCATCGGCCAACTTCCGAACGTCGAATTGGCCGAAGCAGCGGGTTTGACGGTTAATAACGGCATTGTTGTTGATGCATCCGGCGAGACATCTGCTCCTGGGATTTTTGCGGCAGGGGACTGCGCCTCCCATTTCAATTGCTTTCTCAAAAAAATGGTCAGGCTCGAATCTTGGCAAAATGCTCAGGAGCAGGCCATTGTGGCGGCCAAAGCAATGATCGGCGTTGAGGCGCACTACAACGTCGTTCCCTGGTTCTGGTCGGATCAGCTTGGTTTCAATATTCAAATGCTGGGTTCTCCTGAAGCGCACTTACGTTATGTCGTGCGCGGTGACACGACTGCCGATCAATTCATTATCTTTGGATTTGACGGTGAGACACCGCGCTGCGTGCTGGCAGTGAATAAAGGGGGAGATATTCGTCCCCTCCGGACTCTTTTGGAAACACATCTGGTCATCGCTAGCGAGACATTGCTGGATCCGTCACGTTCTCTGCGGGAGATCGTCAAGGCAGCCGCGGCTTGAATATACCAGGCGAACAGACGTTTAAATATAGGAACTAAAAATGTATCAGTCTCAATCAATACTGGACCGCACAAAGGCGGACAAGAATCAGCCCGATCTTAATCAATATCGCTGGCCCAAGGATGATCTGCATTTCATTCCGGATTGGGTATACACCAGCGACGCGATCTATGAACGCGAAGTCGAGCGGATTTTTCACGGGAAAACGTGGAACTTTGTCGCCTTGGAAGCGGAGATTCCGAATTCCGGCGATTATAAGCGTTCTTTCGTGGGACCCACGCCGGTTATCGTAGTGCGGACCGAGGATGGTTCCGTCAGTGTGCTTGAAAACCGCTGCGCGCATCGTGGCGCCGAATTATGTCGGAATACCACAGGCAATAATAAAGAGTTTGTGTGTCCGTACCATCAATGGTCGTACGATTTAAAGGGAAACCTTCAGGGCATTCCATTCAAACGGGGATTGAATAAGGCGGGGGGGATGCCGAAGGATTTCCGTAACGAAGATCATGGCTTGAAGAAATTGTCGGTAACTACTCGAAACGGCGTTGTCTTCGCTTCGTTTTGGCAGGATATGGAATCTATCGAGGAATATCTATCACCGGAAATCCTGAAGGATTTCGACGTGGTATTTAGTGGCAAACGTTTGCGTATCCATGGCTATTACAAAAATGAGGTACCGGCTAATTGGAAAATGTACTTCGAGAATTTGAAGGACCCATATCATGCGACCTTGCTGCATTCGTTCCTGGTCGTATTTGGCCTCATGGTGGCCGGTAACGAATCGGCGATGATCGCCGATAGCCGGTATGGCATCCACGGCACTATGGCATCGGCAAAAAAAGAAGACAAGTACGCGCAAATTAATGAAGACACCAAAAAAGAGATGCGCTCTTTTCACGATGGGATGAGCTTGCTGGACGACCGGTTTCTGGAGTTCGTGAGGGAATTCGATTCGCCCTGGTCCGTTACGATGCAAACAATATGGCCGAATCTGATTGTTCAACGAGAAATGAATACGTTGGGCGTTCGGCAGATCGTTCCTAATGGTCCAAACAGTTTCGTGATGATGTGGACGATATTCGGCTATGAAGACGATACAGACGAAATGACCAGTCATCGCTTGCGCCAAGGAAACCTGATGGGGCCGTCCGGTTTTCTCGGCCTTGAAGACAATGAAGCAATCAAATTCGTTCAGGAAGGGGTCAGAAAATCAAAGTCGGACACCAATGTGGTGAAGCTGGATTCCGGCAACACCGGGACTTCCGGTTCTCTGATTTCCGAGGCGGCAATTCGTGCGATGTATAAGCACTATCGTGAAGTCATGGGGCTATAAATAACACTCAGGAGTTGAAGGATGTTGAAGTTGTCAGGTTTTGCCGCCACAGAGATCGACCGGATCTCTGCGCGCGAGATGCGTTTTGCGATTGAGGAATTTAATACGGAATATTGTGCCGTGCTGGATTCGGGCGAGGTGGAACTTTGGCCCGAGTTTTTTACCGAGGATGCGTTATACCGCGTGACGGCAAAAGAAAATGCCGATGCGGGTATGCTGGTTGGCCTGGTATATGCAGAAGGAAAAAAAATGTTGCACGATCGCGCTACGGCGATCGCGCGCACACAGATGTTCGCGCCGCGCTACAACTTGCATGTAGTCGGCAATGTGCGTGTGCTCAACATTGTTGATGGCTGCGAGATTTTTGCGCAAACCAACTTTATTCTTTTGCAAACTTTAGTAGAAGGGCCCACCACGTTACATCTGGCGGGCAAATATTACGATCGGTTCGAAATGAAAAATGGCGAAATGCTCTTGAAAGAACGTCAGGTCGTCTATGACACAAGCATCATCGCAAACGACTTGGTTTATCCCGTATAAATCGGAATACGTCCATGTGTTACGGTGCACGCATGGACGCACGTCCATATTCGTTATTCCCCTCGAGTATTTTATGAAGAAGTTGCATGAACTTCTTGTTCTCTGCCTCATTTAGCGGTTCAAGTAAACGCTCTTGAGCACGCAGCATGGCGGGATACATGGTCTTGATGATTTTTTCGCCTTCCTTGGTGGTGAAAGCGTTTCGTACCCGGCCGTCCTGTTTGCTCACTTCCCGCATCACCAGGCCACGTTCTTCAAGACGTCGCAGTACATCGGCTGTATTGGTTCTATCCAGCCCAAGTTCAAAACCCAGGGCGGTTTGATCCATACCGGGCAAAGCAGAAATTGCGGTCAACATGCCATACTGAACGGGCGTGACGTTAAATTCCTTGCACTCTTCAAAGAAAAGGGAAGCGTGGATCTGATTAAGGCGCCGCACCAGATAGCCGGGGCGGGCTGATAACAAGATTTGAGCGGGGTCGTCAATGAGAGATTGTTTAGACATTTTGTTGTAATTTATGGTGGTATTGCCGAAGACAATATATCTAATATGCTTGGAGATAAATTTAGATTAACTGTAGGTGTACTGAGGAATATCATTATAGTCTAATAAGGCTGGGGAACAAAAAGGGCGGCCAGATAGGCCGCCTTTTGTTTTGCAGCATTGATTTTCTTTAACGCCAAGTCTTGGTGCCGACGCGAATTGCGAGACCAGCGAATAAACCCAATATGGCAGTGACAAGGAAAAGTGCGGTGCACATATCAAGGTAAGCGCGCCGATTTCCCGTGACATCATGGATGGCGCCAACAAGTGTTGGGCCGGTTGCAGCGAAAAGATAGCACATGCATTGCGCCATGCCGGACAAGGCTGTTGCCTGGTATGGACTGGTTGCTCGAAGACTGACGAAAGCCGATCCGATAATGAGCGCCGCACCGGCACCGAAGCCCTGGTCCGATGTCCATAACAAACCTCCGCATGTAATCGGATGAAATGCAATTTTGATCCGATCGTTGGGATGTCGGGTTCGTCTTGGTAAGTCAAGCGAACATAGCTCCAGTGCGCCGCCAACACAGCTTGATCGGCGCTTGCGTACCGAATTCCCCACCAAATTACGACGCCCCGTACCTTTTTCAATAAACATAAGATGAACTTATTAAATCAGAAGTAATTGATTATTGATCTTATGAAATGCGAAGACGAACATACGCATATCGAAAAACGCAGCATGATGCTGTTACAAGACGGGAGTACATCTTGATAAATAAATACGTGGCGACACTGGCCGAGGCAATCAGTGACATGCGAGACGGCCACAGTCTGCTGGTGGGTGGCTTCGGCAGCGCCGGACTGCCGACTGCCTTGCTTGACGCCATACTCGAACATGGCGTCAAGGACTTAGTTGTCATTTCCAATAATGCAGGCTACGACCGTGAAGGCGTCGCATCGCTGATCGCTCATGGCCGGGTGCGCAAACTGATCTGCTCTTATCCGCTGACCGAAGGCGCCACTGCTTTCCGCGATGCGTATCGGGACAAAAAAATCGAACTGGAATTGGTGCCGCAAGGAACGTTAGTCGAACGCATCCGTTGCGCCGGCGCCGGACTGGGCGGCTTCCTCAGTCCCATCGGCGTGGATACGATTCTAGCCGAAGGCAAGCCCTTGCAACGCTTCAACAACCAGGATTATCTCATCGAAGCACCCTTGCGCGCCGATTTTGCCCTGCTGCGCGCCCGTACAGCCGACCGCATCGGCAATTTGATTTACCACTTGACCGGACGCAACTTCAACCCCGTCATGGCGACCGCAGCCGACGTGGTGATAGCAGAGGTCGACGAGTTGCTTGAACTCGGCGCGCTCAATCCCGAAAGGATTATCACCTCAGGCATATTTGTCGATCGCATCGTTCTGACCAGCTCACCTCAAAAACAATATGAAGCCCTTAACGCGTAACCAAATCGCCGCGCGTGCCGCGCGCGACGTGCCCGCTGGTGCCTATGTCAATCTCGGAATAGGCATTCCTACCTTGGTGGGCAATATGATTCCAATCGAGCGCGAAGTGTTCTTGCACAGCGAAAACGGCATTCTGCATTTCGGCGCTCACCTATCCGAGGATAGGGCCGATCCCAATCTTATCAATGCCAGCAAGCATCCGATCTCGCTACTGCCGGGAGCCTCCATTTTCGATTCTTCGACCAGCTTCGCCATGATGCGGGGCGGCCATCTGGACTTGGCGATTCTGGGCGCTTACGAAGTGGCCGAAAACGGCGATCTGGCCAACTGGACGCGATGCGATCCAGGTACGCCGCCCGCAGTCGGAGGCGCCATGGAACTCGCTTACGGCGCAAAACAGGTATGGGCTTTACTGGAACACACGACCAAGGATGGTCGACCGCGGCTGCTGCATCACTGCAACTTGCCGCTCACCGCCGCCGCCGTGGTCACGCGGATTTATACCGATCTGGCTGTGCTCAGTGTCACGCCGAAGGGGCTAAGGGTCGAGGAGATGATCGAAGGTATGACGTTGGAGGGCCTTCAGGAATTGACCGAGGCGCGATTGCTCATCTGATATGAGCTGTTTCGAATAACGCCGGACCGCGGCCATGGCACGGCGCGTTTGCCCGTATGAATTGGTATTTTTAGAGGAAAAATTATGATATCGACCCGCTTCACGGATACTTTCGGTATCCGCTACCCGATCATCCAGGGCGGCATGCAATGGATCGCGCGTGCCGAGCTGGTTGCCGCCGTTGCCAATGCCGGTGCGCTTGGGGTGCTTAGCGCTCTCACGCAACCCACGCCTGAGGATCTATACCGTGAAATCCTGCGCTGCCGCGAGATGACGGATAAAGCCTTCGGCGTCAACATCACCTTTCTGCCCGCTTTGCGGCCGATACCTTACGCCGAGTACATCGACGCAGTTGTGCGCGGCGGGGTCAAGATCGTCGAGACGGCCGGCAATAATCCGGTCGCCTATATGCCGACCTTCAAAGCCGAAGGCATCAAAGTCATTCACAAATGCACCTCCGTCCGGCACGCCTTGAAGGCCCAGGAAATCGGGGTCGATGCGGTCGCCATCGATGGCTTCGAATGCGCTGGACATCCAGGCGAGGACGATATCCCCGGACTGGTGCTCATTCCGCGCACTGCCGATGCGATAACGATTCCTTTGATCGCCTCGGGCGGTTTCGCCGATGCCAGAGGGTTGGTCGCGGCGCTCGCGCTGGGCGCCGATGCCGTCAATATGGGGACGCGCTTCATGGCTACGCTGGAGTCGCCGGCCCATCCGGATGTCAAAAAGCGTTTGGTCGAAGCCGACGAGCGCCAGACAGAACTAGTGCTGCGTTCATTCAAAAATACCTGGCGCGTACATAAAAACGCATTGACCGAGCAGGTGGTTGGCATGGAGCGGCAGCCTAATACGGCGTTCGAAGCGGTTGCGCCGCTGGTAGCCGGAGTACGCGGGCGGGATGTCTATAAAACCGGCGATTGGAACGATGGCGTCTGGAGTGTCGGTATGGTGCAGGGCCTGATTTACGACATTCCATCGGTAGCGGAACTGGTGACGCGCATTATCAGTGAAGCAGACCAGTTGATTGCACAGCGTTTGGGCAGACTCGAGGCCGCCTGAATAAAAATACGTTCTCGCAAGACCAGAATAGAAACGGAGACAAGACATGAACATTATAGAGACACGCGCGGTGGCGCTTTCCCCGGCACAAGACAGAATGTGGATGCTGGTATTTGTATTCGCTTTTCTCGGACTACTGATCGACGGCGCCGATTTGATGTTTTTGTCGTACAGCCTGTCAAGCTTAAAGGCAGAGTTCGGCCTGACGAATGTTGAAGCCGGCAGCTTAGGCAGCATCACCTTGGCCGGGATGGTAGTCGGTGGCCTTGCCAGCGGCTGGGCAGCCGACAGATTCGGCCGGGTGCGGACTGTTGTGTGGACCATCATTATCTTTTCGGTCGGCACCGCCATGCTCGGTATGACCCATAACTACTGGCAATTTGCAGCAGCGCGTTTCATTGCCGCGCTGGGACTGGGCGCCGAGTACATCGTTTGCAACACTCTCATGTCTGAATACGTCCCGACCAAACATCGCACCACTGTGCTTGCTACCGTGCAAAGCGCTTGGTCGATCGGCTATATCGTCGCGGCGCTGCTGGCCGGTTGGATACTGCCGAACTACGGTTGGCGCTGGCTGTTCTTCGTTGCCATCGTACCCGTGATCATGGCCTTCGCCATGCAGCGCTACGTCAAGGAATCGCCATCCTGGCTTGCCGCCAATGCGAGGCGCCGCGAGGCCAAGCTCACCGGTATGGTGTCGGGAAAGGTCCGGACGAACAGCCTGAATATGATCTTCGCCGACCCCGGCCGCCGCCGGATGTTCGTGCTGTGGGCGCTGACCTCCACCATGCTGCAATTCGGCTACTACGGCGTCAATAATTGGATGCCCACCTATCTGGAAAAAGAGCTGCATCTCAGTTTCAGTTCCATGGCCAGCTACATGATCGGTAATTATGTCGCCATGATTTTCGGCAAAGTGCTGGCTGGATGGATGGCCGATCGGTTCGGACGGCGTGCGGTATTTGCCGTGGGTGCTATCGGCACAGCCCTGTTCTTGCCGGTGATCGTGCTCTACAACAGCCCCGACATGATCATGTACATGCTGATATTTTTTGGTTTCCTGTACGGAATTCCCTACGGCGTCAATGCTACGTATATGACGGAAAGCTTTGAGACCGACATCCGCGGTACGGCAGTGGGTGGAGCGTACAACATCGGTCGCATAGGCGCGGCCTTCGCGCCGATCATGATCGGTTATCTCGCGACGGGCGGATCGATCGGTGCGGGTTTCCTGGTCATGGGAGGCGCTTACTTCCTGGCTGGCGTGATCCCCGCGCTGTTTATCGCGGACAAACAGTTTGATCCGAGTCGCTAGCCGCGCACCCAGGCGCGCGCAATTTTCGCAAACATCTGGACCGCAGGAGAATGATTGTTGTAGCAATGAATCATCGATAAGGCCGACATGACGTCGTTGTTCTTCAAGGGGCGGAACACGACGTCGGGCGGCATGAAGGTTTGGGTCGAAGACGGCACGATGGCCACGCCGAAACCAGCCGCCACCATGCTGATGACGATCGACATTTGCGCGGCCATGACTTCGATCTGCGGTACAAAACCGGCATTCCGGCACACCGACATAGTGATGTCGTAAAACCCGATGCCTTCTTTACGGTGGACACAAATGAACATGTCGTCGCGCAGATCTGCCAAATCAATACTGGCCAGCCCGGCACAGCGATGGCTGCTGCGAAGCGCCACGACCACAGGTTCGCGCAACACGTCGAACAGTGTCAGGTTATCGGGCAGTTCGCGAATGGGTGGACGAATGAAACCGACATCGCACAGGCCTTTCGATACGGCGGTCAATTGTTCTTCCATGTCCATCTCATGAAACGTCAACTCGATGCCGGGCCGGGACTGGCGATATTGATAAACGATGCTCGGCAGTACGCCCGACAACGCGGCGGAAGCAACATAGCTGATGTTTACATGCCCGGCATTGCCCTGAGCGGCGTCGACGATGGCGTGCTGCGCCGCATCGGCCTGGCGCAGCATGGAGATGGCTTGTGCGTAAAACACCTTGCCCACTTCGGTCAGTTCGAGATGGCGCTTGTTGCGCGAAAACAGGCTTGCACCCACTGTGCTTTCCAGTGCGCGAATCTGCTGGCTCAGTGCCGGTTGCGAAATGCCGCGCCGCTCGGCGGCGCGGGCGAAATGAAGCTCTTCGGCCAGGGCGATGAAGTGGCTGTAATGGCGTAATTCGATGAGCATTTGAAAGCCGTTAGTAAAAATATTTTTTAAATAGAAAGCGGAGCATGATCAATCTTATCTTATCGGCAGCCGGTTATAGGTCAGTGTGGCCATTTCCCAGACTTAATTATTTACTGTGCAGTTTTTAACATCAAGGAGTTCAACATGAGAAAAGGTACGTTTATCATTCCTCCCATGGAGCGCGTATTTTTCGGGCGGCCATTCATCGAGGTGGTGCTGGAAGAGGTCGAGCGCCTGGGAGCGCAGAGAGTGTTTTTGCTGGTGAGCAACACCCTCAACAACAAGACTGATGAAATACACAAACTGAGGACAGCGCTCGGCGATAAATTCGCCGCCGTGTATGACGACATTCCTGCCCATATTCCACGAGACGCCGTGCTGCGAGCAGCAGCCGTCGCGCGCGCCGCGCAGAGCGATTTGATCGTCACAATAGGAGGCGGCTCTGTCACCGACGCAGGAAAAAACGTGCAGCTCTGCCTGGAACACAATATCACCGAACTCGACCAATTCGAGCCTTTTCGCCTCAAGACCGATCCGATCACAGGAATCGTTGAGGCACCGCAATTCGCCGCTCCAACCGTGCGGCAGATTGCCGTTCCAACCACGTTGTCAGGCGGAGAATTTCATCAAAGCGGCGGCTCCAACGATCCGGTCAAAAAGCTGAAGCAAAGTATCAGGCATCCTTTCATGATACCGCGCACCATCGTCTTCGATCCTGCGTTGTCTCTGCACACTCCGCTCGATTTGTGGCTGTCAACCGGCATGCGTTCGGTAGATCATGCGGTTGAATCATTGTGCTCGCCCTACGGTAGTCCCTTCGTTGATGGAACTTCACTGCAAGCCTTGCGCCTGTTGCCTGAGGCATTGAAACGCAGCAAGGCGGATCCATCAGACCTGGAAGCGCGCGCCCAAGCCCAGGCAGGCATGTGGTTATCGCAAATGGGCATGTGGTCGCTGGTACCGATGGGGGCCAGCCACGGCATCGGCCATGTACTGGCGGGTTCCTTTCACGTTCCGCACGGCTATTGCACCTGCGTTACGTTACCTAGCGTATTGCGTTTCAACAAGTCTGAGACCCAGGACAAGCAACGTCTCATTAGTGAAGCATTAGGCGATGTCAATCGGGAAGCTGCCGATCTGGTGGCGGAATTGATCGATGCTTTGGAAATGCCTAATAGCTTGCAAAAAGTGGGCGTTACTCCCGACGATCATGCGCTCATCGCAAAGAACGCCATGCTGGACCGATGGACGCACAGTAACGCCCGCCAGATCAAGGGATCGGAAGACGTCCTGGAAATTTTGCAAGGCGCGGCATAAAGCCAGACAGCCACCTTATATAAAAATATTCTCAGGAGACAAACCATGACTACCACGCGCCGCAATTTTCTGAAACAAACTGCCGCCGGCGCCATCGTGACCGCCGGTGCCGCGTCCTCAATGGCCGCTAATTCCCTGCCGGTCGGCCCTGCTTCCGTCGATGCGGCAAGCTTCTCCGCCGGCGTTTTGCAAAAAAAGATGGCGTCCGGCGAAGTATCTGCGCGCGCTCTGGTTGAGCGCAATCTTATCAATATCAATAATCCGGCCGGCGAAGGAAAACGCGTATTTCTGAAGGTCAACGAAAGCCAGGCGCGTGTCGCTGCGGACGCCATCGATACACAGCGAGCAGCCGGACTGCCGCTCGGCCCGCTAGCCGGATTGACCATTTCGGTGAAAGACCTGTTCGACGTTAAAGGCCAAGTCACCACAGCCGGGGGCATTGCATTCAAAAACAACCCGCCTGCCACGGAAGATGCAGTAATCGTTTCACGTTTGCGTCTCGCCGGCGGCATCATTATCGGCCGCACCAACATGGTCGAAGCTGCCTTTTCTACCGTCGGGACGAATTCACACTATGGCACGCCGAAAAATCCCTACGACCGCGCCACCGGCCGCATTCCGGGCGGCTCTTCCTCGGGCGCCCCGATTTCGGTGACCGACGGCATGGCATGGGGCGCGATCGGGTCCGACACTGCCGGGTCCGTTCGCGTTCCGGCTGCACTGTGCGGTGTTGTCGGCTTCAAACCAACCGCAAGCCGTGTCCCGCAGGGAGGTTCTGTTCCGTTTTCGACTACGCTGGATTCGGTCGGCCCGCTTGCCCGCAATGTGGCCGATGTCGCACTGCTCGATGCGATACTGGCCGGAGAATCCGACCTCGACCTTAAAGCCACTCCGCTCAAGGGCCTGCGCCTGGTCTTGCCGACGACTTACGTTACCGAAGGCATGTCGGAAGAAGTTGCCCGCGTTTTCGCGCGTGCCGTTTCCCGTCTGTCGTCCCTCGGCGCCACCATCGTCGAACGGCCCTTTGCCGTTCTAGCCGATGTGCAAAAGGCCAATCCGAAAAATATCATTATTTCGGCCGAAGCCTATAACTACCATCGCAAGTTCATTGATTCGGTCCCGGAACAGTACGACCCGCGCGTACTCAAGCGCATGAAGGTGGGCGGCAGCATGCTGGCGATCGACTATGTAGAAGCACTCAAACAGCGTGAAATTTACATTAACGCAGTCAACGCAGGCATGGTCGGTTTCGACGCAATGATCATGCCGACGGTGGTCGATATCGCGCCTCCGATTGCGCAAGTCGATGCCAGCGAAGATGAATATTACCGTGTCAATCTTCGCCTGCTGCGCAACACCGTGGTGGTCAATCTCTTCAATGGCAATGGCCTCACGATCCCTTGTCATGCACGCGGTCAAGCGCCCGTCGGCTTTACGCTCGCCGGCATTCAGCATTCAGACCGCCGCATCTTATCGATCGGCTTGTCGGTGGAGGAAGCCTTGCGCACTTAATCCGCAGCAATAAATCCGGAAGCTCTGTTTGATGTTGTGAGCATTCCAATCTCGCGATTGGGATGCTCCGGGGGACCCGTGCGCCTTTGGGTTTTGTTTATCGCGGCCGGTCGCGTTTTTAGTCATAGAAATTTGAATTATGCATTGTCAATCGATAGGAATATATCCATAATTAAAATGGAACAAATGTTCCATAATATTGATATCGTCATATCGTCATATTGTCTGTTGCCGAATATCAGTTCTGAACACCTTGCAATTAACTGTTAATCAACGAATAAAGGATGTCCAAAATGACCATCGTAAAAGCTGCCGCCGTACAAATTAGCCCCGTGCTCTACAGCCGCGAAAAGACCGTAGAAAAGATCATTCAGAAAATTATTGAGCTTGGTCGCTTAGGCGTGCAGTTCGCCACGTTCCCCGAGACGATCGTTCCCTACTATCCCTATTTCGCTGCCGTTCAAGCGCCTTACGCCGTGAGCGCGGAATATCACCGGCTGGTCGAAGAATCGGTGACCGTGCCTTCGGCCGTCACGTATGCCATCGGCGAAGCTTGCAAACAAGCCGGAATGGTCGTCTCCATCGGCGTCAATGAACGCGATGGCGGCTCGCTCTACAACACGCAATTGCTGTTCGATGCCGACGGCACCCTGATTCAGCGCCGCCGCAAAATCACACCGACCTATCATGAACGTATGGTCTGGGGACAGGGCGATGGTTCCGGCTTGTGCGCGGTAGATAGCGCAGTCGGCCGCATCGGCCAGTTGGCCTGCTGGGAACATTACAACCCGCTGGCGCGTTTCGCCATGATTGCCGATGGCGAACAGATTCATTCGGCGATGTATCCAGGTTCGTTTGCCGGCGATCTTTTCTCGGAACAAATGCAAGTCAGCATCCGCCAACATGCCTTGGAATCCGCTTGCTTCGTCGTCAATGCGACGGCGTGGCTGGACCCGGAACAACAGGCGCAGATCATGCAGGACACCGGCTGCCCGATCGGTCCGATTTCCAGCGGCTGCTTTACCGCGATTGTGTCGCCTTCAGGTCAATTGCTGGGTGAGCCTTTACGCGCCGGCGAAGGCGAGGTCATTGCGGATCTCGACTTTGCCTTGATCAACGAGCGGAAACGGAAGATGGATGCGGCCGGCCACTATAGCCGTCCAGAACTGCTTAGCTTGTTAATCGATCGCACATCGGTTTCACACGTGCATGAACGCAGCGCGCACCCCATGGCCAGCAAAGTAGAGGTAGTCGAGGATCGCGCTGCCAAGGCGCAGTAATCATCGATAGCCGGATGGCGCCATCTTGCCGTCCGGCTTTAGTCACACATCCACTAAATAGACCCTCATTCAGAGGGCAGTGGAATTCTTACGATTGGAGACTTCGAATGACACCTTATTCACCTAATACGGACACGCTAGATGTTCAGAAATTCATCGATGCGCAGCCCTTCTCGCGCTATCAGTGGGTAGTTCTTATATTGTCTTTTTTGATCATGGTAGCCGATGGCTTCGACACGGCGGCCATCGGTTTTGTCGCGCCGGCGCTGAGTAGGGAATGGGGCATCACCAAGCTTGCGCTCGGCCCGGTCCTGAGCGCATCGCTGATCGGCATGGCCCTCGGCGCGCTGATCGCCGGCCCCTGCGCGGATCGTTTCGGACGGAAACCTGTGCTGCTGCTCTTTGTCTCGGCGTTCGGTTTTTTTAGCTTGGCCAGCGGCTGCGCGGACTCGATTATCACGCTGACCGCGCTGCGCTTTTTCACCGGATTGGGGCTGGGCGCGGCTACGCCGATTGCCACCACGCTGCTATCCGAATCCTCACCGACGCGTCGACGCTCATTGTTGTTGAACTGCATGTTTTGTGGATTCACGTTGGGCGCGGCGGCCGGAGGATTCGGTGCGGCGATGATCCTTCCTCACTTCGGCTGGCGCGGCGCGTTCGTTGCCGGCGGCATTATTCCGCTGCTGCTCGTGGCGGTATCGATTTTTGTCTTGCGCGAATCGGTGCGATTCATGGTTATCCGCAATGCGCCGATCGCATCGGTCAAAGTCGCACTTCGGCACCTGACCGGCGTGAGCGACATTCACGCCACAAGTTTTACTCCCGAAGCGCAGACGTTGGGAGTGCGCGGTTCATCGGTCGCTTTGATACTGTCCTCCAGCTTCCGCGGCGGCACGCTCTTGCTGTGGCTGACCTATTTCATGGGCATGCTTATTTACTATTTAGTCACGAGCTGGCTGCCGACATTGATCAGGGATTCAGGCCTTCCGCTGCAGCACGCATCGCTGGTGGCGGCATTGCTTCCGCTGGGCGCGACTGTGGGCGCGATTGCCTGCGGATGGTTAATGGATCGTGTCGATCCGCATCGTTTGATCGCTACGACGATGTGCTTGATGGGCATCTTTCTGTTGGGTTTGGGACAAGCGGTGAGCTATACCGACTATCTGCCGATCCTCACGTTCATATCAGGATTTTTCACCGGCGCTTCGCTGATATCGATGCCTGCACTTGCCGCTGCGTACTACCCGACGCAAGGACGTGCATCCGGCGTTTCCTGGATGCTTGGCATCGGACGCCTCGGCGGCATTCTGGGCGCGATGTTGGGCGGTTTGCTGTTGCAGTTCGGTTTCGGCGCGACAGGCATTCTCGGTCTGCTGGTAGTCCCGGCATTCATCGCTGCAGCTGCGTTGCTCTATAAAAATGCCAACCATCGTCATGCGCCGACGGCATCTCCGATTGCCGCCGATTACCAGCGCTTGCACTTGCCATTGCCGCGCTGACAGTCCGAAGAGGCTTGCTGCACGCAAACAGATTATTTTTGGAATCGAAGTTCGAGGAGACATTACATGAAAAAATCTATTTTTACAGTCACCATGCTTGGCGCTTTCGGCAATTTGGCACAAGCGGAAACGGCCGTCACCATCTACGGTTCAGTGGATAACGGCATTCGCCATCTCACGAACGCCAATGCGAATGGCGGTAGCAAGTTGAGTATGAGTTCTCTCGGCAGCTACTATCCGAATCGGCTAGGCATTAAAGGCGTCGAAGATTTGGGCGATGGACTCAATGCGCACTTTACGCTGGAAAGCGGCTTCAACGGCGGTACAGGCGCGCTCGACAATACCGCAAATGCGCTGTTCAGCCGCTCGGCCTTCGTCGGCATCGGCGGCGCATTCGGCACGATCGATCTTGGCCGTCAATACAACACGGCGTTCAAGACGATGGCGCCTTACGAGCCCTTGCGCGTTAAATTTGTGTACATCGCTTTGGCAATGCCGGCCACTTCCGGCGTTCGAAGCAGCAACAGCATCCAATATGCCAAAACATTCGATGCAGTGACGGCGCGCGCGGAATACTCGGCAGGCGAAGTGGCCGGCAGTACGGCCAACGGTGCTACGCAAGCGATTGGCTTGTCCTATAAGCGAGATTCTTTGTACTTGGGGACGGCATATACGAAAAAGAAAACACTGGGTGGCGACGGCGCCTATTACGACTATAGGCACTTCACTTTCGGGGGCGCATACACCATGGGTGCCGTACGTTTTTCGGCTGGTTATACAGATGAAAAACAAGCGACATCGACAGTCGATACCACGAATAAATACATCATGACCGGCGTGAATTACGACATTACGCCGGCGCTGGAAGTGAGTGCCGCCTACTACAGCATCAACAACAGCACTGCGAACATCGATGGCAAAAGAGATCTTTACATGCTGATGACTACTTACTATTTATCAAAGCGCACCAACCTGTATGCGGAGATTGATCGAGGCAGATTTAGCGGAGCTTCAATCCAGTTCGGACAAACGACGCAAACAGGATTTTCAGCAGGGGTCGCTCACCAGTTTTAAGCGTTAAGGTTTCAATCAATACCGATTGATCGACATTGGCACGTGGCTGGCGTCGAACACAATCGGAGTGTTTAAAGGAGTAATGATGTTACAAAAGCGTAATTATGTGGTGGATGATGGCGTTGCTATCCTGCAACTTGACAATCCTCCCGTCAATAGCCTGTCGGGCGCCCAGCGCGTCAGCCTGGGAGCGCAGTTGCGCGATGCCGCCGAAAACGATGCGGTCAAGGCGATTGTCGTCATCGGCGCCAACGGCATCTTTTGCGGCGGCGCCGACGTGCGCGAATTCAATACTCCCGCCCAAGCTACTGTGCCGATGATGCCGGAACTGATCGAAGGCTGCGACCGGATCGGCAAGATTTTGGTGGGGGCCATTTCCGGCTTTTCATTTGGCGCGGGGCTCGAATTCGCGATGGCGCTGCATCACCGGATTGCCGCGCCGGGCGCCAAACTTGGCCTGCCGGAAGTGAAGTTCGGTTTCCTGCCGGGCGCCGGCGGAACTCAGCGCTTGACCAGGCTGGTGCCGATGGCGCAAGCCGCCGAGATGATGCTCAACGGCAGCTCGGTCACTGCGGAAGAGGCGCTGCAGCTAGGCCTGGTCGACGCGGTCTGTGATGGCGACCTGGCTACCGCGGCGGTCGCTTTCGCGCGTGGCTTGATTGGGAAACAAGGTGCGTTGCGCCGTACCCGCGACCTTGCGCCGCGCATCGAAGAGATGGAGCCCGGCTATTTGAAGCAGCTCCGTGTCAAACAGGAACGTACTGGACAAGGAAATCGCGCGAAAGTGCATATTGTCGATTGCTGTGTTGCGGCAATCGAACAGCCGTTCGAGCAGGCGCTGGCATTCGAGCGCGCCTGTTTCCTGAGCATGCTCGGCTCACCCGAATCGAAAGCGCTGCGGCACATCTTCTTTGCCGAACGCGAGGCCGCCAAGATAGCGCGCTTGCCCGGCGGAACCAAACCCCGCAACATTGCCCGCGCAGCCATCGTCGGCGCGGGAACGATGGGCGCCGGGGTTGCCATTTGTTTCGCAGGCGCAGGTATTCCGGTCACGCTGATCGACGCCAATCCCGATGCGCTAGAACGAGGGCGCAAGACAATCGCGAAAGTGTTCGAGGCCAAGTTGGCCAAGGGGCGCATAACGCGCGCAGCGTTCGATACGGCCCTCGCGCTTGTCATGCCGGCGGCTACGCTTGAGGCTGCGGTCGGCGCCGATATCGTGGTAGAAGCGGTGTTCGAAAACCTGGAACTGAAGCAAGGCATTTTTCGCGACCTCGATCGGATTACTCGGCCAGGTACGATTTTGGCGACCAATACATCGATGCTCGACATCAATGCGATTGCCAATGTCACCAGTAGGCCGGAAGACGTGATCGGGATGCATTTTTTCGCGCCGGCCCACGTCATGCGCCTGTTGGAAG
Source organism: Herbaspirillum sp. (assembly GCA_036500325.1). Lineage (GTDB taxonomy): Bacteria > Pseudomonadota > Gammaproteobacteria > Burkholderiales > Burkholderiaceae_D > Herbaspirillum. The sequence goes on along the minus strand of DASYCG010000184.1, from coordinate 1,843 downwards.
TGGTTGACTGCGCACAGACCGCCGACGATGTATTGTTGACCGCGATGCAGCTGGCGCGCCGTATCGGCAAGACGCCGGTGTCCTCCGGTGTGTGCGATGGCTTCATCGGCAACCGCATGCAGCAGAGGTATTTGCAACAGGCGCTATTCCTGCTCGACGAAGGCTGTACGCCCCAGCAGATCGATGGCGCCATGCAGCAGTGGGGCATGGCGATGGGGCCCTTGGCCGTGGGCGATCTGAGCGGCCTGGATATAGGTTGGTCGACCCGCAAACGGCGTTACATCGAACAGCCTGATATGGTGTATTCGCGCATCGCCGATCGGATCTGCGAAGCCGGACGTTTGGGGCAAAAGGTAGGCAAGGGATGGTACCGGTATGAAGCCGGCAGCCGCACTCCGCAACCAGACCCAGAAGTCGATCAGATCCTGCACACCTACCGACAAGAACGCAAGCTGCCGCAGCGCGAGGTAAAGGATCAGGAAATCGTCGAGCGCCTCCTCTTTGCGCTGGTGAATGAAGGCGCGGCGATTTTGTCAGAGGGAATTGCCCAGCGCGCGTCGGATATCGACGTCGTGTTTACTACCGGTTACGGCTTCCCCGCCACGCGCGGCGGCCCGATGTTCTGTGCTAACGAGCTTGGCTTGGACAAGGTGCTGGCCGCCATGCGCAAGTTCCAGGGCGGTTACCAGGGCAAGCAATGGCAGCCCCATCCGTTGCTGGAGCAATTGGCCGCGGCAGGAAAACCGTTCGGTGCGGCGACTGCCGTCAAAGCGTAATCCGCCGGACCTTGTTTATATGATCCGATAGCCGGCAGCCTAGCGTACTGTACCGAGCGCTTGGCGCCGCTATTGGGCACTTTCCATGATCCGAAAATAAAATATAATGGCCGATATGTTCCACTAAATATAATTACGATGACTAAAATCAAGCCTGCGAGTGCTTTCGAGAGCGACGACGGGGACAAGGGCCAGGTTTCGGCCTTGGCGCGCGGCTTACTATTATTGGATTGCTTCGATTCATCGGAGCGTTTTCTCGGCATCCAGGATTTTGTGGAACGTTCAAATTTGCCGAAGGCGACGGTATCGCGGCTGGCGCATACATTAACGGCCAGCGGTTATCTGGAGTACTCGGACAGCCTGAGCAAGTTCTATCTTGGAGCGCACCTTATGTCGCTCGGATTTTCCGTATTGGGTTCGCTGCAAGTGCGTCAGGTCGCCAGACCGCTCATGCGTGAGCTGGCGGAGAGCTGTTCTGCATCCGTGGCCCTAGGCACGCGTGACAGAGATACCATGCTGTACGTCGAGAATGCGGCCGGCGCAGCGAATCAAAATTTCCGCCTGAGCATCGGCTCCCGGGTGCCTCTGGCAACTACCGCAATGGGACGCGCCCATTATTGCGGATTGACCGAAGCTGAGCGTGGCCTCCTTCTCTCCGGGCTTGCGGAACGATCGCCGTCGGAATTCAAACAGATAAAGGAATCGCTGCAGGCGGGTCTGAAATCGTTTAAAAGTCTTGGATTTTGCGTATCTGTTGGCGATTGGCAGTCCGACGTCAATGCGGTCGCTGTTCCCTACCGTTCAGCGGATGGAACAAGCGTTCTCAGCTTCAATTGCTGCGGCCCTTCGTTTCTGATCACTCCGCAAGATATTGCGGAAAAATGGGGCCCGAGATTATTGAATATGGTTCAAAACATCAAAGCAGCCACATCGGCCGCATAGCGCACCAGAACCTTCGGTCGTTCTGCGCTCGGGCAGGATATTTAGTAACAAAACCCGCATCTGGCAAAAGGCCAATGAACTGACCCCAAAGAGTTGGACATTAAATCCAACCTTTGGGGTTTTTT
>DASYCG010000183.1:0-33776 GCA_036500325.1 Herbaspirillum sp. | reverse complement strand
TTTGGTGAATACCTAAAGAAAAACCGTTCGTCCTGAGCAGGCGCGCAGCGCCGTGTCGAAGGATCACCTCCCCAAACCATCAATTCCCGGCCACAATACTCATCACCGCCATCCGCACCGCAATCCCGAACGTCACCTGCGGCAAAATCACCGCCTGCGCGCCATCGGCCACAGCGGAATCGATCTCGACGCCGCGGTTCATCGGCCCCGGATGCATCACGATCGCGTCCGGTTTGGCCAATGCCAAACGCTCCGGCGTCAGGCCGTAACTCTTGAAAAATTCCTGTGCCGACGGCAGCAAGGCACCGCTCATCCGCTCGTTCTGCAAACGCAGCATGATGATGACGTCAACATCTTTCAGGCCTTCATTCATGTCGGTAAACACGCGTACGCCCATCTGGTCCAGACCGCTCGGCAGCAAGGTACGCGGGGCGATGGCGCGTACTTCCGGCACGCCCAGCGTGGTCAGCGCGTGAATGTCCGAGCGCGCCACGCGGCTGTGCAGGATATCGCCGACGATCGCCACGCGCAGATTGGTGAAGTCTTTTTTGTAATGCCGGATCGTGTACATATCCAGCAAGCCCTGCGTCGGATGCGCGTGGCGGCCGTCGCCGGCGTTGATCACGTGCACGTGCGATTGATGGGTGTCGCGCAGATGCTTGGCGATCAGGAACGGCGCACCGGATTCCGCATGCCGCACCACGAACATGTCGGCATGCATCGCCGCCAGATTATCGATGGTGTCGAGCAGCGATTCGCCCTTGGTGGTGCTGGATGCCTGGATATTCAGATTGATCACGTCGGCCGACAGGCGCTTGGACGCGATCTCGAACGTGGTGCGAGTGCGGGTGGAGTTTTCAAAGAAGAGATTGAAGACGCTTTTGCCGCGCATCAGCGGGACTTTTTTGACTTCGCGGTCGCTGATGCCGACGAACGATGATGCCGTATCCAGAATGTTATTGACGATGGCTTGGGGCAGACCTTCGATGGTCAGCAGGTGCTGCAGTTCGCCATTTTTATTGAGTTGGGGATTATGCATGAACCACCGTCAGGGAAAAGCGGCCGTCGTCGGCGCGTTGAAGTTGCAATGATTGGTCTTGGCCCACCACCATCTTGTCGGCCAGGAAATCGGCGGAGATCGGCAATTCGCGGCCGCCGCGATCGACCAGCGCCGCCAGGAATATCCGTGCCGGCCGGCCGTAATCGAACAATTCGTTGATCGCCGCACGCGTGGTGCGGCCGGTGTACAGCACATCGTCCACCAGCACGATGGCGGCGCCGTTGACATCGAACGGCACCTGGCTGGCCTTGACGTCCGGGCGCAGTCCCTTTTCGGCGTAATCGTCGCGGTAGAAGGAAGGATCGACAAACCCCAGCCGCTCGCGCAAGCCCAGATCGGCGGCCAGGCGTTCCGCCAGCCAGGCGCCGCCGGAATGAATGCCGACCATGGCGACGGCGTCGACGCCGGTCAGGCCCGTGCGAATTTGCTGCAACAGGGTGCGATACAGTTCCTCGGCATCGACAGGATGCTCGGAGGACGACGCCGGTCGCGGCGGTGTGGAGGGATGTTCAGGATTGATCATTGCGGACTTCATCAAAATATTGTTGCAAAATAATGGCGGCCGCTTCGGCATCGATACGAATTTTACTGGAACCGCCGCGCTGTTGCTCCAGCACAGCCGATGAATAACGTTCATCGATCAGGATCGCTTCAATGCCATAGCGCCCATGTAATTGATTGGCAAAACGCCGGCAACGCGCGGTCATTTCATGTTCGGCGCCGTCTGGATGCACCGGCAACCCGACGACAAAGCGCTGCGGCGCCCATGCATCGATCAAGGCGGTGATTTCAGCAAACTTGGCATCGTTGGTCGCCGCACTGATGATCGTCAACGGTTGCGCCTGCCGCAACATCGTATTGCCGATCGCCACGCCGATGCGTTTCAAGCCGAAATCGAAACCCATTACTGTTTCCATTGCCACTCACCGAAGATCAGGGCCGGCGGCCGGCGTCCGACAAACATACGCAATCAGGCCCGCCCCGATTCGGCGGTCAGCATGATCGGATCGATACCGAGTAATTTTAGCGCAGCGACAAAGCGTTCTTCGTAGGGCAGATCGAAAATAATGGCAGGGTCGGCGGCGACAGTCAGCCAGCCGTTGCGGCCGATTTCGTCTTCCAGTTGGCCCGCGCCCCAGCCGGAACATCCCAGGCTGACCAGCAATTGCATCGGCCCGTCGCCATGCGCCACGGCTTCCAGCACGTCCTTGGAGGTCGTCAGACCGATATCGGAGGTGACATTAATGGTGGAGGTAAAGGTTTTTTCGCTCGGCGAATGCAGCACAAAGCCGCGTTCGACCTGCACCGGGCCGCCAAACATGACCGGGCGCTTGATCGTGCTGGGCCGGAATTCGGCCGCATCGGCGACGATTTCCAGCTTCAGGCTGACGCGCTCCAGCAGCACGTCCATCGTCATGTCGGTCGGTTTGTTGATCACGACGCCGAGCGCGCCGTTTTTATTGTGTTCGCACAAATACACCACCGAACCGCCAAAAACAGGGTCCAGCATGGAGGGCATGGCGATCAGGAAATGGTTGGTAAGGTCCAGCGCCAACGGGTCGTCGGATCCATCGTCGTCGCCGTCCGGAGCAACGGCGCCGCCGCCCGCCTCGCGCGATGCGGCGGTCTGGAAAAAAAAGGGAACTTTGCGTTGCTTGCTCATGCGGACATTTTATCAGTTTTGCGTCAGCAAACCGTCGTTACACAGCGATTACCTTAAAATGGACGGGGTGCCAATAACTAACATGTTTGTCGCTGTCAAAAAGTTATATAACGTTATAATTAAACGATAAATAATCAAATTTAAAGATACTATTCCAATTATATATATTTCGGCTGTCGAACCTGATTTCCCATTAAAAAAACAATGGTTCATTATTTTTTTACAAAAAAATCGAAACAGCTACTTATTTTCTCGGTTATCAGTTTAATTGCCATCTTATTTTTAGCCAGAGCTGTCAACTGGCAAGAGGCGGGCCATATTTTTCTGGCCGGGGTTTCGGCCCCCTCTTTGTTACTGTTCTCGTTCATGGCTCTTGCCGTTGCACTTACGTATGGTTTTCGCTGGCGATTACTTCTCGATCGAAGGCTTCCTCACAACACATCTTTAATCGCCTCGGTCCTATGTCTTGGCGGCAACATGTTTTTGCCGGCCCGGGGCGGTGATTTGTTACGCGTGCATTACAGCCATGTGTTTGCGGCCATATCGCATGCCGAAATAGTCAGCCGATTATTTATCGAAAAGGTGATTGATCTTATAACGATTATCGCAGTTGGGCTGTTGGCGATGGTGCTGTTACGCTCCCCGGAGGTTTCCGCATATTCGTCAATCCTGGTGATATTTATTGTTACTGCACTTACGGCCGTTTTTATCGCGGTGATCTTAATCAGGTATTTCCACGAATTCCTTCTGCGTTCATTACGCCCAGCCTTCAAATTCGTTGGCAGAACTGTTTTCTTTGAACGACATATCACCCATCTTATACAGGACGCTAGCCGTAATCTCACTGTCCGCACCATGTTCCTGCCCAGCATCCTGACGCTACTCATGTGGCTCTCTGTTTATGCGTGGTCTTATATACTGGCGGCGCGATTTGTCGGCGTAACTTTAAGTTATCAGGAGTCATTGCTTATTCTATTTGCCGGCGCCTTGGGATTAATGTTGCCTGCAGCCCCATCGGGGGTTGGAACATTTCATGCCTCGGTCGTATCGGCATTCATTTTTCTCGGCCGCTCTCCAACAGAAGGATTGCTCGTGGCAACGGCAGTCCACTTATTATTTTTTGTAGCGTATGTAGTACCCGCAGCTATTCTTTACGGCCGCTGGCATCTCACCAAAAAGGCATCCAGTCAATTCGAATGAGAACCTATTTCTATTCCCAGTTGCGAAAATATCTATCGCTATTCATTTTGCCGCAAAATTCGGTTGTCGAAATCGATCCAACATCCTCTCTACTGGTTGGAGCGATGCCGCAGGGGAAAGTGGCGTTTCGTGATGCGCCGAAAAAACTTGTATTGGCCTCGGACTTACGTGAAGAAACCGTGCTTCCGGCCGAGAGTATTCATCGCCTGAAGCCTGACTATCTCGTAATTAGCGGCCTGATCCACTACGAGCGCGATATCCAGAACCTATTGGCTAGCTTGCATGCAATGTGTCACGGGGAGACGCGCTTGGTGCTGACTTATTATAGTGCTCTGTGGCGCCCATTGGCCAACCTGGCTTCAAAATTTGGCCTGCGTCGAAAATTACCCGAATCGAACTGGTTGGCGCATGAAGACGTCAGGAATCTGCTGGCGTTGGAGAATTTTGAGCTGATTCGATTAGATCACAAGATACTTCTTCCGTTTTACGTTCCGGTAGTCAGTAATTTTTTCAATCGATATCTGGCGCCGCTGCCGCTATTCAAGAATTTTTGTCTGGTAAATATCGCCATTGCCCGGCCGCTCCTTATTGAAGCCGACAAAAAATTGCTTCAGCCCTCGGTGTCGATTGTCGTTCCCGCCCGGAACGAGTCGGGAAACATCGATAATATCGTCGAGCGGATTCCCATCATGGGGCCCGATGATGAAATTATATTTATCGAAGGCAATTCAACCGATAATACTTGGCTGACGATACAAGCAGCACAAGAGCGTTATGGTGTCCACCGGCGTATCGTCATTGCCAAACAAAACGGCAAGGGCAAAGGGGATGCGGTACGAAAAGGATTTAGTCTCGCCACCAATGAAATTCTAATGATCCTGGATGCAGATATGACCGTCCCCCCGGAGGATCTTCCCAAGTTCTATCAGGCCATTAAAGATAAAAAGGGGGAATTCATCAATGGCACGCGATTGGTCTATCCAATGGAAAAGGAAGCCATGCGCTTCTTTAATCTGCTCGGAAATAAATTCTTCGCGATGGCTTTTTCCTACGTTCTCGGGCAAAGATTTAAGGATACCTTATGTGGAACTAAGGTCATTAGTCGATCTAACTATTTGCAACTAGCTGCAAACCGCTCTTATTTTGGCGACTTCGATCCGTTTGGCGATTTCGATCTGATTTTCGGCGCGGCGCGGATGGGTCTTAAAATAGTCGAAGTGCCGATTTGTTACCGTGAACGGGTCTATGGAGAAACTAATATCTCTCGTTGGCGGCACGGCGCCATTTTGTTGGCAATGCTGGTTTTCGCGGCAAGAAAGATTAAATTTTTGTGAGATGACTTCCGATAATCAAACACTTTATCAACACGATCTCGAGCTAACTCGGGGAAATCGCGCACGACTTCAAAAAAATCGCAACCTGATGTATTGGTATCAAGCGCTCTATCGAAACCTGTTTCGTACGATTCCGGACATTTCCGAAAAACGTGTGCTGGAAATTGGAAGCGGCACATCGCCCCTCAAAATGTTTCTCCCCAATGTCATTACAACAGACATCCTAAAGCTGGATTATCTGGATATTGTTTTCGATTGCCATGAAATCGCTGATTTCTCTGCAATCCCGGACCACAGCATTGATGTGATTACGCTTACTAATGTGCTGCACCATTTGCACGATCCTTTGCATTTCTTGCGCAACGCAGTACGCAAGCTCGTAAAAGGCGGACAAATCATTATCGTCGATCCGTATTTTTCACTGTTATCTTGGCCGCTATATAAATTCCTACATCACGAGCCGGTGGATTTCAACATTTCCCGCCCTGTACTGGATGCGATTCAAGGCCCCTTGTCCTCTTCAAACCAGGCGATCCCCTATATGATTTTCTTTTCTAAAACGCGTTGGTTAGAGGAGCTATCGGATTGCTACGAGCTCACAGAAACACGCATCGGATTTTTTACTAGCCTCGCCTACATGATGACCGGTGGAATTTCAAGGATATTCCCGGTACCACACTGGCTATATCGCCTCTACTTCGTATTTGACCTGACTTTAGCCCGCGCTTTACCCAGGGTATTTGCATCGTTCTTCAGCGTCCGTTTGGTTGCGAAGATATCGCCATGAAAAATCATTTATTTAGACTGGCCAACAAGTTGTACCAAAATTGCTATCCCGTCTACTACCCGCTGTATGTCGCGTGGAAAGCAATTTCCGACCGGCGCGAGCGCGCACTATTTCGACGGCTTATCCGTCCGGGAATGCACATTGTCGATGTCGGCGCGAATATTGGCATCTATACGCGCTTCTTTTCCGGCTTGTCAGGCTATACCGGACATGTACATGCTTTCGAACCGGCGCCTGCCAATTTCAGGCGACTGCAGCAGAATGTCGGTTCAATCGCGAATGTTTCGCTTAATCACGCCGCGATTGGCGGTCATGGCGGCACCATCAAACTCTTCATCTCAGACGAGCTGAATGTCGATCACCGCACGTTCGATAGCGGCGACGGACGCCTGGGAATCGACGTTCCATTGGTAAGTCTTGACAGCTATTTTTCCTCCGGTGAACGCGTTGACCTGATCAAAATCGATGTTCAGGGTTTCGAACTTAGCGTGTTGCAAGGCGCCGCCAGAGTGTTGCAAGAAAATTGCGATATCAAGGTATTGATGGAATTCTGGCCGTACGGTTTAGTAAAGGCATCGGTCGTACCTTCCGACGTCATTGATTTCATCCAATCACTCGGTTTTGAAATCAGAACAACGGGTGACCCTCACCATCTCTTCAATAGCGCGGCGCTCGATCCTGCACGGATCGATGATTATTGCAATCTCATATTGACTAGACGGCGTGACGTCCAAAACTAACCTTCGCTTATAAGTAGGATGCTCCCAACTATGTTATCCACCAGTCATAAAATTCGAATCGCCCGCGGCTTATCGGCAAGCGTTCTCTTTGCTCGAGGCCTGTTCAGGCTTCCTGCGGATGCAATTGTCATCCGCGACGGGATAACTTGGTCGTTAAATCTGAAAGAAGGAATCGACCTTGCCATTTATCTGCTGGGGGGCTTCGAACTTCGCACCCTGCGCCGATACGCACAATTGATCAAGCCAGGTGATGTGGTACTCGATATTGGCGCAAACGTCGGCGCACACACGTTGCCGCTTGCCAAACTTGTGGGTGATTCCGGCAGAGTCATCTCATTCGAACCGACCGCCTACGCGTTTGCAAAACAACAAACGAATATTGCCCTTAATCCTCAGCTTGCGCCGCGCATCAGCGCCCATCAGATGATGTTGACGGCCACCGATACCTCTATGCTTCCCGATTCCGTATATTCAAGCTGGCCGCTCGAACAAGCCGATGATCTACACAATCAGCATCATGGACGCTTGATGGCTACTAATGGAGCCTCCCTCGGCACCTTGGACAGCTTTATAAGCAACGCCGGTATTGAAAAAATCGATTTCATCAAGCTTGACGTGGACGGCAATGAGAATGACGTATTGCTAGGGGCGGAAAATCTTATCAAGCAACTAAAACCCCGCATCATGCTCGAACTGGCCCCTTATGTTTATGGCGAAAACCCACATAAATTTGATGGTCTGTTAAACGACCTTTGGCATCACGGCTACGAAATTTCCGACATGGCAACTGGGTGTTTATTACCGCGGAATTCGACTGAAATCAGAAAGCTTATTCCAGAGGCCGGTGGCTTGAATGTATTGGCTATTTGCCGATGATGAATATCATGTCACTAAAGAAGAACAGGATCGCCAGCGCTGCGCTGACAACCGTGCCATTTATCGTAGTGACATTGGCATGGTTCTATTTCGCAGTGCTTAATCCAGTCCCTTTTTGGCAACAAACTGGAGATTATTCTTGGTATGCGCTATCCCATGCATTCACGCTGGAATCGGATCTCTCAGGAGTGCGAGCAATAAACTTTGGGTACAACATTCATCCGGGCGTACCGTTTGGCATTGCCAGTTGGTTGGCATTTCGGCTGGCGACACTAGGGATAAGCGAAAGCAGTAACCGAATTTCATATGCGATAGCCCATGCGGAAAATTTCTGGATGTGGGCAAAAATTATTGCGCTCACACTCAATCTTACCGGACTGTATGTAATCCAACGCATGTTCAGTAAAGATTTATTTCGTTTTTTGATTGCTTCGGGCTTGTACTTCGCCGCAGTTCCTACAGTGTTCGGTACATCTCTTGCGCAACTGACAAATGAAAGTTTCGCACTTCCTTTTGTGGCGATATTTTACTTTCTGACCTTCAAACTGCTAACTGCCGCCGGGGAGCGGGAATGGGATCCGGCGAATCTTAAGTTTACCGCTGAGACCCGTAATTTATGCTGTTCTTTAGGGGCATTAACGGCAATTGGATGCTCGATAAAAATATACTACATGGCGCCCGCATTCGGGCTGGTCATTGCAATTTTTGTTGCTATCGGAATAGCCGCCATACCTAAAAAAGCAGCTTTCAAAATGTTCATCTATGGACTAGCCGGTTTTCTTTTTGCGGGAACGATAGTCGTGTTTATATTGGGCAAGAGCACGGCTTTGACCTGGATCGGATGGAACTGGGGGATGCTATCGCATTCAGATCGGTATGGCACTGGCAGTCATAGCTTTATGCAATGGGCTTCCGTGAAAGCAGCACTTGAAAAACTTATTGCTTCGACAAAAGATCTATTTCCTTTGATTATCGGGTCGTCGATGATACTTGCTGTGGCAACCACCATCCTGAGAATAAGGGATAACGCATGGAAGCGTGCCAATCTACCGTTTGCGATTGCACTATTTACCGGAATTACTATCAATTTTTTGGGCTTAATAAAACATTACGCGCCTCATTACGCCCTGCCAATATGCGCTTCGCTTCCTTGCCTGTTGCTGATCGTGAAACGCAATGATTCCAACCAAAGCCATTTAAGGCTTGGGGAAATCGCCGTGCTGATAGCGGTAGTCATAATGTTCACGATAAATATCAGGAATTACGCCCTTGAACATGCTCATCAAATTCTAAATGCAAGCGCCACCGTTAGAGATGAAGAACTCATTGAAAAGCTACCCCTTGCACCGGGAGAAAAGCGGGTGTGGGGATATTTTAGCCCGACCAAAGGCGGTGTGACGCCGATGATTACAAACTACGCTGGCTCTGAGTATGTAACGCAAATTCTCAAGACAACAAACGCAAGCGACATATCTCCGGGCGACGAAAAAGACACAAAAAACTGGCGATATGTCATTTTTCCAAAAAGCTACTTTCCGACAGCGGCGTCAATTCCAGAAAACTATCCGAAGATGTTCGATTTCGCCACTACAAACTTTACGATGCATAAAGACGATCAAACGCGCGAACTGGAAACGATGTTTGTATTGACCAGAACGCCGAAACCTGCGCCAGACCTTCTCTATCATGACAAAAGTAAATAGGTAATCGCTCCACGTATGGGCTTCGCTTCTCGTCGCATTTTACGGTGGCCGAGTCGAGCGGCCATAAAAGCCGCTCGTTCCGCTTTTTAATTACCCCCGGCACAAGACCCACTTTCTGATGGGTTATTTGACGCCGTGCTGCTTGAACCAGGCCGTAGCGCGTTGCCAGCTATCCTTGGCCGCCGATTCGACATAACTGGGCCGGTAATCGGCATTGAACGCGTGTCCTACACGGGGATAAATCACGATGTCGGAATGGCTATGGCCCTTGGCCAGTGCTGCCTTCATCTGTTCGACCGTGGCGACCGGGATGCCGTTATCGGCGCCGCCGTACAGCCCCAGCACCGGCACCGTCAACGTCGGCGCGATATCGACCGGCGGCACCGGCTGCAATGCCGATTTTTCGACGACCAGTTTGCCGTACCAGGCCACGCCGGCCTTGACCTTCGGATTGTGCGCGGCGTACAGCCAGACAAAGCGGCCGCCCCAGCAGAAACCGCTGACGCCCACCTTGGCTGTATCGCCGCCGTGTTCCTTGGCCCACGCAACCACGCCGTCCAGATCCGAGATCACTTGCGCGTCCGGCACCTTCGAAATCAGTTGCGCCTGCAGTTCGGCCACGCTTTCATATTTGGCCGGATCGCCCTGACGCTGGAACAGGTCCGGTGCAATCGCCAGATAACCGAGCTTGGCCCAGCGGCGCGCAACATCCGCGATATGTTCGTGCACACCGAAAATCTCGGAAATCACGATGATCACCGGCAAATCCTTTTTGCCTTCGGGCTGAGCGCGATAGGCGTGCACATCATAGCCATTGACGTTGATCTTGACCTCGCCGGCAGTCAAGCCGGCTGTGTCGGTGTAGATGGTCTGCGCGGTGACCGGCATCACAGCTGCGGCAAAACCGGTTCCCAGCGCGACTTTCAGGAAATTGCGGCGATCGCCATCGTCGAATAATGTTGTTTTGGGGGTCAGGCTATCGACTTCGTCTTTTACGTCTTGCATGTCATTCCTCCTAAGGTTGGTTCACACTGCGCCGCCCAGAATATTACCCGAGCCGCAGCAACTGCGTTCAATGCGCTTCATCCCAATTCTTACCCTCGCCCACTTCGGCAATCAGCGGCACTTTCAATTGTGCGACACCGGCCATCAATACCGGCAATTGCGCACGCACCAGCGCCAACTCGGTCTCCGGCACTTCCAGCACCAGCTCATCGTGCACCTGCATGATCATCTTGGAAGCCAATCGTTCCTTTTCCAGCCAATCCTGTACGGCAACCATTGCCAGTTTAATAAGGTCGGCGGCAGTGCCCTGCATCGGCGCATTGATCGCCGCGCGCTCGGCGCCGGCGCGGCGCGGACCGTTCGGCGAATTGATTTCCGGCAGCCACAGGCGACGGCCGAACACCGTCTCGACGTAGCCCTTGGCCTTGGCGTCGATACGGGTGTTGTCCATGAACTGCTTCACACCCGAAAAACGCATGAAATATTTATCGATATACATCTGCGCCGCCGAACGTTCGATGCCCAGATTGCCGGCCAGGCCGAATGCGCTCATGCCGTAGATCAGGCCGAAGTTGATGACCTTGGCGTAACGCCGTTGTTCGCTGGTCACTTCCGTCAGGCCGCTGCCGAAGATCTCGGAAGCGGTGGCGCGATGAATATCCTCGCCGTCTGCAAACGCGCGCAACATGTTTTCGTCGCCGGAAATATGCGCCATGATGCGCAGTTCGATCTGCGAATAATCGGCGGAAACCAGCACATTGCCGGGTGCGGCGATGAAGGCTTCGCGGATGCGGCGGCCTTCGGCGGTGCGGATCGGAATATTTTGCAGATTCGGTTCGTTCGACGCCAGCCGGCCGGTCACCGCCACCGCCTGCGCATAATTGGTATGGACGCGGCCGGTACGCGGATCGACCATCTTCGGCAGCTTGTCGGTGTAGGTCGATTTCAATTTCGACAGGCCGCGGTAATCGAGCAGAATCTTCGGCAGCGGATAATCTTCAGCCAGTTTAGCCAGCACTTCTTCGTCGGTGGACGGCGTGCCGGACGGCGTCTTTTTCACCACCGGCAGCTGCATCTTGCCGAACAGGATTTCAGCCAATTGCTTCGGCGATCCGAGGTTGAACGGCTGCCCCGCCAGCGAATAGGCTTCCTGCTCGATTTCCAGCATGCGCTTGCCGAGTTCGCCGGATTGAATCGCCAATAAATTGCTATCGATCAGCACGCCGTTGCGTTCGATCTTTTGCAATACCACGGCAGTCGGCAATTCGATCTTTTCGTAGATATAGCGCAGCTGCGGATTCGGTTCGATCTGCGGCCACATCGCGTGATGCAATTGCATCGTCACCTCGGCATCTTCCGCCGCATATTCTGTCGCGCGTTCGATGCCGACTTCGTCAAAACCGATTTGCGACGCACCCTTGCCGCAGACATCGGCATAGGTGATCGTTTGCCGGTCCAGATGACGCATGGCCAGGCTGTCCATATCGTGCGTGCGATGCGATTCGAAGACATACGATTGCAGCAAGGTATCGTGCGCAACGCCGCGCACGGCAATGTCGTAATTGGCGAAAATATGGCTGTCGTATTTCATGTGCTGACCGAGCTTGGGCTTGCTTTCGTCTTCCAGCCAGGGTTTGAGTTTGGCCAGCACCATCTCCAGCGGCAGTTGCGTCAAACCTTCCTGCGAGCGATGCCCCACGGGTATGTACGCGGCCAGTCCCGGTTCGCAGCACAGGGAAATGCCGACCAGCTTGGCTTGCATCGAGTTGAGAGAGGTGGTTTCGGTGTCGAGCGCAGTCAACTCGGCGCTGTCGATTTTTTTGAGCCACACATCGAGTTGTTCGCCGGTCGTTACGGTTTCGTACACGGAGGCCGGCAGCGGCGGCGCGGCAATCGTTGCGATTCCAGCAGCGCCAGATTCAGATGCCGCACCTTCGGCGGCGATATCGAACAGGCCGCTTTGCACCGTCGCGCCCGGCGTGCCGCCGGCCGGGGGCGTGCTATTGCCCAGTTCGCGCAGCCAGGTCTTGAAGTTATACCGGGTAAACAATTCCGCCAGTGCTTGCTGATCCTGCGGCTTGACGGTCAACGATTCCGGAATCGACACCATATGCCCGGTCAGGTCGCAATCGGTCTTGATCGTCACCAGGACCTTGGCCTGCGGCAGCCACCCCAGCGCCTTGCGCAAATTCTCGCCGACCACGCCGCCGATCGCCGCGGCATTCGCCATCACGCCATCCAGCGAATCGTATTGCGCCAGCCATTTGACGGCGGTTTTGGGGCCGACTTTTGCCACCCCCGGCACGTTGTCGACGGTGTCGCCGATCAGGCTCAGGTAATCGACGATGCGCTCCGGCGGCACACCGAACTTGGCGATCACCGCGGCGCGATCCAGCGTCTCGTTGCTCATCGTATTGATCAGCGTGACGTGTTCGTTGACCAGTTGCGCCATATCTTTGTCGCCGGTTGAAACCACTGCCTCCATACCGTGTCCAACTGCCTGTATGGCCAGCGTGCCGATCACGTCGTCGGCTTCAATGCCTTCGACCATCAATATCGGCCATCCCAGAGCGCGCACCGCTGCGTGAATGGGCTCGATCTGCAATGCCAGATCTTCCGGCATCGATTTGCGTGTGGCTTTGTATTCGGCGTACAAGTCGTCGCGGAAAGTCTTACCCTTGGCGTCAAAGACGCAAGCAATGTAAGCTGCGGGGTAATCGCTACGCAACCGGCGCAGCATATTGATCATGCCGTACAGCGCGCCGGTGGGGGCGCCTTCCGCATTGCGCATGTCGGGCAATGCATGAAACGCCCGATACAGGTAACTCGAACCATCAACTAATAACAAGGTGTTTTGCATATGGAAATAAACGGTAAAAGGGTCTTGCGGCTACGCGAAGTAAAAGATGTCGAACGCGCAACGACGAAGAAAGCACGCGAGTCGTGGCATTTGCTGACGATTATCGCAGAGTTTATCGAGTCCACCGAACGTCTGTCGGAGCTGCCGCCGGCGGTCTCGATCTTCGGTTCGGCGCGCACCAAGGAAGGCACCAGATTTTACGATCTCGGTATTCAGATCGCGCGGCAGCTATCCGATGCCGGCTTTGCCGTGCTGTCGGGCGGCGGTCCCGGTATCATGGAAGCGGCCAATCGCGGCGCACACGACGGCAAATCGCCATCGGTCGGCCTGAATATCCTGTTGCCGCATGAACAAGGCAACAACAAATGGCAGGATATTGCCATTAACTTCCGTCATTTCTTCGCGCGCAAGGTGGCTTTCGTCAGATATGCCGATGCTTATGTCGTCATGCCGGGCGGCTTCGGCACGCTCGATGAAATGAGCGAAGTCCTGACGCTGATCCAGACCGGCACCATCCAGCGCATTCCTGTCATCCTGGTAGGGACCGAATTCTGGTCAGGCCTGCTGGACTGGTTCCGCGACAAACTAGTCGGCGACGGCATGATCCACGGCGACGACATGAAACTGATTCAAGTCATCGACGATCCCCGGCAAATCCTGGAGGCTATCCTGACGTTTTACGAGACAGAGACCGATACCGCGGCATCCAAGGAAGCCAAAACCGGCGAGCTGTTGTAAATCGCCACACCTTCCACAAGAGAGTCTGCCGGGAAACCGGCACGGATTTGCTACAATGTCCGACAGAAATGTCGCCGGCGCTGCGCTATGATCAAACCATCACCAGAAAAATATCATGAAACTATCCAAATTCTGTTCACTCGCCGTCTTGAGCATCGCCGCCGGCATCGCCCCGGCTTTGGTCATTGCGCAGCAGGTGAATGCGCCGGCGCCGCCCCCTCCGGTAATGGAAAACCTGAATGAAGTCGAAGCGCCCGGCGTGACGATTCAGACGCCTAGCGAACAAAGACAAAAAACCATCACCGAAAAGCGCGAACAGGGTCGTGTGACCGAGGTCAAGGTCGATGGCCCGACCAGTACCTATTATCTGCGTCCGAGAACCACCGGCACATCCATCACCGGCGCCGCGGACAGCCCGCCACAGACTAATCCTCAATGGCAAATCAAGGAATTCGACTGGGGCGGCAAGAAAAAAGCAAAAACCGCTGCAGATGCCGCCGATGCGGCGCCCGGTCAATAAACTTCATGCATGCGGCCGAAACCGGTTGCGCATAGGCTTGCCTGAGTCCGCCTGAGTTGGTGTAAATTGATCCAATTCAGGCTTCATTCCCGTTTTTAAATTCGTTTTCACTCTCTCTCATGGCAGTATTCACAACGGTCAGCCTGGAGCAACTCTCCGGCTGGATCGCCCAGTTCTCACTGGGCCAGGCACGCGCGATCAAAGGCATTTCGTCCGGCATCGAAAACAGTAATTTCTTCATTACCACCGATACCGGTGAATACGTCCTCACTCTGTTTGAAAAACTCAGCGCCGAGCAACTACCGTTTTATCTTTGCCTGATGCGTCATCTGGCGCAACGCGGGGTACTGGTGCCGGAGCCGATTGCCAACCGCAGCGGCGATATCATTCACACCCTCAACGGCAAGCCGGCCTCGATTGTTACCAAGCTCGAAGGCGAACATCAAATGGCGCCACAGCCGCAACATTGCGCGGCGGTCGGCGCCATGCTGGCGAAGATGCATTTGGCCGCACAAGATTTCGAGATTCGCCAGCCCAATCTGCGCGGCCTGCCGTGGTGGCGCGAGACGGCGCCGATCGTTTTGCCGCACCTGCCGGCGGAGGCGCAACAATTGCTGCGCGACGAAATGGTATTCCAGGAAACATTTGCCGCCGGCGATGTCTATGCAGAACTGCTGGGAAATACAGAAGGGCCGCTTTTTGGCCCCATACACGCCGATCTCTTTCGCAATAACGTGATGTTCGACGGCGACCGCCTGACCGGCTTTTTCGATTTTTACTTTGCCGGCTGCGACACCTGGCTGTTCGATCTGGCGGTGACCGTCAACGACTGGTGCATCGATGTCGGCAGCGGCCAGCTCGATCTGCCTCGCGCGCGCGCCATGCTCGATGCCTATCATGGCGTCCGTCCATTCACAGCGGCCGAAACACAAGCCTGGCAAGCCATGTTGCGCGCGGCGGCCTTGCGTTTCTGGTTATCGCGTCTGTACGATTTTTATCTGCCGCGCGATGCCGAAATGCTCACGCCGCACGATCCCGTGCATTTTGAACGTATCCTGCGCCTGCGCATCACAAGCCCCGCACCGGCACTTTATTAGGCTCTTTATCATGCAAAAACTGCCTGCAACAGATGGCTGGCAATGGATTAAAGAAGGTTTCGCGATCTTCCGGAAAAAACCGGCGGAGCTGTCGACCTTATTTCTCTCATATATGTTTCTGATGTTGGCGCTGGGCATTATTCCGGTGATCGGGCAATTGCTGCCGCTGATCCTGGTGCCGGTATTTGCGATTGCCTTCATGCAAGCCTGCGTGAATGTTGAAAACGATCATCGCGTTTATCCCAGCCTGCTGCTGGTCGGCTTCCGCACGCCGGAGGTCAAATCGTTGCTGGTGTTGGGTGTCTTGTATCTGGTGGCGGCGCTGGTGGCGATAGGCGCATCGGCCCTGGTCGATGGCGGTGTGCTGTGGCAGGCGCTGGTGACGCACGGCGAACTCGATCCTGCCGATATGCAGCGGTCGAATATGTCGCTGGCCATGGTGTTTGCGGCGCTGGTCTACATACCGGCGGCGATGGCATTCTGGTTTGCCGCGCCTTTGATCGTATGGCAAAAGATGCCGGTGCCGAAGGCCTTGTTTTACAGCTTTTTTGCGGTGGTAAGCGCCGGACGGGCGTTCATGCTGTACGCATTGGGATGGCTCGTCCTGGGCGTGATGCTGCCAACCTTGGTCAGCCTGCTGGTCGCCCTGCTGGTGGGCAGCATCAGCGTCACCGTGTTCATCTTGCTGCCCATGTCGATCATCCTGACCGTCGTGATGTACTGCTCGTTTTATCCTACTTATTCGCAGATTTTCGGCAAGCCGGTTTTTGTGGACGTGAAGGCCTGAATCAGTATCGCGAAGCTGGATAAGATGGCTTAAGGCAACGCTGATTTAGTGCCATGGGTGCCCTTTTTTTTAACGCGATACGGGCCGCACCCCTCACCCAAATGAACGATTTTTTATGGCACTAAAGAAAATCAGTCGACTTCGAATTTTCTTTAAATCCATAAAAGACCGTTCATTTGGGTGAGGGGTGCGGCCCGTGCCGCGTTTAAAAAAAGGCCACCCATGGCGCTAAAAAAAAAGGCCACCCATGGCACTTAATCAGCCTTGCCCTAGAAGTCGTAGCGTGCCGAAAAGGTCAATTGACGCCCCGTCGCCGGATAAATTCCACCTTCGCAACTATAAGCCTGGCTGAAGTAATTTTTATTCCCCAGGTTAGTCCCGGTAAGGGACAATTCCCATTTCGCCAGCCGTAACGCATAACGCGCATCCAGCGTGACATAAGAAGGCATGCGCGCCATGCAGGTATTGGCAAAATCATCGCCGTAACGCTGGCTTGCCACCCACTGGACGCCGGCGCGCGCGCTTTGCGGCCCCTGGTTCCAGTTCAACCTGGCACTGGCCGTATTACGCGGCACCAGCACCACTTCCTTACCCGCATTCGGCCCTTCCCTGAAGCGGGCATCCACATGCTGAAAACTGGCGCCGAGCCCGAGACTCGCGGTGAGCTGGCTGCGCGCTTCCAGTTCTATGCCGCGGCGCAGTGTCGGATCGAGATTGGCATTGGCGCCGTTGCCGCCGGTAGCCGGATTGGCGATCGTCGGGTCGTACATGATTTCATTGCGCAAATTGTGCTGGAACAAGGTAACCGTGAGCGCATGCCGGGAGTCTGTGCCGCCGAAACTGCTGCCGAGCGCCAGATCGTCCGATATTTGCGGACGCAGCATCTGCCCGGGCTGGGTTGTGAATCCATTTTCATCGACATTCGCCACGCGATAACTGCGGCCGGCTTTGGCAAACAGCGTGATCAGCGGCAGCGGCGTGACACTGCCCTGTAAATCCCAGGCAGTCAGCGCCTGCGACTGGCCATAATTACCGGCCGGATTGAATGCCAGGGGATCGGTGCTGCTCTGATCGAATATCTCGCGCCGCATGCCGAACGCCAGCCGCGCATTGCCGTCGGCGCGCCGGATTTCATCGCGCGCATACACTGCCCTGGAACGCTGCGTGCCGGCAGCCAGCGACGAAGTACTGTCTGCATGCCGCGCCGATTCGGAGAAATCGAAACCGCTCACCAGTTCGTTATGCATTTTCCCGAAGTCGGCGCTGTATCGAAGCCGCGGAGAAAACTGCGTGGTGCGGCTGCGCGTGGCGTAATCGTTGATGCCGAAACTGCTGACGGTGTGCGAATAATAGGTTTTATCGCGTTGCGACAATTCGGCCGCCAATTCGAAAGCGCCTATGCGCTGCTCACCGAACAATACGGCGCGATTGACACGCGTGGTGCCGTAATCGTCCGGCGTGAAACTACTGCGCGGATTATCCAGATATTGCGCCATGGTCAGCGCGCCCGGGGTACGGTAATGCTGCTCCGTGCTGTCGATGCGCAATCCAATGCGGCGATTATCGTCGGCCCATTGCAAACCACCGCTGAAATTTTCCTGCCGCAGACGATTGTTATCGCGGTAATTATCGCTTTCGGAACGGGCGATGCCGGCATCCAGCGACCAGCCTTTTTGCTCGTGGGTCGCGGTGGCGCGCAAGCCGAGCTGCCCGAAAGAGCCCGCTTCGGCCACGATCGTGCCATGCGTTCGGGCGCCTTCATTACCGTTTTTATTACCGTCTCTATTCCCGGATTGCGCCCGCTTGGTAATCACCTGGATCGTGCCGGCGGTCGCCCCTTCGCCATACAACACACTGCTGCCGCCACGGACAATCTCGATCCGTTCCACCGTTTCGATGGGAACGCTTGACAACAACGCAACGCTCAATTCGTTTTCGGACAAGCGCACCCCATCGATCAACACCACCATATTCTGATCGGACGTCCCGCCGAAACCGCGCAGATCGAGCGAAAAATCCGAAGTCCCGTAGCTGTTTTGACGGCCAACCACCCCGGCAATACTTCGAATTGCCTGATTGACATTATTCGCACCGGATTCCCGTATCTGCTCAGCGCTGATAACGATAGCGCCGACCGGCGCCGTATCCGTGCTTTCGGCAAAACGCGATGCCGAGACCAATACTGGCGTCAAGGCTTGTTCGGGAACGATAGCGGTCTGGGAATAAGCAGGATGCAGCGTGCAACTGCCGGCCGCGACTGCCAGCAACTGCATGGTGAATTGGGGAAATCGGGGAAATCGGGGAAATCGGGCGAGCTTTGGCGTGAATTCGGCTGAAATCCGGGGGAAGGCTGTCCACTGCGAGGCAAATAGCCGAGAAAATGCAACAAACATCTGTTTTCCTGAACGAGGCAAAAGCGGCGTATTCTACGCGTCATGTGTCCTGCGCAGACTGTCAAACCCGCTGCCCCGATATCGGGAAAGTGCGCGAAACACCCGCGTCCGCCTAAGAAGGCCCTAAATTCGTGCTTCCTTTAGCGATACAAGCGCCCCGCGGTTGTTTACAATGCGAAGCAAGAATAGCGAAACTGCAGCGAAGCTGCCTTCAGAAAAAGTAAAATCCTGCCGTTACCTCGGCAGGAGTTAATGGGAAACCTGGGGAAACCGGGGAAACGCAGTAATTAGGGAGAGCGCAAGACCATGAGTGATGCCGATCTGGATTTAGAAGCCTTGTTTGACGAGATATCCGCTGGCACCCAAGCGGCATCATCTGCAGCAAGTCCGACGCCCATTCCCGCCGCCCCAACCGTTCCGAACGCCGCCGTTGCAACAACGGCAGAGACGCCCGCCAAAGCCGCAGATGCCGGCGCAGCCGAATCTGCCGAAGATCAATCGGACAAACCCATGTATGCGCGCCTGGGCGGTATCGTCCGGATGTTGCATGATTCGATGCGCGAACTCGGCTACGACCGCTCGTTATCGGAAGTCGCGTCGCAGATCGGCGATGCCCAGGGACGCCTTGAATTCGTCGCCACGCTGACCGAACAGGCCGCCAACAAGGTGCTCAATGCGATCGACATCGGCATGCCGGCGCAGGATGTGCTGTCCGGCAAAGCCAAAAATATCGGTGATCGCTGGGATCAGTTATTTACCGGCAAGCTCAGCATCGAAGAATTCAAAACCCTGGCAAAAGACTCCCGCGCCTTCGCCACCACCGTCGTCGATTCGGCCGAAACCGAAAAAGGCCGCATGCTTGAAATCATGATGGCACAGGACTTCCAGGACATTACCGGCCAGTTGATCAAGAAAATCGTCGGCATCACCGCCATCGCCGAGCGCGAACTGGCACAATTGCTGCGCGACAATGCACCACCCGAACTCCTGAGCAACGTCGAAACTAAAGAAAAACCTGCTGAACTGATGGCAGGCCCGGCCGCCGACGGCAGCGCGCTGGTTCAGAATGACGTGGACGACTTACTTGATAGCCTGGGGTTCTGATGGATGAGGAAATGCTCAGAGACTTCGTTGTCGAAGCCCTGGAATTAGCCACCAATGTCGAAGACCATCTGCTGACGCTGGAACGCCACCCGGACGACAAAGAAGTTTTAAATGCTGTATTTCGCGCCTTTCATACGATTAAAGGCGGCGCCGGCTTCGTCAATTTGCCGGCCATGGTTTCAGCCTGCCATCTGACGGAAAACCTGTTCGATGCCTTGCGCACAGGCGCGGCACCGGTTACGCCGATCGCGATCGAAGCCGCCTTGCAGGCCAGCGGCTTTGTCGCCGATCAATTGACCGAACTGTCCAACGGCGCCGACCCGGCCAGCCTGGCGGCGATGCCGAAAGATCTGGAAGATATTCTGACCCACGCCATCAAGGGCGACGGCGACGGCAGCGCACCTGCGCGCGGCCCTGCGACCGTAACGGCAGTATCGGCAGCGTTGGCGCCGCCGGTGGAACCGGCGGCCATGAGCGGCAGCAGCGTCAATGCCGACGGCGAACTCGATTGGGAAGCCTTGTATCGCTCGGTGACACCGCAGGCTGCGGGCGCGGCGCCGCAAGCAGCGGCTGTGGCTACCGCCGCATCCGCGCCGGCAGCCGCCGATGAAGTGGCCGGTGTGGATGGCGCTCCACCGTTCGTCGATCGCCGCAAAGCCCCTGCCGCCGGCGCGGGCAAGGAAGAAACCATCCGTGTCGATGCCGTCAAGCTGGACGCATTGCTGGAAGTTGCGGGCGAATCCGTGCAGGCGGCCAATCAGGCCGCGGTATTGCTGGAAAAACTGCAGCAGTTCAAATTCGAGGGCTCGGCTGCCTCATTGATGACCACATTGGCCGAGACGCTCAACCGCGCCGCCCGTTATTCGACCGAACTGCAACGCGCCACGCTGTCGACGCGCATGCAACCGGTCGGCCGTCTGTTCCAGAAATTTCCGCGCCTGGTGCGTGAACTGGCCAAGGATCTGGGCAAGGATGTCGAACTGGCGATTGCCGGTGCGGAAACTGAAGTCGATCGTGTCGTGGTCGATAGCCTGTACGACCCGCTGGTCCATATGCTGCGCAACTCGCTCGATCACGGTATCGAAAGCGCCGATGAGCGGGTGGCTGCCGGCAAGTCGGCCAAATCGACTATTTCACTCAAGGCCTGGCAGGAAGCCAGCAGCGTCATGATTGAAATTTTCGATGACGGCAAAGGGATGGATCCGGCTGTGCTGCGCAAGAAAGCAATCAGCAAGGGATTGATTGGCGAAAACGATGCGCAATCGGTGGATGAAGCGCTGCAATTGGTGTTTTTGCCCGGCTTTTCGACCAAGGAAGTCGCTTCCAGCGTTTCCGGTCGCGGTGTCGGCATGGACGTGGTGAAAACCGCCGTGGAAAAACATCGCGGCACCATCCGTATCGATTCGACCATGGGCAAGGGCACGCGTTTCTCGATCCGCCTGCCGATCGAACTGTCGATCATTCCGACCATGCTGGTACGCACTGCCGGCGCCGCGCTGGCGCTTCCGATGGCGCTGGTGCAACGGGTCGTTGAATTGCCGGAGTCTTTCGCCGAAGTCGGCGGCGCGCCGGTGTTGCGCGATCAGGGCCGTCCGCTGCCGGTGCATTCGCTGGCCGGTGTACTGGGTTACGGCCACACGCCGGGCGCGGAACGGGTCGGCATCGTAATGGCCGTGCCGCAACCGTATATCCTGAGCGTCGAAACAGTGGAAGGCACTGCCGATCTGGTGATCAAACCATTGACTGCGATTCATACCAATGGCGTTACCGGCACTGCGCGTTCGGCTGAAGGCGAGCTGGTGCTGGTGGTGGGCTTGTCGTTCCTGTTGGAAGGATGCCGGTCGAAGATCGCTGCATAAATAGCAAATAAGTAATAAATAGCGAATAAATGGCGTAAAACGTCGGCGCATAAAAAGCGGCGATATGCAGAGATGGAACTCTGTATATCGCCGCTTTTTTCTTTGGATTTATTGCGTGAGTGAACGCGCATTCAGTAACTGCCGGACACCAATAAAACCTGTAGGAAGTGCCAATACAATGTGTTGGCACTTCGCGCTTAATCCTTTTATTTCAACTTGAAGAAAGCACTTCATGCCATACAGTTGTACGAACGGCGTTGGTAAATATGCCGCTAACGGGAAAGACTATAGTAACGCTCTGGCAGACCGTAGAGATGCCTACATAAGTAAACACCCTCAGTCTAAATTGGCAAAGGAGTTCAGAGCGGCGCAGAACGCACAGCCGTACTCTTTCTCAGTCGGCAACTCTGGCGTCAGTACGTCTCAATCTAAAAAAGCCAACGAGTCCCAAAGGTCCGACCCCTCTCAGGCATCTTCCAAGCATCAACCGGATGGTGTGCATTCAAGATATTTCTAGTGACAATCCGACAAAGGGAAATCAATAGCGACACGATGCGTCAATAAAAAGCGGCTGTATGCAGAATTCACTCTGCATACAGCCGCTTTTTTCAGGATTTAATTATTTAAGGCGGCAACTCAACATCCAGAAATGCTCCGAACGGGAAACACGGATTTCACGCGCATGCGCCGCAAAACGTTTCCGCAATGCGCTATCGGTCGGGAAATTCTTGAGAATGTCATAGCGTTCGCCGGCCAGGGTGCGGATCTGATAGGTGTTGCCTTCGGCATCGGTATGCGCAATCGGCGTGCTACTGCCCTCGACATATGTGTTATCGATCAGCACCAGCAATGTATCCTTGCCCAGTTTCTTCTGCAGGCCGTTCAGCCATGTATCCTGATGCTGGCGCGGTAAATGCGACCACCAGAAACCGCCGAAGCAGGCGGTGTACTGATCCGATACCGGCAGATCGTAGGCATCGCCTTCTACCCACTCAATTTCTTCAATACTATCGTCAGCCGGCGTCTGCCGCGCAACCGCCAACATCGCCGGATTATTATCGACCGCAGTAACCGACGCGGCAACCTCGGCTATTTGACGCGTCCAGTAACCGGTGCCGCAGCCCACTTCCAGCACCGCATGCCCATCCATCAGTTCGGCAACTTTGTCATGCAGGCGAAGTAATTCTTCGCGGGAGTCGGGCCGTTCGTAGATATCTTGGTAGGTCGCAGCACGGGCGGTGAAATAGGCAGCGGGGTCGGTATGCAGCATGGCGTATAGGAAAAAGTCTAAATTTGTCGAAATATGGTTTGCGGAGGGCCAGGAAATTGGCGCCCACGGCGGCAAACCGCTTGCGTTCCGCAGTATAGGGTAAAACGCCGGCGAATCATTATCTATGCTGCATTCAGTTTTCCACCCTGGTTCATAAGGTCTAACGGGAAGCGGCAGCATAATTTCTCACTTTTCCCAATCACAAAAATTTTTGACGATAAGAAAGAACTGACAAATGCCCTTTCCCATTCCTTCTACCTCGTCGGCCGCTGCCAGTGCAGCTGCCGGTGCCTCAACCTCTGCCGCCAAATCGGGCCGGACGCCCCGCTCCCCTTTCGCCGATGCATTCGCAGAAGCACGCAACGACCCGAATTGCGTTGTATTCGATATGCGGCGAGGGGCCAGGCAGTTCGAGCAAGCTCCAGCCGCCCAACCAGCTTCCGCTCCTCCCACAAAAGCGCAAGCAAGCCGTGAAGAAGAAAAGCAAGTACGGCAAAATGAGCAATATCAAAATCTTTCCGACTTATGTTCGCAGTTCGGTCTCGCGTCAATCAATGACACCTATGCGGGAAAAGCACGCGCACTCAACCACTTTGAGGTAATCGAGAGAATTGAAAGGCGTACCGGAGACAATTTCTCGCGCAAGGGAAAAGACGGCACAAATTTATCAGACAGTATGAAATTTTCCGCATCGAAAACCGGTTTGCAAACAGTTGCCGCAGCAATGAGCGAGACCGGAAAATCAAGCGTGCCATCCGGCAAAACCGTCTATGTGGGGCTGGGCATGACAACTGCTCGCATCCAGGAATTGCATGCTTTAACGCAAAACGCCAAAACCACGGGAATCATGGGAACCGCCAATGCCGGAAAATTCTTCCTGGTCAACGAAGACCGCGCAACGGAAGTTACCGCGGCAAAAGGATATGCAAAGGATCAAAAACAGGTATTGCTCGAAATTAAAGGCATCAGCAACAAATGCTTGAGGCCTCGTGGCGGCGGTGCGAATTCGAAAGAAACCTTGTTCGGCCCGCACGCGACATTTAATGTTACTGCCGTTGGTCCGGGCTCGAACAATATTGACCTTATCATCGTACGGCTAACTGAAATTGCCTCATCCCAAGGTGCTACGACGCTGTTCTCATGACACGGCTGAGGCGGCGGCCGCCTCAGCCGCCGGCCTCGGCGCATACCGCTCAGACAAGGTTTCATACAGCGGCGGCGCAAAGAAGCGCGACACCCGGCTGGCGATCAAGGCGGTCGCCATCAGCGAAATCACCAGCGCATGGCCGTTGACCATTTCCATGACGATCACGAATGCGGTAATCGGCGATTGCGTCACCGCGGCCAGATAGCCGACCATCGCCAGCGCGATCAGCATGCCCAGCGACATATTGCCGAACAACAGATGCAGCAGATTGCCCAGCCCCGCGCCGATCGACAGCGACGGCGCAAACATGCCGCCGGGCATGCCGGGCAAATAAGACCCGATCAGCGACGCCATTTTCAGCACAGGATAAAACCCGGATAGCTGCCCGGTGCCATTCAACAGCCCGCGCGCTTCGGCATAACCGCTGCCGAACGTCATGCCGCCGGCCAGCAAACCGACTACCGCGACGATCAGCCCGCAAACGGCGGCGAATACAACCGGCCTATCGCGGCGCAGCACCTGCAACGGCGCAGGTATCCAACGTTCGGTATTAAGCAGCAGCCAGCAAAAGGCACCGCCGGCACAACCGGTCAGCAGCGCCGTAGCGATCACCGCCACGATCAATTTTCCGCTGGTTTCGTCGATTACCTGAATGGTACCGAAATAGGTGTAATTACCGGTCAGGCCGAGCGCGACGATACCGGCAAAAATGATCGTGGTGATCACCACCCCGCTGGCGCGCTGCTCGAAGCTGCGCGACAACTCTTCGATCGCAAAGACCACGCCGGCCAACGGCGTATTGAAAGCCGCAGCCAGCCCAGCCGCCGCCCCGGCCAGAATCAGCCGCCGCTCCATCGCGGCATTGATCGTCGGATATAAACGCCGCAAATTGAACATGATCGCGGCGCCGATCTGCACTGTCGGTCCTTCGCGTCCGATCGTCAAGCCGCCGACGATGGCCAGTATCGAAATGCCGATTTTGCCGGCTACCACCCGCAGCGACAGCAGACTCAAGCCGCGCTCGGTGGTATGGCTGCCCAGGGTCGCGATGACTTGCGGAATGCCGCTGCCCTCGGAGCCGATAAAAAATCGCCGCGTCAGCCAGACGCACAGCGCACTGACTGCAGGCGTCAGCAAAAGCGGCGCCCAGCTATGTGCCTGCTGCAGCGATCTGAATGCATCGAAACCGTAATCGATCGCTCGTGCATAAATCACCGCGATCAGACCGACCAGAATCGCACCCAGCCACAAGATGCCGTATTCCACCCACAGGTGATGCGCGCGCTGCAGTGAATCTTCAGAAATTTTCGATAAGTCCATGGATTAAATCGCAACCGCATCACAGTTCATACATATCTTTTTCACCATCCATCACCTGATCGATCAGCTTGCGGTTCAACGTCGGCGCCAGCAATTCAATAAAGGTATAGACATAACTGCGCAGATAAGCGCCCTGCTTGATCGCCACGCGCGACACATTGGTGCCGAACAGATGCCCGGCCGGGATCGAGCGCAGGCCCTTGTCGCGCTCGGCATCGAAGGCCATGCCGGCGATGATGCCGACGCCCATTCCCAGCTCCACGTACGTCTTGATCACATCCGCATCGATCGCTTCAAGCAGGATGTCGGGCTTCAGGTCGCGCAGCGAAAATGCATGGTCGAGCTTGCTGCGTCCGGCGAACGCGCTGTCATAAGTAATCAAGGGATAGGCGGCGATTTCTTCCAGCGAAATCGACTTCGACAACAACAACGGATGATCGGGCGTGACGACCACCACGTGCTCCCATTGATAGCAAGGCAGCGAAATCAGGCCTTCGCCCGAGGACAACGCTTCAGTTGCAATCGCGATATCGGCCTGGTCGTTACGAACCATCTCGGTAATCTGCTTGGGATTGCCTTGCAGCAACGATAAACGCACCTTGGGGAATTTCAACGCGAAGGCCTGGACGATTTTCGGCAGCGAATAGCGGGCCTGCGTATGCGTGGTCGCAATGGTCAGGCTGCCGCTATCGTGCGCGGCAAATTCCTTGCCGATGCGCTTCAAGCCTTCCACCTCCTGCATGATCATTTCCACCGAGCGCAGCACCGCCCGCCCCGGCTCCGTCAAGCCGCGAATACGTTTGCCGTGCCGCGTGAAAATATCGACGCCCAGCTCTTCTTCCAGCTCGATAATCGCTTTCGAGACGCCAGGCTGGGATGTATACAGCGCCTTGGCGGCCTCCGTCAGATTAAAATTCTGGCGCACCGCCTCCCGGACAAAGCGGAATTGATGAAGATTCATGGCACATTCCCTCTAATTTCATAGCAAACACAGCAAACGAATTTGCATATATCCATTCCGCATATAAGTAAATAAATACTAAGTCGTTTGGAATAAGCACTAAGTTTATTACGATTCAGGCTGTTACGGATGGAGCCTTATGACTGTTTCTTATGTAGTAAGTGGATTTGCCGTCGGTTTGCTGGTTGGATTGACCGGTGTGGGCGGCGGATCATTGATGACGCCGCTATTGACTTTGTTATTCGGCATCCATCCCAGTGTGGCAGTCGGAACCGATCTCGCCTTTGCGTCGGTCACCAAGGTGGCCGGCACGTTTGCGCATCGCTACAAGGGCACGGTGCGCTGGGACATCGTCAGATACCTGTGCTGGGGCGCATTGCCCGCAGCAGTCGCTTCAACGCTGTTGTTGAAGCACTTCGGCGCCGTCAACGACAGCATCAGCGAATTGATTCGTTATTCGATAGCGGTTTCGGTCGGCCTGACCGTGATTGCTTTGTTGTTTAAAGGGAAACTTCAGACTTGGCTGAACCGGCATCCTGAAAAGCAGCTGCACGGACGTAAGCTGGCCGCGGCAACCATATTATGCGGCCTGCTGCTCGGCACCTTGGTGACGATTTCCTCGATCGGCGCCGGCGCCGTGGGCGCGACCTTGCTGGTGCTGCTGTATCCCCGCCTGTCGCCGGCCGAAATTGCCGGCACGGATATCGCCTATGCAGTGCCGCTGACTGCGGTGGCGGCATTCGGGCATTGGTGGCTGGGGTCGATCGATTGGGTCTTGCTGAGCTCTCTGTTGCTGGGATCGGTGCCCGGCATCACGATCGGTTCGCTGGCCGCGCGGGCGGTGCCGGAAAAATTTTTACGCGCGCTGCTGGCAGTCACATTGACGACAGTTGCCGTGAAGCTGGTTTGGTAGGGCATTGCAGGGTATTTCACATACGCATTTCAAGATAAGACATTTCAAGGACTAGCAGATGTATCGTTACGATCAATACGATCACCAGATCGTCAAAGAACGCGTCGCCCAATACCGCGATCAGGTGCGCCGCCGCCTGTCCGATGAGTTGGCAGAAGACGAATTCCGTATTCTGCGCCTGCAAAACGGCCTGTACATGCAGCGTCACGCATACATGCTGCGCATCGCCATTCCTTACGGTTTGCTGTCGTCGCAGCAAATGCGCATGTTCGGCCATATTGCCCGCAAATACGACCGCAACTACGGCCATTTCACCACGCGCCAAAACATTCAATTCAACTGGATCGAACTGGAACAGTCGCCGGATATTCTGGCCGATCTGGCCACGGTGGAAATGCACGCCATCCAGACTTCCGGCAATTGCATCCGCAATACCACGTCGGACGAACTGGCCGGCGTGGCTGCCGATGAAATCATCGATCCGCGCCCATACGCCGAAATTCTGCGCGAATGGAGTACCTTCCATCCCGAATTCGCCTATCTGCCGCGCAAGTTCAAGATCGCCATCAGCGGCGCGAAAGAAGATCGTGCCGCCACCGCGGTGCACGATATCGGCCTGCATGTCCTGAAAAACGACGCCGGCGAAGTCGGTTTCCGCGTGATGGTCGGCGGCGGCATGGGCCGTACGCCAATCCTCGGCAGCGTGATCCGCGAATTCCTGCCGTGGCAGCACGCACTGACCTATATCGAAGCGATCCTGCGGGTCTACAACCAGCACGGCCGCCGCGACAATATTTACAAAGCGCGCATCAAAATCCTGGTCAAGGCACTCGGCGCAGAAACCTTTGCCGCCCAGGTCGAACAGGAATGGAAGGACATCAAAGACGGCCCGGCCACATTGACGGCCGAAGAGTTGAATCGCATCGCGCAATACTTCACCGCGCCCGATTACGAAGGCCTGCCGGCCTCGGATGCCGCATTCGAACAACATAAAGCCGACAACAAGGCGTTCTCCAATTGGCTCAAGCGCAACGTCAAGGCGCATAAGGTCAGCGGTTACGCCGCCGTCGTTCTGTCGCTGAAGAAAACCGGCATACCGCCGGGCGACATCAGCGCCGAGCAAATGGATTTCGTCGCCGATCTGGCCGACCGCTTCAGTTTTTCCGAGCTGCGCGTAACCCACGAACAGAATCTGGTGCTGGCCGACGTCAAGCAAAGTGAATTATTCGCCCTGTGGCAGGAAGCCAAGGCGCATGGTCTGGCCACGCCGAACATCGGTTTGCTGACCGATATCATCTGCTGCCCCGGCGGCGATTTCTGTTCGCTGGCAAATGCCAAATCGATTCCGATTGCACAAGCCATCGCAGAACGTTTCGACAATATCGATTATCAGCACGACATCGGCGAAATCGAGCTGAATATTTCGGGTTGCATCAACGCTTGCGGCCATCACCACGTCGGCAATATCGGCATTCTCGGCGTCGATAAAGACGGCAGCGAGTGGTATCAGGTATCGCTCGGCGGATCGCAAGGCAATCAGGCCAGTATCGGCAAGATTATCGGGCCATCGTTCTCGGCGGCCCAAATGCCGATCGTGATCGATCGCCTGCTGCAAGTGTATGTGCAGCAACGCACCGAAGACGAACGCTTCATCGACACCGTGCAAAGACTCGGTATCGCCCCGTTCAAAGAACATGTGTATGCAACGCCGATCAAGATCGATCTGCTGAAGGGAGAAGACGCTTATGTCTAAGCTCATGTCCAAGATTATTAAAGACAGGATCGTCGTCGAGGACCATTGGCAGGTACTGCAACTGGAAGAAAACGATAACGCCGAAAGCGTTGTCATTCCTGCCGGCCGCGTAATTGTTCCTCTGAAAGTCTGGCTGGCGCACGCCGAATTGAAAGACCGCAGCGATCTGGGCGTCTGGTTCGCCAGCGATGAGCGCTGGGAAGAATTGCAGCCGGTATTGCAGCAAAACCCGCAACAGTTTGCGCTGATTGCGGTCGATTTCCCTAAATTCACCGATGGCCGCGGCTATTCGATTGCCTACAATCTGCGCACGCGGCTCGGCTATAACGGCGAATTGCGCGCCATCGGCGATGTCTTGCGCGATCAGTTGTTTTACATGCAGCGCGTCGGCTTCAATGCCTTCGCCGTGCGTGCCGACAAGAATATCGACGACGCGTTAAAGGGCTTAACCGATTTCTCCGAAAAGTATCAGACGTCCTGGGACGAAAAGACGCCGCTGTTCCGTCGCGTGCATCGTCCGACCTCGGTGCCGGAATGAGCGCCGATCTGGATAAGCTGGTGGCGGCAACCCGCGCCACACTGGAAAAAATCGCTGCCGAATTCGCGCCTGCGGTATTTGCCTCGAGCCTGGCGGCAGAAGACATGGTGCTGACCGATCTGATTCTGCGCAATCGGCTCGATATTGGCATCTTCACGCTGGAAACCGGGCGTCTGCATGCCGAAACGCTGGGCATGCTGGACAAGATCAAAACGACCTACGATTACGACGTCATGCCGTATCGTCCCGAGCCGGCTGCCATCGATGCGTATGTCAAACAAAACGGACTCAATGCGTTTTACGAGAGCGTCGACATGCGCAAGGAATGCTGCCGCATCCGCAAGATCGAACCGCTCAAGCGGGCGCTGGCAGGCAATAAATCCTGGGTTACCGGACAGCGCCGCGCGCAATCGGTTACCCGCGCCGAATTGCATGTGCAGGAAGAGGATGCAGCACACGCCATGACCAAATTCAATCCGCTGGCGGATTGGTCGGAACAGGATGTCTGGGATTACATCCACGCCAATAACGTTCCTTACAATCCCTTGCACGATCAGGGATATCCATCGATCGGCTGCGAACCGTGCACCCGCGCCATCAGCCCCGGCGAAGACGTACGCGCCGGCCGCTGGTGGTGGGAAAACCCGGATTCCAAGGAATGCGGCTTGCATGTGGTGGATGGAAAACTGATCCGCATCAAGCCGCAGGCCGCCGCCACGGAATAAGATCGGCCGCTTCGGCATTAGGTTAATTTTTTGCAGCACTTATTTTCCGTACTCATTGCATCATCACTGCATCAGCATCGTAGAAGGTAGAAGGTTCGCATGAACACAGTCGTAGAGAAGCATTTCCTTGATCAAGCCAGCAACCGCCATCTGGACTGGCTGGAGTCCGAAGCCATCCACATCATGCGCGAAGTGGCGGCCGAATGCAGCAATCCCGCCCTGCTGTTTTCCGGCGGCAAGGATTCGGTCGTACTGCTGCGCCTGGCGGAAAAAGCCTTTCGCCCGGGCCGCTTTCCGTTTCCGCTGGTGCATATCGATACCGGCCACAATTTTGCGGAAGTGATCGAATTCCGCGATCGCCGCGCCGCCGAACTGGGCGAGCGGCTGGTGGTGCGCTCGGTGGAAGATTCCATTACGCGCGGCACCGTGCGCCTGCGCAATCCGCTGACCGATTCGCGCAATGCGGCGCAAGCGGTGACGTTGCTGGAAACGATTGAAGAATTCAAATTCGACGCCTGTATCGGCGGCGCCCGGCGCGACGAAGAAAAAGCCCGCGCCAAGGAACGCATCTTTTCTTTCCGCGACGAGTTCGGCCAATGGGACCCGAAAGGCCAGCGTCCGGAGCTTTGGGATCTCTACAACACCCGCGTTCATCCCGGCGAAAACATGCGCGTGTTTCCGATTTCGAACTGGACCGAACTCGATGTATGGCAATACATTGCGCGCGAAAAACTGGCGCTGCCGAATATCTATTTCGCGCATGAGCGGCAAGTCATTCCGCGCAACGGCTTGCTGGTGCCGCTGACCGATCTGACGCCGGCGCTGGAAGGCGAAACGGTCGAAACGCAAATCGTGCGTTTCCGTACCGTCGGCGACATTTCCTGCACCTGCCCGGTAGCATCCGATGCAGCCACGGTCGAAGCGATCATTGCCGAAACCGCGATCACGCAAATTACCGAGCGCGGCGCGACCCGGATGGATGATCAGACCTCCGAGGCTTCAATGGAGAAGCGCAAGAAGGCCGGCTACTTTTAATATCCCTTGGTTTTTACCCGTTGCGGTGCCCCTTCGACACGGTCTTCGGCCTGCTCAGGGCGAACGGGGTCCTGCTCCGATGAGCTATTAGCTCAACAAATTTATAGGTTTTATATGAACGCAGTCCTCACAGAAAAAAATCAACTCGCCAACCGCGAACGCGGCCTGCTGCGCTTTATTACCGCCGGCTCGGTCGATGACGGCAAGAGCACGCTGATCGGCCGCCTGCTGTTCGATAGCAAGGGGATTTTTGCCGATCAACTGGATGCAATGTCGCGCGCCAAACATAAACGCACCGTCGGCGACAGCATCGATCTGTCGCTGTTGACCGATGGCCTGGAAGCCGAACGCGAACAAGGCATCACGATCGATGTCGCGTACCGTTATTTCGCCACGCCGAAACGCAAATTCATCATTGCCGATACCCCGGGCCATGAACAATACACGCGCAATATGGTCACCGGCGCATCGACCGCCGACGCCGTCATCATCCTGATCGATGTATCCAAGGTCAAACTGCATGACGACGGCAGCGTCGATCTGCTGACCCAGACCAAACGCCATTCGACGATTGCGCATTTGCTGCGCATCGAGCATGTCATCATCGCCGTCAACAAGATGGATCTGATCGACTACGACGAAACGATCTATAACCGCATCGTGGCGGCTTATAAAGCGTTTGCCCAACAATTGGGCTTGAAGGATGTGCACGCAATTCCGTTATCGGCGCTGGCCGGCGACAATGTCGTCACGCCGGGCGACAAGATGCCTTGGCATAAAGGCCCGACCCTCATTACGCTGCTGGAATCCCTCAGCGTCTACGATCAGTCGCATGACGAGCCGCTGCGCTTTCCGGTGCAATTGGTGGCGCGCCACAACGGCCATGAAGCCAACGATTTCCGCGGTTACATGGGCCGCATCGAAGCCGGCGTGGTACGCAAGGGCGACCGCCTGACCGTGCAGCCCAGCGGCCAAAGCGCGACCGTCAAGGACATACAGGTGCTGGAAGGTTCGCTGGACATCGCCGTGGTCGGCCAGTCCGTTACTTTGCTGCTGGACGAATATCTGGATATTTCGCGCGGCGACATGCTGGCATCGGCGACGCAAGCGCCGGCGCTGCTCAAAACCGTCACTGCCGACCTGTGCTGGCTCTCGGAAGACCAGCTCGATCCGCGCCGCAAATACTGGCTCAAGCACAGTACCCGCCAGGTGTCTGCCCGTGTCGGCAAAGTCGATACCCTGCTGGATATCAATACACAGGAACGTCATCCGGCCGAAACGCTGAAGCTCAACGACATCGCGCGCGTCACCATCAACGTGCAACAGCCGATTGCGGTCGATGCTTACGCAGCAATTCGCAGTACCGGATCGTTTATTTTGATCGACGAAGTTACGCATCAGACGGTTGCAGCAGGCATGATTGTGCTAGCCTGACGGTCATTTCCACGGCCGCCAACCAGCCAGATGCCTAACTCGACCAATTCAACCGCTTCCTCCCCATCTTCCTACGGCAAAGTCTATCTGATCGGCGCCGGCCCCGGCGCCGCCGATCTGATCACGGTGCGCGGCGCGCGCCTGCTGGCGCAAGCCGACGTCGTATTGCACGACGCGCTGGTCACCGAAGATATGCTGGCGCTATGTCCGCAAGCGAAGCGGATTTCGGTCGGCAAACGATCGGGCCAGCGCTCTACCGCGCAACATGCCATCAACCGCCTGCTGGTCGAGTGTGCTGAAAAATATGCATTGGTGGTACGTCTGAAAGGCGGCGATCCGATGCTGTTCGGGCGTGCCGACGAAGAATTGACCGCGCTGGAATCGCACGGCATTGAAGTTGAAGTCGTGCCCGGCATCACCGCGGCGCTGGCGGCAGCAGCCGCTTCGCGCCAGCCCTTGACCAAGCGTGGCGTGTCGCGCAGCGTCGCCTTGTTTACCTCCAGCACCGCACCGGAAGAAACCCAATTGGTCCAAATGCCCGTGGGCGATACCTTGGTGCAATACATGGGGGGCCGTGAAGGGACGGCGACTGCCCGCAAACTGCTGGCGCTGGGTTTTTCACCTGCGACGCCGGTAGTGGTAGTGGAAAATTGCAGCCGCCCGGATCAGCAGGTGCAGCGATTGATACTGGCGGAACTGGAATTGGGACTGACTCGCTTCAGCGGCCCGGTATTAGTCATGATCGGCGCCGCACTGGCGGCGCGCACACTGCCTGCGCCGACGATTAACGCCGGCCAAGTTAGTTAAGGTAACGCTGATTAAGTGCCACGGGCGGCCTTTTTTTTAACGCGGCACGGGCCGTACCCCTCGCCCAAATGAACGGTCTTTTATGGATTTAAAGAAAGTTCGAAGTTGACTGATTTTCTTTAGTGCCATAAAAAATCGTTCATTTGG
>DASYCG010000182.1:0-62781 GCA_036500325.1 Herbaspirillum sp. | reverse complement strand
GGCACGGGCCGTACCCCTCACCCAAATGAACGATTTTTTATGGCACTAAAGAAAATCAGTCGATTTCGAACTTTCTTTAAATCCATAAAAGACCGTTCATTTGGGTGAGGGGTACGGCCCGTGCCGCATTAAAAAAAAGGCCACCCATGGCACTTAATCAGCGTTGCCTTAGGCCCTGATACACCATCAACCGCCGATCAGCGCCAGCAATTGATCGATATCGGCCGGCTTGACGACGTGATGATCGAAGCCGGCTTGCTTGGTTCTCTCCCTGTCTTTTTCCGATCCGTAACCGGTTACCGCAATCAATTTGGTCTTGATAAATGACGGCTCGCCACGCAACGCGCGCGCGATGTCATAGCCGCTCATTCCCGGCAAACCCAGATCGAGCAAAATGACATTCGGCTTATATTGCCGCGCAGCCGCCAGTCCCTCCTGTGCATTACTGGCGGTATAGGTTTTGTGCCCATAGGCGCCGAGCAGCATAGCCGTGGTTTCGGACGAGTCGGTATTGTCATCCACAATCAATATCACCTTCACGGTTTCAGTCATTCTTTCGGCCATTCCATCGATCGACGCAGCGGCCGGCACGCTCTCCGCCGGCGCATCGACCATCGGCAAGATCAGCTCAAAGCAACTGCCGCAACCATGGCCCGCGCTTTGCACTCCCACCGTTCCGCCATGCAATTCGACCAGTTTTTTTACCAGCGACAAGCCGATACCCAATCCGTCCTGCGCCTGATCGGCCGTGACATCGCCCTGCGAAAACAGATTGAAAATAGTTTTGGCGCGCGCTTCCGAAATGCCGATGCCGTTATCCGTCACCGAAATCACCATGCTTTGTTTGTCGCGGGCCACAATCGTCACATCGATTTTTCCGCCGGGCGGTGTGTATTTTGCCGCGTTGGTCAGCAGATTATTCACCAGTTGCGCCAAGCGGATCGCATCGCCGTCTACCCAGATCGGCTGCGCCGAATACGCGATATCCAATGCATGCTCACGTTGCAAAATCAATGGCATGGAGGTCTCGGCAGTGTTGCGCACGAGGGTATTTATTTCCACCGGCGCCAACTGCAGCACGATCTTGCCTTGCGAGATCCGTGCGCTATCCAGCAAATCGTTCACCAGGCGCGTCATGTGGTCGACCTGCCGCAAAATGACCTGGCGTGTAAACGCATGCTCTTCTTCGTTTAACGGCATCGGCTTCTGCATGATCTCGACAGCATTGCGGATCGGCGCCAGCGGTGCGCGCAACTCATGCGCCAATGTCGCCAGGAATTCATCCTTGTGCGTGTCGGCATCCTGCAGCAGTTTTTCGGCAAGCTTGGATGATGAAATATCGCTGGTAATGCGCGCGACGCGGTAAGTCGCGTCCGATGCGTCCTTTACCGGAAAAGCGCGATCGCGCACCCATCGCAGTTTGCCGTCGGGCAGCACGATACGGAACTGCTCTTCATAACGGTGATGTTCAAATAAAAGGGTGAAACTCTGTTCGACACGGTCGCGGTCTTCCGGGTGGACCGATTCCAGCCAGGCTTCCGGCGTCGTTTCGAGAACGCTGCGCGAGGCGCCCCAAATCAAATCGTAGGCTTCGCTGACATACAAAAGTTCGCGATCGGCCAGCGAGCAAATCCAGAATACGTCATCGATGTTTTCCGCCATTTGCCGAAAGCGCTCTTCGCTTTCACGCAAACGCTCGGCTTTCTCTTCAATTTCGGCATACAGCGCCACCACGCCGCGATTGGTATCTTCCAGCTCCTGGGTCAGCACCAGCAGATCGTCCTGTTTGGTGCGCAGTTCGGCGAGCGTTTCCAGTAGCTCGCTGTTTTGCAGCCGAATCTCGGTCAAGGTGTT
This sequence comes from Herbaspirillum sp., assembly GCA_036500325.1. Lineage (GTDB taxonomy): Bacteria > Pseudomonadota > Gammaproteobacteria > Burkholderiales > Burkholderiaceae_D > Herbaspirillum. The sequence goes on along the minus strand of DASYCG010000182.1, from coordinate 60,927 downwards.
GGTCGGCGGCTTGTCGGCGACCTGCCGGACGATCTGCGCCAATCTGACCGGCGTGACGACAGCATCCAGCGGCAGCGATTTGCGCAAGACAATGACATTGCCGCCGCCCCGTTCGTCGCTGCTATCGCAACTATCCATCAAGCGGCGCGCACTGACGAGCGCCGAATCGAGCGCTGCCTGCTGTCCACTTTCCATGACCGCAGCGTTGACGCGAAATGCGCCGCCGCTGCTTTTGATCCGGATGTCCAGGGAAGGCGAGGTCTTATCGTTATAGATCGAAAATTCAACCTCGCCGCCGGATGCATACGAAAAAACATTGCGCGCCAGTTCGGATACCGCGGTGGCGATACGCACCTGATCCTGCGTGCCGAAATCCAGCAATGCGGAAACGTCGCGGGCAAATTGGCGGACCGTGACCAAATCTTGTTCACAACTGATGCCGAGACTTGAAATTGTGGTGGCGTTCACATAGTCCTATCGTGGCGTTTCATGACTAAAACCGTAGCATCGTCGCGAACCCTTGCAAAGTCGCGAAACAGTACGCCGGCAATCAATGCAGGATGACAATATTGCAGGCCCGGATATTTATCCAGATCCCATTGCGTGGAGATGCCGTCCGAACACATGATGAACAGTCCATCCGCCGGCCAGGCCTGCTCGAACTCTTGCACCTTGCGCATATTATTGCCGACGATGCCATTATGGGAAACCAACTGCTTGCGCCCGCTTTGTTCTACAACGGTGGCGCTGATATTACCGATGCCGGTGAATTTCAGGATACCCGAAGCGATATCGAATTTGGCGACCGCGGCGGCAGCGCCGCGCGTGCTCATCAGCGCATGATGCATCGCTTCGATCATTGCCGCAGAGCTTATGCTTGCCGGTGCGCGTGCCATCGTATCGACCGCGGCGGCAGCGGCAACCGCAGCTTCCGGACCATGCCCCAGGCCATCGACAACTAGGATATCGACCGAGTCTGGATTCACTTTGATGCTCCAATCGTCACCGCATTCTTCTTCGCCGGCTATGGGAAGACAGATGCTGCCGGATTGAATAACCGGTTCCTCGGAGGACAAGACATAAGCCCCGGCGCTGCCGTCGGGAAATGAAAGTTTGTCAACTACGCACGAATAAAAAGCGCTGCCCTTGCCAGGCACCGAATAGGCGTCGAAATCCTGCGAAAGCCGCCTGATTGCACCCAGGCCGTTACCGGCGGTGCCGGCTGTCGAAACACCGTCGCGCAAGCTTTGCGCCAGATTGGCAATACCCTTGCCGCGATCCAGCGCCAGCATTTCAACCGCATTGCCGCCGGCGCGCTTGACCGATGTAATAAACACCCATCCCTCGCCTGCGTGCTTGAGTATATTGGTTGCCGCTTCGGTGATGACAATGGCAAACTGGCCGGCTTGGGTTTCGGTGAATCCGAGCAGATCGGTGAGGCGCCTGGCGTAACGGCGCACCGAAGAAATATCGCTGGTATGCGTGATGTAGAACCCTCTTTGCCGTTGCGTGCTTAGCAAAGCGCCCACTTTATCGTTTTCACAGCGTTGACTTCCCTTCTTGTTCTTGGCATTTGTGTTGCCTTGTTGTTGCCTTATTGTTGCTTTGTTATTTGGCTGCCAGTTTGACGCGGGCATGCATATGCGCAAGATACGCTACAAATAGGATTGTATTAAGTCAATTCGATACATTTCGACAATCTCGCGCCGGCACTGCACTTTTTCGATAAACACGGTCTAATCCGTCTATGCGCTCCACGCCGGTGCGCACCCTCTGACATTTTGCGGAGCATAAATGAAAAAAACAATCGCCGTGGCGGCGGTGCTGATTGCCGTGATGTTTTGCGGCGCGGCGCTATCGCTGGCCGGTCACCCGCCGCTGGCGCCGGAGACGCCAGCGGCCATCAAGGCGCCGGATCCGCAAAGCGTCGCGCAAGGCGCACGGCTGGCGGCAGTCGGCGATTGCATGGTGTGCCATACGGCCAAAGGCGGCAAACCGTTCGCCGGCGGCCTGGCGATCAATACACCGTTCGGCAAGATTTTCAGCACCAACATCACGCCCGACCCGCAAACCGGCATCGGCAGCTGGTCGCTCGAAGCCTTCACGCGCGCGATGCGCAAAGGCGCTTCGCGCGACGGCCATTTGTTGTATCCCGCCTTCCCTTATACCCATTTCCAGCACATGAACGATGCGGACATCGCCTTCGTCTATGCCTATCTGATGAGCCGCAATCCGGTGCAGGCGACCGCGCCCGACAATAAACTGCTGTTCCCGCTGAAATTCCGGCCGCTGATGGCCGGCTGGAATAGGTTGTTTCTGCATCCTGAAGATAAACCCGCGAATAAACCTGACACGCCGCTCACGGCTGCCGATGCCGATGCCAATACAGCCCAAAGCATCGATTTGCAACGCGGCAGCTATCTGGTCAACGGACCGGCGCATTGCGCCGCATGCCATACCCCGCTGAACCTGCTGGGCGCGGAAAAGCGCGGCCAGGCGTTTGCGGGCGGCTTGATCGACGGTTGGGATGCGCCGCCTTTGACCAATTTGTCGCAGGCGCCGGTGCCATGGACGCAGCAGCAATTGGTGCAATACCTGCGCACCGGCCTGGCCGATCAGCATGGCGCTGCCGCCGGCCCGATGCTGCCCGTCACGCGATCGCTGGCCGATGCATCCGAGGCGGATGTGAATGCCATGGCGGCGTATCTGCTGTCGTTGCAAGCGCCGGTGCAAACAACACCGGCAACACCGGCAACACCATCAACACAATCGACACAATCGACACCGGCAGCGGCAGCGGCCGGAGCGCCCATCGATATCTCAAACCGCCCCGAACTGCAATCCGGCGCCATGCTGTTCACCGCAAGCTGCGCTTCCTGCCACAGTGCCTCGGCGCCGATGTCGACCATCGGCGGCCGCCCATCGCTGGCGCTGAGCACAGCGCTCAATGCCGAGAATCCACGCAACGCAATACGCTTGATCCTCGACGGCATCGATTGGAACGGCAGCAAGACCGAGCATTTCATGCCGGCCTTCTCCGACATGCTGACCGACGCACAGATCGCCGATATCGCCAACTACACGCGCGCCATGTACAGCAACCGCGGCCCATGGCCTGCACTGGACGGCGGCGCCGTCGCCAAAATTCGCAAGGAGAGCCCCAAGCCATGATTACACTGACCGTCAACGGCGCGCCGCATCAACTCGATGTCGACCCGTCCACACCCCTGCTATACGCGTTGCGCAATCAGTTGCAATTGAACGGCGCCAAATACGGCTGTGGACTCGGCCAATGCGGCGCCTGCACGGTGATCGTCGGCAAGCAGGCGGTGTTCTCATGTCTGCTGCCGGTGGCGGCAGTGGGAGAGCGGCCGGTGCGAACCATTGAAGGACTCGGCACTATCGCCAAACCCGGCGCACTGCAACAGGCGTTCATCGATCAGCAGGCAGCGCAATGCGGTTATTGCATTGCCGGCATGGTGATGCGCGCACAGGCCTTGCTCGATGACATAGAGTCGCCCAGCGAAGAACAGATTCGCGCGCACATGGAACCGAATTTGTGCCGCTGCGGCACCCACATGCGCATCGTCGCCGCCATCCGCGAAGCCGCATCTGCCGGAGCAAATAAATGAAAATTGCCACACCATTGCCGAATGCCGGCAGACGCCGTTTCCTGATCAACAGTCTGGCCGGCAGCCTGACCGTCAGTTTCACGCTGCTGCCTTTCGCCGAGGTGCCGGCGCAAACCACCACCGAAGCCGGCACCTTCAAGCAAGCCGCGCCGAAACTGCCCGGCAGCCTGAAAAACACGCCGATGCTCGATGCCTGGATCAAAATCGACGCCGCCGGCCGCGTGACGGTATGCACCGGCAAGGCCGAATTGGGGACGGGCATCCGCACAGCGTTTTTGCAAATCGCCGCCGAACAGTTGGATATCGCGCCCGGCAGCATTACATTGATCACCGCCGATACCGGCCTGACGCCGGATGAAGGCTACACCGCCGGCAGCCATTCCACCGCCGACAGCGGCACCGCGATTTTCAATGCAGCCGCGCAAGTGCATGGCCTGCTGTTGCAATCGGCCGCGGCCAAATTCGGCATGGATGCGGCGCAACTGAGCACGCAGAACGGCACGATCATCGCCGCCGATGGCCGACGCCTGACGTATGGCGAGGCGATCGCCGGCGTGGATCTGCATCAGGAGGCGCAAGTTGCGCAACCGGGCGCGCCGCTGACGCCGTTGAAAGATCCGCGTTCGTTCAAGATAGTCGGCCAGGATCTGCATCGGGTGGATATTCCGGGCAAGGTCACCGGCGGCCAAAGCTATGTGCAGGATATGCGCATGCCCGGCATGGTGCATGCGCGCGCGATCCGCCCGCCCATGTACGGCGCGACGCTGGCGTCGGTCGACATCCGCGCCGTGCAGGCCATGCCCGGCGTACTTCAGGTTGTGCGCGACGGCAGTTATCTGGCGGTGGTCGCCGACGATGAATGGCAGGCGATCCTGGCGATGCGCGCACTCTCTGCGGCAGCGGTCTGGAACGACGGCCCGGCATTGCCCGATCCGAAAACCATCCACGCAACCCTGCGGCGCTTGCCGGCGCAGGAAATTGCCGTGGCCGACCGCCGCGCCGCCGGCATGACGGCGCCCGCGGCACAGACCTTGCACTCCCGCTTTACCAAACCTTACCTCACGCATGCTTCCATCGGCCCTTCCTGCGCATTGGCGCTGTTCGACAATAACCATCTGACGGTCTGGACCCATACGCAAGGCGTATTCCCGATGCGCAAGGGCCTGGCCGAACTGCTGTCGCTGCCGCTGGAAAACATCCGTTGCATTCACGTGGAAGGTTCCGGTTGCTACGGCCACAACGGCGCCGACGATGTCGCCGCCGACGCCGCATTGATTGCGCGCAAAACACCGGGCCGCCCGGTGCGCGTGCAATGGATGCGCGAGCAGGAACATACCTGGGAACCGTTCGGGCCGGCGATGACGATCGACACTACTGCGGCGCTGGATGCATCGGGCAGGATTATCGATTGGCAATGTGAGATCTGGAGCAATACGCACAATAACCGGATCGACAACGCTGGCCGTTTCATGCCGAGCTGGATGCTGGCGCAACCGTTCACGCCCGCGCCGCCGAAATCGATTCCGATGCCCGAAGGCGGCGGCGACCGCAACAGCATTCCCTTGTACCGATTACCGAATCTGAAGGTGCAGCATCATTTTCTGCCGGACATGCCGATTCGTGTTTCGGCGATGCGTTCGCTGGGTGCTTATCTGAATGTATTCGCCATTGAAAGCTTCATGGATGAACTGGCGCTGGCGGCCAAGGCCGATCCGGTTGAATTCCGTTTGCGGCATCTGGACGATCCGCGCGGACGCGATGTGATCAATCTGGCGGCGCAGAAATTCGGCTGGAGCTCTAACGCATCGAATGCGCCTGGAAAGGCGAATCATGGCGTCGGATTTGCATTTGCGCAGTACAAAAACCTGATGGCTTATTTTGCCGTCGCGGTGGAAATTTCGGTGACGCCCGAAACCGGCGAAGTGCAGATCGAACGCGTGGTAGCGGCAGTCGATTGCGGACAGATCGTTAATCCGGATGGCGTGCGCAACCAGATCGAAGGCGGCATTCTGCAATCGGCGAGCTGGTCTTTATTCGAGCAGACCACGTTCGATACGCACCGCATCACCAGTTTCGACTGGAGCGGCTATCCGATCATGCGGTTTTCCGCGGTGCCGAAGAAGGTGGAAGTGTATTTGATCGATCGGCCGGGGATGCCGTTTTTGGGTGTCGGCGAAGGCGCGCAAGGCCCGACGCCCGCGGTATTGGCGAATGCGATATGCAACGCTACCGGCAAGCGCTTGCGGGATCTGCCGCTGGCCGGTGAAAAATTAAAGGCGGCTTTGGGGCCTTGATTCGGGCTTGGTTCGGGAGGCCGATATGTTTTTTGAAGACTACTTCGGGGCATCTGACGATCTTGGCATTTTGCCGATGATGATCAGGGCATTGATGATTTTTATCGTAACTCTGATTTTTTTGCGGATTGCCGGGCGGCGCTCATTTGGCCAATCGACCGCATTCGATCTATGCGTTACGGTTTTGCTGGGCGCCGTATTAAGCCGTGCGATTGTCGGGGCCTCTCCTGTATTTCCGACCTTGGCGGCTGGGGCGGTTTTAGTGCTGGCGCATCGGCTGATCGGCATATTGGCGGCGCGCTGGAAAGCGCTCGATACGCTGATTAACGGCAGGGAACGTATCTTGATAGAGAACGGCCGCAAAATTCAGAATGAATTTCAATCTGCGTTAACCAGCGATAAAGACATCGAACAAGCCATCCGGAAGAAACTCGGCGACGCCGGCATGGATGAGGTCATGCGCGCGGTACTGGAGCGCAATGGAGAAATCACAATTGTTCCTTATCCCCCAAAAAAGTAGCCCCCAAGCGCGCTTTCCTTTTTTCCTACGTTCGATTAATTTGTTGTCTGATGGCTTCTGCCGGTGCGGCATCTAAGATGGATACTTCACCGGAGAACATCATGGCCATCGAATCCCAGCCGCAAGGAACGGAGCAAGTCAAAAAGCAAAAAACGGATACAGATCCCAGAAACCGGAAACCCACCCATCCTGAAGATGCCGTTACCGACAAAAACGGCCAGTCCAAGCCGACACCCGAAAAAGAACCGGATCCGGAACTCGACATCGAGGATAAGGATCCACCGGCTTAGCGCGTCATCGGGAATTAAAGGAACATCCCACCTGATGCTTCAATGCGTTGCGCATTGATCCAACCGTTATCGTCCGACAACAACGATGCAATCACGCCCCCGATATCATCCGGCAGGCCGACCCGGCCCAGCGCCGTCTGCGAAGCGAGGAAATCGTTGACTTGCTTGTTGTCGCGCACGCCACCGCCGGCGAAATCGGTTTCGATCGCACCGGGCGCGACCACATTGACCGTAATGCCGCGCGCACCCAGTTCTCTTGCCTGAAATTTGGTCAGGGTTTCGATCGCGCCTTTCATCGAGGCATAGGCGGAATAGCCGGGCTGGCTGAAGCGCGTCAGGCCGGTCGAAATATTCACAATACGGCCGCCATCGTTAATAAGCGGCAACAGTTTTTGCGTCAGGAAGAACACGCCCTTGAAATGAATATCGACCAGTTGATCGAACTGTTCTTCGGTGGTGTCGGCAAACGCTACATGCGCGCCGATGCCGGCGTTATTCACCAGAAAATCGAAGCGGTCGCGCTGCCAGGTTTTCTGCAAAGCGGCTTTGACGGCTTGTGCGAAAGCGCTAAAACTTTTGCTGTCGCCGACATCCAGCTGCAGCGCAACGGCCTTGCGCCCCGCTGCCTCGATCTGTTCCACCGTTGCATTGGCTTCCGCCTGTTTGCTGTGATAAGTGAGGATGATGTCGACACCTTTGGCAGCCAGCTTCAGTGCTGCATTTTTACCCAGGCCACGGCTGCCGCCGGTGATGATTGCGATTTTGTTCATTTGGATTCCTTGTTGAGTTCGGTATCGGTTAAAGCACGAAGTCAGTGTATTGCCAGGCCAATTTTGAATAAACGGTTAAAATCCGACCGCACTGTTCGCAATTTATCGACCAATTGAAAGCGCAAAATGGACCGGCTGGGCGCAATGCAAATCTTCGTACGGGTAGCCGAACTGGCCAGTTTCACCAAGGCGGCCGATAGCCTGGGATTGCCCAAGGCCAGTATTTCGACATCGATACAACAACTGGAAAGCCTGCTCGGCACACGGCTTTTGCACCGCACCACGCGCAAGGTGCAGATGACCCAGGATGGCCAGATACTGTACGAACGCTGCAAGGATCTGCTATCCGACGTGGACGAACTTGAGTCCCTGTTCCAGCAAACGCCCTCCGCCATTCACGGCCGCCTGCGCGTGGACATGCCGACCGGCGTCGCGAAAAATCTGGTGATTCCGCATTTGCCGGCATTCCTCGCGCAATATCCCGGCATCGAACTGGAACTCAGCAGCACCGACCGGCGCGTCGACATCGTGCAGGAAGGCTTCGATTGCGTACTGCGGGTGGGCACGCTCAGGGATTCGGATTTGATCGCGCGGCCGCTCGGCGAACTCCAAATCGTCAACTGCGTCAGCGCCGGCTATATCGCGCAATATGGGGAACCCCGAATGCTGGATGATCTCGCAAACCATTTGCTGGTGCGCTATGTATTAATGCTCGGCATGAAGGCGGACGGATTCGAGTATTGGGACGGCGAGCGCTATACGATGGCGGCAATGAAAGGTGCGGTGACCGTCAATAATGCAGAATCGTATGTCGATGCCTGTCTTGCAGGATTGGGGATCATCCAGGTTCCGCGGATCGGCATCAGGGAATATCTGGATAACGGCGTTTTGGTGGAAGTGCTGGGCGAATATCGTGCGCGGCCGATGCCGGTATCGCTGATTTATCCGAATCGGCGCAACCTGTCGAAGCGGGTGCAGGTTTTTATGGATTGGCTATCGGCGTTGGTTAAAACTTATTTGCAATAATTTTCCATAATTTGCCATAAGCAGCGCGTTCATCGATTCGGCCCGGCTTTATAGGGCGATTGCAGGCGCATATTCTTTTATCTACAGGTATTTCCATGTGGAAATAAAAGGATATAATGCGGCATGAAATTTTCCATTATCCCAACCACCATTGCGCTCTTTGGCATTGCCGCCTTATCTGCCTGCGAACGATCGCCGGCCGAACAGCTGGCGGTCCGGCATTCGGAAGAACAATCGCGCATCAATACGGCAAATTTCGAACGCAACACCCAATTGCGCGAAATGAAAGAGAATGCCAAGGAAGACGCAAGCGACTCCGCCGCCAAGGAAGACCCAAGCAATTAACAGAATTTAACGCAATAAAAAATCCGCATGAAACTTAAGGTTCATGCGGATTTTTTGTACTTGCCGAAAATGCCGTGGCTTATCCGGATTCAAGCGCCCTTCTTCTCATCTTTCGTTCCGTCTTTTGCTTTGACAACAATGGTGCACGTCGTGCCGGCCACCAATGTGCGCCCCGCCGGCACTTCGTCGATGTGGATCCGCACCGGCACGCGTTGCGCAAGACGCACCCAATTGAATGTCGGATTCACATCCGCCAGCATCTCGCTTCCTGAATTCGCATTGCGATCCGTGATGCCGCGCGCCACGCTTTCAATATGGCCGCGCATGATTTTATCGTCGCCCAAAACAGTGATCTCAACCGGATCGCTTGCATTCATCAACAACAATTTATTTTCTTCGAAATAGCCGACCACATAAAAACTTTCGCTGTTGATGATCGCCAGCTTCGGCGCGCCGACAGCGGCGAAACTGCCCGCAAATACATTCAAATTGGTGACATAGCCTGTCGCCGGCGCCCGCACCACGGTCCGTTCCAGATTGATCTGTGCCAGATTGCGCGCCGCCAGCGCGGCCTGATATTGCGCCGCGGCGCCGGTCACCGCAAAATCCGCGCTTTCCCGGCTTTCGGTGGAGACGATGCTGCTGTCCAGACTGGCGCGGCGGTGCGCCTCCTTGCTGCGCTGGGCCTGCGCCGATTTCTGCGCAGACAATACGGCTTCGGCTTGCGCCAGTGCTTCGGTATAACGTACGTTGTCGATGGTGAACAGCACGTCGCCCTTATGCACCAGTTGATTATCCCGCACCGGAACGCCGACCACATTGCCCGACACATCCGCGCTGACGTTGATAATGTCGGCCTTGATGCGGCCGTCGCGGGTCCAGGGACTTTGCATGTATTGATCCCAGGCCATCTTGCCGATCCACAAGGCAGCAATCAGCAACAACGCGGTAATCAGGAAACGGACAACGCCGCCAGAGTAGCTTTTCATTTTTTTCTTCCGTCAAAATTTAGATTTGAATCTGCTTCACGTTTTCACGATCAAGGTTTATTTTTGGTATAGCCAAACAATGGAGCCGCCGAAGATGGCGACAAAAATACACAGCCGCACCAACGCCGGATGCCATACCTGGCGATAAAACCCCAGCCGTCCGAATAGCGCACTGACAATAAGAAGCAGTGCGATGGCGACAAAAAATAATGGCAGCAGCATGGGAAACTGCACGCCGAACAGAATGAATTCACGCGACACGATGGTCTCCTTCGGATGTGGTTGCTTGCATCAGTTCCTCATGATCCAGCATCAATGTGTACAGGGAATGCAAATCGGCAAAGGCAATGTTCAGGCGCGCCAGGCGTTCGGGCGTGGCGCCGGGCCTTGCCTCGCGCACCAGGCGGCCCGCTTCCAATATCGTCTCCAGGATGTCGTCGCGATGCCGTTCGGTCGGCGACCGCAAAAATGCAGCCATGCGCGCAACGCATTCCCGCAATGTGGCCCGTACGTCGCTCGAAGGCGCAATGGTCATCACCTCGCGCATATTGATGACCGAATGCCCCAGTTCCAACAGTGTCAGCGCAAGCCCGACTACGGCGCGGGTTTCCGCATCGGGCACGGGACCGGCCGCGGCATTCAATTGATTCAACAGGTCGCGCACACGGTTGTCGAATCTCTGTGGCGATTCCGGCCGCGCCGAGATGCAGGTGCGCAGCGCCTCGCGCCATAACGCGCCGGTGATGTATTCTTTCTGCCCCACGGTATGCCGCGGCAGCACCAGTACATAGACCACCCATGCCAGCCCGCCACCCAATATCAAGGCGATGCAATTATCGAAGAACGCGGCAGGATCGGTCCGTGCGAGGTTTTCTGGAAATATCAGTTGCGCCAGGAAGAGATTCAAGCCCAAGCCGACGCCATAATATTTCGGCATGGTCATCAGATAAGTCCCGATCATCGCAAATGGCGCGATACATAACATCAGCATCGGAAAGCCCTCGGCATGCACCATCAGGAAGAAATCACAGATAAATGCCAGAGGTACGCCGATGAAAAATCCAGTCACGATCTGGTAGATCATCTTGGTCGGATTCGCCGAAGACGCCGCCAGAGCCGTGAAGATGACTGTTATCAGCAAGGCGGTGGCGGCATACGGCCACGCCAGGTAATACCAGATCGCAGCCGTCACCAGCAAAGCGATCGCGGCGCGGATGCCGCTCGCGAACACGATGGGAAACGGCGTTCTGGGCGCATAGGTATGAAACGGCCAAGCGTGCAGCGGCAGCCGCTTTTTCTGCGCAATCGCGAAGTACACCACTTGGAAGTCGTAGATGTTTTTTGCAAACCGATCCAGCAGCTCGATGATCGTATCGAGGCCGATACGCTCCATTTCGCTTATGTCGCCAACGATCATTTCTTTGCGCAGGCGCTCGGCGCGCTCTCTGATATGCAGGCGAGCCGCCTCGGCGCTGCCTTCCGCCGGGTCCGAATCCAGCGCGCTTAAAAAACACCGGCAGATCGCCTCGGTAAGATCGGCCACCATCGCCGATGAATTCTGGCGCAAGCGATGCAGCAGGCGGTGCAAGGTATAGAACGTGGTCAGCGCCGCCATGAATGCCGAATTGAATATGTGCAGATTCCGTGATTCGCCATAGCTGTGGGCCGCTTCGAAAAACGCAGCGGAACGGCTGGTTTCCAGCGCGGCGACATCGGCCGCAAAACGCAAATGCATCACCTCGGCTTCGGCCGGCGCCAGTTTGTTTTCCAGCGTGTCGCGGCACAAGGCGATGAGGCGTTCGTAGCGGCCTTTTACGGCTTGCATGACCAGATCGCCTTGATGGCGCGGAAACAGCGCGTCGCTGATAAAGACCGAACAGAGAATGCCCAGCCCGACTTCGGAGACGCGCGTCACCGCCAAGGTAAACAATTGGCTCGGATCATTGACGGAAGGAATCACAATCATGCAGGCGGTATAACCGGCCAGTAAAAACCCGTACGACTTCGAATTGCGAATCATCGCCGCGCCGCAGGTGCACAAACCCACCCAGAGCGCCAGGCAGATGAACAACAACGGCGCCGCCTGGGGCAATAGGCCGATCAGAATCAACGCAGCACAACAACCGATCAGCGTGCCGATGAGACGAAAAAATGCTTTTTCAAGCACCATGCCGCTGCTCGGCAACGCAACGATAAACACGGTGATGACCGAGGTCGCGGGAGCATCGAGTTCCAGGCGATAGGCCAGCCACAGCGTCACGAAGGCCATCGTCAATACCCTGACGATGAACAGCCATCGGATGCCTTCTGTCTTGCGCCAATCCCCCAACACTGCGGACATGCCCGCAAGCACAGGCCTGGCGCCGATGCCGATGGTCTTGAAAAATGTTGCGTCTGTACTTTTGGCAGATTTCATGATTAACGCCGCCGTCAGCTTGCTATATTGTGCAACTGCCGCACCGACATGGTTGTCAGTTGCTCCAGTTCGCTTGCGCTAAATCCGTCGTAAGTGGGCACGGTACTTTCCCAGACTGCCGGCAGTGCCCTTTCGATCAGCTCACGGCCTTTTCCGGTCAGGGAAATCATGACCGACCTTCTGTCGCCAGGCCTGGCGCCGCGGACGATCAAACCGCGCGCCTCCAGCTCATTGCAGACTCGGGTGAGATTGGCCGGCTTCTCGTGGCAAGCCATTCCCAGTGCCGAGGCGGTCGATGTTTCGTTGTCGGAGCCGAACAGTACCGCCAAAATAATGTAACTGCCGTCATGCAGATCATGCTCCTTCAACGCCGCGTTGATCCGGTCGCGCATGTTCTTTTGAATTTGATAAGTCATGCGCAGCAGCCGCATCATCTCAAGCGGGAATTTCGGGATCCGGTGCTTGATTTGCTGCATGCGCTTTTCGGTTGCTTCAAAAATATCCACGTCGGCATCCTTGATTACAAAATTTGGAAAGAACAGTCTAAGAGCAGTGAGAGCAAGTTCGGAGCAAGCCGGCGATCAAGGCTGCTCGGCATTCGTGCCGCCGCCCAGCGCGGCCATCAGCATGACATAAATGTCGAGCTTGCTTGCGCCGATTTGCGCCACTTGCTGTTCTGCATTCAATAATGAAACCTGGGCAGTAATGGTATTGATCGAATCGGTCATGCCGGCCCGGTAGGCTTTTTCCGCCAGAACCAGTGTTTTCCTTGCCAGTTGAAGCGACTGCTGCGTCAGCACATCTTGCTGCGTCAACGACTGCGCCTTGACGACTGCATCGCCGACGTCGTTCAAAGCCTGCACCACCGTCGCGTTATATTGTTCGACTGCTACGTCGTAAAGAGAAGTTTGGCTGCCGAGCTGCCCGCGCAAACGATCGCCGGCAAAGATGGGAAGACTGACGGCAGGCGCGATGCCGCGTATCTGCGAATCGGCCTGCAGAAAATTGGTAAAGCCGAAGGCTTGAAATCCGGCGAAAGCCAACAGATTGATGTTCGGATAAAAGTCGGCTTTGGCGGCATCGATACGCTTGTCCGCAGCTTCCACGCGCCACCGTTGCGCCGCAATATCCGGACGGCGGCCAATCAGCTCGGCCGGCAACGCACTGGGCAATGCAATCGGCCGATCCAATTTAAGCGATGGCCGGGTAATGCGCTCGCCGTCGGCCGGGCCCTTTCCGCTCAGCGCCGCCAATTGGTTACGCAAAAGATTAATGGCTTCGGATGCTTTTTCCAGATCGCTCTGCGCTACCGGAAGTGTCTGCTCGATCGACGTCACATCGAATTCAGTCGCCAGGCCGGCCTTTTGACGCCGGCGGGTGATATCCAGGATGTGTTTGCGCTGCGCCAAGGTTTCGCGAACGATGTCCTGAATTTCAAATTGCAGTGAGAGTTGGATATAGGACCGGACGATGGCGGTTTCCAGCGTCAGCCTGGCAACCTGCGACTCGGCGGAAGCCAGTTGCACATCGTCCAGGGCAGCTGCCAGGTTGTCCCGGTTGCGTCCCCATAAGTCCAGATCGTAAGAACCTGAAAGCGTGGCCTGATTGCGCCAGGCATAGTTACCGGCCAAAGGCGCCGGCGTGGTGCCATGGGCGGAATAGAGCTCGCGGTTGATGGAAGCGTCGGCCTGCGCCTTGGGCTGGGTGTTCGCCTGGGCGATGCCGGCGATGGCGCGCGCCTGGGTCACGCGTGCTTCGGCGACACGCAAAGACGGATTGCCGGCCAGCGCAACGGTCAGCAGATTGTTCAACTGATCGTCCTGCAGGGTTTCCCACCATTGCTGCTTGGGCCACTCGATGGCCGTGGCCGAGCGTTGGATCGCCGTGCCGGCATTCAGTGCATTGGGGTCTTGCATTTGCGAATGCGGATGGATATTACCCATGCTTGCACAGGCACTTAAGGCCAACGTCAAACCAGCGGCAATCAACGATCGGATCGGCAACATGCTTTACCCCTTCAAAAATACATCAATTTAATTCATTTACATATATTACATCAATAAATAATACATTTATAAAGTATTTATGAAATTGTGGTTTTGCCTGGACGAATATTGCTTTAAATCAATTGATTGCCCGTTTTCCCGTTGTCGACACGCATACGTTCCCGGAACCCTTTCGGCGTCATGCCGGTAGCACGCTTGAAGGCCCGGCTGAAATAGGCCGGATCCTGAAAACCAAGTTCATAAGCGATACTCGATATGCTGGCCGGCACATAGGTCAGCCGCCGCCGGGCTTCCAGCATCAGCCGCTGCTGCAATAGATCAAAGGCCGATTTCCCGGTGAGCTTCACACATAAGCGGTTGAGGCGGCTTTCCGTGACGTTCAGTGCCGCAGCGTGTTGCGCCACGCTCCATTGCGCCTTGTAATTTTCTTCCACCGATGCGCGCAGACGGCTGAACAGCTCAAAATCGGCATGACCGGAGAGGTCCGCCTGACGGCGGTCCGCATGCTGGCGCAACAATAGCAGCAATACGCAGCGCGTCAGCCAGTCCAGCATCAGGGTGTGGCCACGCAGCGGCTCGGAAAATTCGAGCAGCATCTGCTGCAGGAGCGCTTCAATTTTTTTCATGGCCTCCGGTGCGGCATGCAGGTCCAGCGCCAAGGGCTGCAAGAAAAGTCCGGAAAAAATGTCGACGCTGCTGCCGATGCGTTCATGCGACAAGATGCTTTGATCCACGGTCAGCACATAACCATAAGCTTCCGCCGAAAAATGAAAACCATGCACCACCGACGGGTGAATGGTAATCACGCTGGGGCCGGAACAATCCCATATTTCAGTATCGATCCTGGCCGAGACATGCCCGCCGAGGAGAAACAGAATCTGAAACGAGCCGCTATGCGTGTGGTTGGCAATTTCCCAATCGTAGAGGCGGCTGCGCGTTTCGATCAATTCGATATGCACCAGTTCATTGCCGGCAGCCGAGGCGCTTTCGCCGTATAACGCGAATTGAGGAACGTCTGCGTTGCCATGCAATTTTTGCGTCGATGCCATGCTGTTTTCCGCCATATTTTTGGAACAGGATTTGTCGGAATAGTACAAGTTATTGACCATTTCATCCATTCACTCCTTGCCAAACAGGCCTTACGATGATGTATCGCTCAATATTTTGTACCAGAACGAAAATAATGAAATAGAAAAATAAAGTAGTGCCGGCGCCTTCGGGAAAGCCTGCAGCAAAGGAGACGTATGCATACCCGGAAGACCCAGGCAGCGATCATCGGCGCCGGCCCCGCCGGATTGCTGCTGTCCCATCTATTGCATCTGCGCGGCATCGAATCGGTGGTGCTGGAAACGCGTACCCGCGCCGATATCGAATCGACTATCCGTGCCGGCGTGCTGGAGCAAAACACCATGGATATCCTGACCGAAGCCGGTGTGGGCGCGCGCATGCAAACCGAAGGGGCGCTGCATCACGGCATTGAGCTGGCTTTCGGCGGCCGGCGCCATCGCATCGATCTGACCGAACTGACCGGACGCGCCATTACCGTTTATGCGCAGCACGAAGTGATCAAGGATCTGGTGGCGGCGCGGCTTGCAGCAGGTGGACAATTATTGTTTGAAGTCGGCGACGTCGGCATCCACGATGTGTTATCGGAAAATCCCTACCTGACGTTCAAGCATCTTGATGCCTCGGTCCGGCTCAATGCCGATTTCATCATCGGCGCCGACGGCTTCCACGGCGTCTCCCGCCCGCAAATCCCGAACAATATCCGTGAAGACTTCCAACGCATTTATCCGTTCGGCTGGTTCGGCATCCTGGTGGAATCCGCGCCCTCTTCACCGGAGTTGATTTATGCGCAGCACGATCGCGGATTCGCCTTGATCAGTACCCGCTCTCCTACTGTGCAACGTCTTTATTTTCAATGCGATCCGAAAGACGACGTCCACGCATGGTCGGATGACCGCATCTGGAATGAATTGCATACGCGGCTGGAAAACAATGACGGCTGGAAAATCAAAGAAGGCAGGATTTTCCAGAAAAATATCATCGGCATGCGCAGTTTCGTGACGACTACCATGCAATACGGCCGTCTGTTCCTGGCCGGCGATGCGGCGCACATCGTGCCGCCTACCGGCGCCAAGGGCATGAATCTGGCGGTGGCGGACGTGCGCTTGCTGTCGATCGCACTGGATGCGTTCTACAAGGACAAGAATGGCGCTCAGGAAAAACTTGCGGCCTATACGGAAACGGCGCTGCGCCGCGTCTGGCGCGCAGAGCAT
The DNA here is from genome assembly GCA_036500325.1 of Herbaspirillum sp. GTDB lineage: Bacteria > Pseudomonadota > Gammaproteobacteria > Burkholderiales > Burkholderiaceae_D > Herbaspirillum. Next base: position 44,360 of record DASYCG010000182.1, on the reverse strand, counting down.
TTTTCATACTGGATGACAAGCTTGCTGCATCGCTTCGACGACGCCACGCCGTTCCAGAAAAAACTGCAGCGCTCCGAGCTGGACTATGTCGTCAGTTCACGCGCTGCCGCTGCATCGTTGGCGGAAAATTATGTCGGCTTGCCGTTCAAGGACGACTGAGCATCCTGCGCGCTCAATAGAAGCAAGCGATGGCGCCAACCGATGGAACCAACATTAAGCAATTCGATCGTACATTTTACGTACAGTGTTGCTCTTGCTATATCTCGCAAACACATTTTCAAGCGGTAGCGATCATGGAAATCGAATTGAAGTTATTGCTCGATCCAGCCGACATCGCCGCCTTTCGCCGGCATGCCCTTTTACGTCAATACGCGATCACCAAGCCGCGCGTACAGCAACTCACCAGTACTTATTTCGATACCGATGATTTCCATTTCAAGCGGCACGCCATCGCATTGCGGGTGCGCCGGATAAACCGCGAGTGGGTGCAAACCATAAAAGGCGAGGCACGCGTGAGCGCCGGCCTGCATCAGCGCCAGGAGTGGGAACGCAGTCTGAATGGGCCGCATCCGGATTTGACGCTGTTTAAAGATCAGCAAGGCTATGGCAAGGGCTGGACCAAATCCTTGACCGATTCGTCGCTGACCGGCCGCTTGATCCCCGTGTTCTCCACTAAAGTGCGGCGCACCATTTGGCTGTTGCGGCTAGAACACGGGAGCGAGGTCGAGCTGGTGCTGGATCAGGGAGAAGTGCGGGGAGAAGCACCGCATGACAAGGCCGTGGCGCCGATCAGTGAAATCGAACTGGAGCTCAAATCGGGGGATGCCGGCGAGCTGTTCGATTTCGCGCTGCAACTGCAACAGTCCATACCGCTGCGTATCGGCAACATCAGCAAGTCGGAACGGGGTTACGCATTGCATGCAGTGCAAGCGCCGCCCGCCGCCACTGCCGCGCGCCTGAAGCTCGCGTCGAACTTGAGCGTAGAGCAAAGTTTCCAGATCATCGCCGCCAATTGCCTGATGCAAATTCAGGGCAACGAAGCCGGCGTAGGTACGGCAAAGGGGAACGCCCCGGAAAACATACACCAGATGCGTTTGGGGCTGCGCCGGCTGCTGTCGGTGCTGGGACTGTTCGCCGCTGTCGCGCCATGCCCGCCGGCGCTGACCGACGAACTCAAATGGCTGGCCGGTGAATTGGGCGCCGCGCGCGACTGGGACGTGCTGGCCGGCGAAACGCTCGACGGCATCGTTGCAGCCTGTCCCGACGAACCTGGATTGACGCCGTTACAGCAGGCAGCCGTCAAGCAAGCGCAGAAAAAACGGCGAGCAGCTGCAGCAACACTCAATTCCGTGCGCTATGCCCGCCTGATGCTCGCATTCGGCAATTGGATGCACGGCGCCTACTGGCGCACGCAGCCCGGCGGACCGATGCGGGCCAGGCTAGAGGCGCCGCTGGCAAAGTTCGCAGCGAAAATGCTGGCGCAGCGCGAAAAACAATTGGTGCGACGCAGCCAAAAATTGCAGGATGCCGAGCACAAGGCAAAGGAAAAAACAAAGGAAACAGCAGTGCCGGAGACCAGCGAGAATGTGCCGCGAGTACGCCACCGGATGCGCATTGCCGTCAAGAAAACCCGCTATGCCATCGAATTTTTCGAATCGCTCTATCCGGCCAGACAAATACGGCCTTTCATCAAGGCGTTGAGCGGCCTGCAAACTGCGCTAGGCCATCTCAATGACGCCTCCATTGCTGCGGGACTGCTGCAAAGCCTGGGAAGCACGCACGCCTCCACGGCGCAAGCCGCCGGCTTTGCACAGGCGTATCTGGTGCTTCATATGCAACGGGATAGCCGCAAAATCGGCAAGCTGTGGAAGCGATTCGCGGCAATACCGCTGCCGCATGGAAAATGATGCGTGCGTCACGCCGAGCGCATCATAAAATATTTATCAAGTAAACATTGGAGACTGTAATGAACGAAGAAACGTTTAATCTCAGCATGCGGAAGTTCTTGAAAATGGTTGGCATCAACTCACAGAATGAAATCGAAAAGGCGGTCCAGAAAGCCATTGCCAACGGCGCAATCAAAGGCGATGAATCGCTTCCCGCAAAGATGACATTGGAAATTGCCGGCTTAAAACTGAACGTTGCATTTGATGGCGATATCAGTTTGGAATAAGCCCGGAAATACCAACACCGGCATTTAGCAATGCCTGCCGGACGGCATCATGATGCCGCGCCGACAGCGCCGTCAGCGGCAGACGGCAACCCGCTTCGATCATGCCCATTTGCGCCAACGCCCACTTGACCGGGATCGGATTGGACTCCAGAAAGAGAGCGCGGCTTAACCAGGACATGCGCCGATTCAAATCGCGCACGATCCCGACATCGCCGTTGCGCGCGGCATCGCATAGCTGCGCCATCAGCCGGGGCGCCACATTGGCCGTCACCGAAATATTGCCATGCGCGCCCAGCAGCATCAGCGCGGCAGCACTCGCATCATCTCCGCTATAAACGGAAAAATCCGAATCGACCGCATTGAACACCAGCGCGGCGCGGCCGATATCGCCGGTAGCGTCCTTCAATCCGACGATCCCCGGTATCTGCGAGAGTCGCGCAATCGTATCGATATCCATGCCGACTATCGTGCGGCTGGGCACGTCATACAAAATAAGCGGGATATCCACCGTCTCGGCGATGCTCCGGAAATGCCGGTATAAGCCTTCCTGCGTCGGCTTGTTGTAGTACGGCACGACCGACAGGCAGGCCGCCGCGCCCGCCCGCCGGGCGTGCGCCGTCAACTCGATCGCCTCGTCGGTGGAATTAGCGCCGGCGCCGGCGATAACCGGCACCCTGCCTTGCGCATGATCGATCGCAATCCGGATCAATTCCACATGCTCGTCGGTAGAAACGGTGGCGCTCTCCCCGGTGGAACCCATGACGACGATACCGTTGGTGCCCTCGGCGATATGCCAATCGATGAGCGTGCAAAAACGTCCGATATCGATCCCGCCGTCGGGAAACATCGGCGTTACCAGTGCAACGAGACTACCGTGCGGCAGCGGCGCAGTGCCATTGACGTCCTCGCTACGACCGAAGACACGATTGGATGAGAGTAATGCCGGGTGTGAAGAAGACATGGATGGCAACCATAAAATTGAAATACGGAATAAGAAATACAGAATAAAAAATACGACGGGTCAATCCCGCGTCAGCCCCGCCCGCAGCAACCACCCGAGCAGCACCACGACCGCCCACGCCAACAAGGCATTTCCCGCCGTCGCCTGTTGATCCGGCAGATAGACATTGCATAACTGCTGCGGCGCATTCTGATACAGCAATCCGGCCGTCAGATTCATCGCGCACCAATTGAACAGAAAGAATGCCTGCAGCACCGCCGCGACGCGACGCCAGCACCACCCGATTGCGAACCCGGCCGCCACCATGCTCGCCGCCTTCAGCGTGGCGATGCGCCAGTCCAGCACGGCTGCATCCAGGGCCACCGGCAGCATCCAGCATCCCAGCACCAGCCCGCCCGCCAGCAACGCCGGAAATCCGGCGATATTCCATTGGGAAAACGCTGCATCCGAAGCAGGACGCAACCACAGCGACGCCAGCCATCCGATGCCAAACAAGGCCGGCAACTCAATGGCCATGTGCATGCTCATCGAACTTTCCAGCCACGGCCGCAACAACGCCAGCAGCGTCAATGCCGCACCCGCCAGGAGCGCCTGCCGCCGACGCATCGCTAGCCGCAGCATTTCTCTGCCTGCTTTTCGGCCTGCACCAGATCGGCCAGCAGGCTATCCGGACGATCGACGTCGTAAGCGCGCACAATGCGCCCGTTGCCATCGATCAGAAACAGCGCCGCATTATGCGCATAACCGCCCAGCCCATCCGGCAGCACCACAATACCGAACAGCTTGAGCAAGACGGAAAGATCGCGCCTGTCCGAAACCGTAGCGAATTGCCAGAGGCCCGGCTGCGCCCCCTGCCCTTGCGCGTAACGCGCCAACACCGCAGGCGTATCGCGCGCGGGATCGAAGCTCAAGGTCAGCAATTGCACTTTCCCGCTCAAACCATAGCTGCCCAGCGCCCCCTGGATATACGCCAGGCCCGATGCGCTGGTGCGGCATATCGTGATGCAATGGGTGTACGCCAAGGTGGCGACAGTCCACTCGGCGGACCCGCTCGGCAGCGCCGAAAGCAGGAAGCGCCGGCCGCGCTGATCGACCAGCACCAGCGGCGCGACGGCGCGTGGATGTTCCATCAGATCGATTTGCCGGGCGCCGTCGGCGGTGACCGCGCGAAAACCCCGCGTGACCGAATAAAGCACCGTCGATCCGGCCATCAGGATCGCCAGTACCGCAAGCACGGAGCGCCATCCCTTGTTCATCCCTTGCTCATTCCTTTACCCATCACTTTGCCGCGCTGCCTGCCGCCGTATTTTTTTCAAAAAAGGCTTTCAATGCCGCCTCGCCCGCCCACGGATCGCTGCGCTCGGCGCTCGCTGCCCTGGCCTGCGCGACTTGTTCCGCGTTGATTTTTTCCGCGCCATTGCCCCATTGACTGCGGACAAACGTTGCCACGGCCGCAATCTCGGCATCCGAGAACTGGCCGCCGAAGGCCGGCATCGCACCGTTGTAAGCGGCGCCGAGCACCGTGATCGGCCCGGTGACGCCATGCAGCACGATCTGTGCAATGTGATCCGGCGCCGCCAGCACCCATTCGGAACCGGCCAGCGGCGGGAAGACCCCGGGCAGGCCTTTGCCCGTGGCCTGATGGCAGGCCTGGCAGGTGTTGGCGAAAATGGCCGCGCCATCCAGCGCCTTTTTATCGCCCGCGCCTGCCGCCAGCACCGAAGGCTCGCGATGATCGCCCAACGCCGCCATGCCGTCCGGCTCCTGCCAAAAGATATAACCGACTGCCCATACCACCAACCCGAAGACCAAGCCCAGCACCACTTTCGGCACCGGATTGTTCTGCTCATGCGGATCGGCGTTTTCGCTATCCCGGGGATTGTGCTCACTCATGCGCAGGCTCCGTTTTTTCTTTCGATGTTTGCAGACGGCGCGTCGGAATCAGGCGGATGGCCGCTTTCGCTTCTTCCTGCGTGAGCACCGGATAGCTTCTGCGCAAGGATTGCAGATACGCCACCAGATCGAGCGCTTCCGGCCGCGCCACCACGACTTTCCCATGCCCGGCCGTTCCCGGCGGCAGCGTCACCACCCGATCCGTTTTGCTCACATCGCCTTCTTTTTTGACCTCGAACAGAAACGGGAACGACGGCATGATGCTGCCCGGCACATAAGCGCGCGGCTGGAACAGATGTCCCAAATGCCAGTCGGCGCTGGGCTGGCGCACGCCGATGTTGAACAGGTCCGGCCCGGTACGCATGGTGCCGAGCAAAGGCGGATTGTCGTAGTGATAGTCTGCCGCGACCGACGGCCGGCCCCAGCCGCGCTGCGCATCCGCCCGGCCGGCTCCCGTCGCGCTGGGCTGCTGGGTATGGCAGGCGATGCAGCCGTTGCCCATGTACACCGCCCGCCCGCGCAATTCTGCGCTGCTGTAGGGTTTCAAATCGGCCGGCGCGGGCACATCCTTGAGTTGCAGAAACGGCACCACGATCATGGCCGCGGTGGCCATCGACAGCGCCACCATCGCGCCGCCCAGAAGTTTCAGTTCGTTTTCCATCCTTGCTTCCTTACGCCGCTGACGCGGACACGGCTTCGTTCGAACTGCGGCGCGGCGCGATATTCAATACGAAAATGAAAAAGTGCGCGGCGAACGCCAGATGGCCCAGGGTCATCATCGCGCCGCCCACGGAACGTCCTTCCAGCCAAGGCAGCGTGACGGCGACCGACGCCATGAAGGGCTGCGCCGGATCGAGCAAGACGGTGCCCTGCAGCCAGCCGCCGATGCTCAAGGTGATCAGATAGATCAGGAAGCCGCCGATAACCAGCCAGAAATGCGCGGCGATCAGGCGCGGATAAGGCCAAGAGCGTTCGAGAATCCTGGGCATCGCAAAGTAGATGCCGCCGAAGATCACCATCGTGACGAAGCCGTACATGCCGAGGTGCGCGTGGGCCACGGTGAAGTGCGTGAAATGGGTTGTCGCATTGATCGAACGCAAGGCTTCCAGCGAGCCTTCGAGCGAAGCAAGGGTGTACATGATGGCGCCGATGACAATGAAACGCAGCGTCGGCGAATACTTCAACACGCCGAAATGGCCCTTCAGCGTCAAGTGCTGATTAAGCGAGAACGCGACCACCGGAATAATCATCATCACGCTTTGCACGATGGACAGCGTAATGAGCCATTCCGGCACCGGCCCGCCGATCATGTGATGCGCGCCGACCTGTCCGTAAAAGAAGGCCAGCGTCCAGAATCCCAGCAGCGACAGATTGTACGATTGCACCGGACGGCCGATCACTTTCGGCAAGAAGTAATACACGGCGGCGATCGACATCGGCGTATAGAACAGCCCCAGCACGTTATGCCCGAACCACCAGTTCATCGTCGCCTGCTCCACGCCGAAATGCACGCCCGGAACCTTGGCGACGATATATAAAATGGGAAACCAGAACAGCGCTGCGCCCATGTACCAGACCGATACATACAGATGCGAGGTCTTGCGGCGCGGCAGCGTAAACACCAGCGGCAGTCCGATCATCATGCCGCCGGCGGCGAACAGCATGCCGATCTGCCACGGAATCTCCAGCCATTCCAGCCCGGCATTGATGCCTATCGCCAGCGCCCCGAGGCCCGACATCAGCGCGGCGTTCCAAATGAGGGCCCCGGCCACCGCAAAGCGCGCGCCGACCAGCGGCGTGCCCAACAGGCGCGGCATCATCCACGTCGCCAGTCCGAGCAGGCCCATCGGCGCCCAGCCGTAGGCTACGGCATTGAGATGCATCGTGCGCAATCTGCCGAAGGTCAGCCAGGCCTGCTCCGTCAACAAATCCGGCATATGCAGTTTGAGCGAACTGAGCAGGCCCGCGCCCGAAGCGACGACCAGCCAGACTACCGCGCAGGAAAGCAGGATCAGCGCCGGCAGCGCGCTGGAGCGATCGGCCAGGCTGCGCGCCGCCAGCTCCGCCGCGGAGACGGCAGTCCGGCGCTCGTGCCGTTGCAACTCGGTGCGGCCGCGCGCATCGGCGGCCGGCTCTTCGCCGCTGCCGATTTCGCCGGAAGCGAAAATGACCTGCGCCGCACTGACGTGCGTATCGAACAAGCCTTTTCTCAAGGACCAGATAAATGTGAACAAGCCGACGATCGACAAGATGAAGGTCGCGAGCAGTAGTGCAGTGGGATTCATTACGGCCTTTCTTTCGCCAGCAGGGGATCGGCGTACACGTCTTCCTTGAACGGTTCGCTGCCGACGCGATCGACGACATCGATGAAGCGTTCGGCTTCGCTGTCGCGCAAGCTCAGGTACGTCTTGATCAGCCTTTCAACCACCAGCGGCACCTGGTCGCGGGCAAACGAGGGGCCGATGACTTTGCCGATCGCGGCGCCGGCGCCATGCATGGACTCCAGATCCGACAGGGTCTTGCGCGCGCCGTTCTGGCGGCCGCCGACGGTAATCTGATACCACTCCTCGCCGGCCTTATCCACACCCAGGATGCCGATATGGCCCACATGATGATGCCCGCAGGAATTAATGCAGCCGGAGATATTCAAATCGATGTCGCCGATCTCATGCAGGTAATCCAGGTCATCGAAACGATGCTGGATAGCAGCCGCCAGCGGCAGCGACACCGCATTGGCCAGCGAGCAAAAGTCGCCGCCGGGGCAGACCACCATGTCGGTCAGCAATCCGATATTGGGCGTCGCCAGATTCACCTGATCCAGTTCCTGCCATAGCTCGAATAAACGATCCCGCCGCACATCGGCGAGAATCAGGTTTTGCTCATGCGACACCCGCAACTCGCCGAAACCGTATTTGTCGGCGAGCTCTGCCACATGGTCCATCTGATCCGCTGTGATATCGCCCGGCGGCGAACCGGTCGCTTTCAGCGACACGGTCACCGCGGCATATCCCGGCATGCGATGGTCGTGCACATTGCGGCTTTTCCACTTGGCGTAGCGTTTGTCGACAATGTCGGCGCCGGCATCGGCCGCTTCCCCGCCCTCGCCCGGCACGGCAAATGTCTCGTATTGCGGCCACGTGAAACGATCGGCAATGCGATCCACATCTTCCTGCCTGATCGTGTCGGGGCCGCCGGCAATCGTCCGCCACATCGCCTCGACTTCGCCCGCAAAGACCTCGGGGCTCAGTTCCTTGACCAGGATTTTGATTCTCGCCTTGTATTTATTGTCGCGGCGGCCGTGCAGATTATAGACACGCAGGATGGCCTGCAAATACGTCAACAGATCGTGCCATGCGACGAACGGCTTGATCAGGCTGCCCACCATCGGCGTGCGCCCCATGCCGCCGCCCACCCACACGCGGAAACCTTTGACGCCATCCTGCTCGACCGCCTGCAAGCCGATATCATGCACGCCGACCGCGGCGCGATCCATCCTGGCGCCGCTGACGGCGATCTTGAACTTGCGCGGCAGATAAGCGAACTCCGGATGCAGCATCGACCATTGGCGGATGATTTCGCACCAGATAAGCGGGCTTTCCAATTCATCCGGCGCGATGCCGGCGAAGTGATCGGTGGTGGTGTTGCGGATACAGTTGCCGCTGGTCTGGATCGCATGCATCTGCACCGTCGCCAGTTTCGCCAGAATGGCGGGCACATCTTCCAGCCGCGGCCAGTTGAACTGGAGATTCTGGCGCGTGCTGAAATGCCCGTAGCCCCGATCCCAGCGCCGGGCCACGTAAGCCAGCATCCGCAGTTGTTTCGACGTCAGCATGCCGTAGGGAATCGCCACGCGCAGCATCGGCGCATGGCGCTGAATATACAAACCGTTCTGCAAACGGAGGATGCGGAACTCCTCTTCATCCAACTCGCCTGCCAGGAAGCGGCGGGTCTGATCCGTAAACTGCGAAACGCGCTGCTCTACCAGGCGCTGATCGATGATGTCGTAAACATACATGGGCTTAAACCTCGATGTTGATTTCGGCGGAGAACGCCGGAAAATAAAAATCAGAATAGCGGTTTAAGCGTTTGCGAACGAGACTCAGATCAGGATCAAAACAGGAGATCAGTTGAAATATTTTGCGCAGGGAGGCTAACAATAGGCGCAGATCAGCTTGCCGAGCGTAGCCAATCCCGCATTCATGCGCGCATCCCACAAATGGCCGAAATTGAGCCGCATGCAATTGCGGAAATGGCCGTGCGAAGAAAAGATCGGCCCGGGCGCGATGCTGATGCCGTGCGACAACGCCAGGCGGTGAATCTCCAGCACATCGACATGTTCCGGCAATTCGACCCAAAGGAAATAGCCGCCGACCGGGCGGGTGGTGCGTGTACCGACCGGGAAATACCTGACGATGGCCTGCATCATCTCGGCTTGCTGCAAGGCCAGTGTTTGCCGCAGTTGGCGCAAATGCCGATCGTAGCCGCCTTTTTCGAGATAGGCCGCCAGCGCCGCCTGGGTCGATGCGGGCGAGGCCAGCGAGGTGGTCAGCTTGTCGCGCATGATGATGTTGGTAAAGCGCCCGCCCACCGCCCAACCGATGCGGAATCCCGGCGCCAGGCTCTTTGAAAACGAGGAGCAATGCATGACCAGTCCGTTGCGGTCGAAGGCCTTGGCAGGCTTCGGCCGCTTGGTGCCGAAATACAATTCGCCGTATACATCGTCTTCGATCAGCGGCACATCGAACGTCGTCAACAATTCGACCAGCGCCTTTTTCTTGGCGTCGGGCATCAGGCTGCCCAGCGGATTCTGGAAATTGGTCATCAGCCAGCAGGCGCTCGGCTTATGTCGCCGCAGCGCCCGCTCCAGCGCCTCCAGATCGATGCCTTCGCGGGGATGGGTCGCCACTTCGATGGCATGCAGGCCGTTGCGTTCCAGCGACTGCAGCGCGGCATAGAAGGTCGGCGACTCGACCACCACGGCGTCGCCGGGCTTGGTCACGGCACCGAGACAGAGATTCAAGGCTTCCAAAGCGCCGTTGGTAATGACGATATCGTCGGTATGCACTTGCAGGCCATCGGCCAGATAGCGCAACGCGATGGCGCGCCGCAGCTTGGCGTTGCCGGGGCTGAGATCGTCGACCGAGGTCCACGGATCGAGCCGCTGCACGGTGGCCGCCATGACCTGCGCCAGACGCGCATGGGGAAACAGAAGGGGGCTGGGAAAGGCAGAACCGAAAGGCACCATATCGCGCCGCAGCGTAGCGCCCAGGACTTGCAGCACGCGGTCGCTGACATCGACTTCGACCTTGCGTTCATCGACACGCGAGGTGGCGTCCAATTCCGGCGGCAGCGATTTAGCCTTGCCGACGACGTAATAGCCGGAGCGGTCGCGCGCCCGGATCAGGCCGCGCGCCTCCAGCAGATAGTAGGCCTTGAAAACGGTTGACGGACTGACGCCGCGGCTGCTGCTGGTCTGCCGCACGGAGGGCAGCCGGTCGCCCGCCTGCAGCACGCCGGACAGGATCGACGCGGTAATCTCTTCGGTCAGTATCTCGTAGCGCTTCATTTCGGGGCCGCCTTTCTTATGCGTACACTAGCCCCAATCGTTGAATCAGTACAGATGCAATTTGCCTCTAAAATAGCGGATCAGATGTGTCGGAATAACGCTATCGGCGAGCGCCGGGAACGATTCGCGGCGATATCGACCTCACGCGGAAAATGATGCGTGCGCCACGCCTTTGCAACGACAACGAAGATCAAAATGTGTATTATCGCCGGTAACGGAGAGAGACATTTAGCGGGCGTTGTTCATTGTTGTTCATCGCTGTGCATATATACAAGCCGGAATTCCGATCGTTCCAGACCGGCATGTGCAATCAGCCCGTTAAATCCGGAAATTGTGTTTTCACGTTATTAATTAATATAAAGAAAGGCACGTCATGACCGACTCGACATTGGATATTGCCGCATTGAACGGAACTTACACAGCAAAAGAAAAGCGTCATCGCATCTTCGCTATTATGGCGGCCTCATCCGGGAACCTGGTCGAATGGTTCGATTTCTACGTCTATGCTTTTTCCGCACTCTATTTTGCAGGCTCATTCTTTCCGAAATCCGATCCGACAGCACAACTGCTCAATACAGCGGGCGTTTTCGCAGCCGGCTTTCTCATGCGGCCAATCGGCGGATGGCTGTTTGGAAGAGTAGCCGATCGTTATGGCCGCAAGCGATCCATGATCATTTCCGTGACGATGATGTGTGGCGGATCATTGGCGATTGCCTGTCTCCCGACTTACGCATCGATCGGCGCCTGGGCGCCGTTTCTCTTGCTGGTCGCGCGCCTGTTTCAAGGGCTGTCGGTCGGTGGTGAATATGGCACCACAGCGGCATACATGAGTGAAGTGGCATTACGCGGACAACGCGGTTTCTTTTCATCTTTCCAATATGTGACGCTCATTGGCGGCCAACTGCTCGCCGTGCTGGTTGTCGTCATCCTTGGCCAGTTGCTGGATGAAGCCGAATTAAAATCATGGGGCTGGCGTATCCCGTTCGTGATTGGCGCCATTACCGCGGTCGTGGCATTATTTTTACGGCGCACATTGACCGAAACACAAGCAGCGGAAACCCAGGCCAGCAAGGAAGCCGGAAGTTTGAGAGCGCTATTCAAACACCACACGCCGGCATTTCTGACGGTGCTGGGCTATACCGCCGGCGGCTCCCTCATCTTTTATACATTCACCACCTACATGCAGAAATACCTCGTCAATACAGTACATCTGCCGATCAAAACGGCCGGGTATGTGATGACGGGCGCTTTATTTTTGTATATGTGCATGCAACCGCTTTTCGGCGCCTTATCGGACCGCATCGGCCGACGCAACAACATGCTTTTATTTGGCGGTCTTGGCGCCCTGATGACCGTTCCCATTTTGACTGCGTTGCAATTTACGACCAATCCGGTTATTGCATTTGTATTGATTATCATCGCCCTGGCGGTCGTGAGCTTTTATACGTCGGTGAGCGGCATTGTCAAATCTGAAATGTTTCCACCGGAGGTCCGCGCGCTGGGTGTCGGCCTTGCTTACGCAGTCGCTAACGCGATCTTCGGCGGATCTGCCGAATATGTGGCGCTCGGCCTCAAGTCGCTGGGTCACGAGTCCACCTTCTTTTGGTATGTCACCGTGATGATGGTGATCGCATTCCTGGTTGCCTTCCGCCTGCCGAGAACTGCACGTTATTTGCATCACGATCACTAGAAAACGGGGCATCGCCGGGTGCTATCGCCGTTGGGCGATAGCACCCGGCGTCTAAAGCAAGGTTAAAGCAAGGTATAGATAATTTTCTAATTTATTGAGCAGGACTCATTAAAAAAAAGAATAAAAAATGCTCTTGAAACAATCAGCAACACACCTATTTCTTGTTCGGATGCCCTGAAATTCAGGTACTCCGGCTGTGTTCCGGCCGCCATTTTTTGTTAATCAACTAATGGAGATATTCGTATGTATAGAGCACTCTTTCCACGCGACGTGTTCGCCGAACTCGATTCCCTGCAACGCGAATTGCAACAAGCTTTTGACTTTTCTCCGTCGATTCGCGGCCTTTCCCGGGGAACGTTTCCGGCGATCAACGTCGGCCGCACCGACCAGACCCTGGAAATCTACGGTTTCGCCCCAGGCCTCGATCCTTCTACCATCAATGTTGAAGTCGAACGCGATGTTCTCACCCTCTCCGGTGAACGGAAATCAACCCTTCCCGAAAAAGACGACACAGCGAATGTGCATATTCAAGAACGTTTTTCCGGCCGCTTTCGCCGCGTCATAACGCTTCCCGAGGACGCCAATCCGGAATCTATCTCCGCGAACTATCGCGATGGCGTGTTGCATGTAACGGTTCAACGACGCGAAGCAGCGCAACCACGCCGCATCAATCTTCAATAATCAAAGGAGATCGTCATGAACACAGTCAGCACCACAGAAAACAAGGCCGTCAGCCGCAAATCGGATACGCCATATAACGACGCTGTTCTTACGCCGCCTGTCGACGTACTTGAAGATGCCGGCGGCATTACGCTTATCGCCGATATCCCCGGCGTACCCAAGGAAAAATTACAACTTCAGATCAATGCCGATACGCTGACGATCGAAGCCGAACTCGACTTTACGATGCCCGAAGAAATGCAGGCAAGTCACGCCGAAGTCGGACTAAATCGATACAGACGTTCGTTTACATTAAGCAAAGAACTGGACACAGAGCAGGTTACCGCGGATCTTGAGAACGGCGTACTGACAGTACGCATCCCCAAGGCCGCGCACGCACAGCCCAGACGGATCGAAATCGGCGTCAGCTGACGCGCTTCAAGTCTGCCAACGCGGCAAAAGTGCGGCCGCATTGGCGCCTTTTACCATCCGGTTCAAATTGGCCGGCAGTTTGAGCGCGGCCAATTGATCTATCGAATGCTTGATCGGGAAATAGCTGAAGTCGGTGCCGAACAGCAAATGCGACGACGGCACCAGCTTGCGGATCAAATCGAATGCCTCGGGTGCATAGGCTTGCGCGCATTCGAAATAGAATTTCGAAAATTCGGCGTAAATTCCGCGCGGGAAAAGTGCCTTCAACTTCTCCGGACCGACGGCAAACCAATCGGAAAAACCATCTATCCTGCCCAGCAGGAGCGGCATGATGCCGCCGCCGTGCGAGAAAATGAATTTGATATCCGGCATGCGCAATGTGGTCGCCGATCCCCATAAACTCATGATGGTGCGCGCGGTGTTGGTCGGGTATTCAACCCAGGCCGCGGAAATCGGCGCCTTCTCGTAGCTCAAGGTTGCCGGCGTGCAGCACTGCGCCTGCAGCGGATGCACGAACACAACCGCCTTGCGGCGATTCAGCTCCTGAAAAATCGGCTCGAATTTCGGATCGCCCAGCCAGGCATCGTCGTAGCTGGTGACCAGGCCGACACCGTCCGCCTTCAGAACGTCGAATGCATAGGCTATTTCCGCCGCCGATCCTTCCACATCATTCATCGGCAGCGACGCGAACAAGCCGAAACGCCCAGGATGATCAACGCAGATTTTAGTCGCGGCATTGGGCGCTTCATCGACCACTACGACGGCTGCAGTCATTGGATTTATCGGCGGTGTGGCGATCGGTGTCGGCGGCGCAGGCGCGATCGCGGTTGCCACTTTGCTGTATCCGGCGGCGATCCGCTCCACCGGCATCGGCTGGGGCATGGGGATGGGACGCTTCGGTCAATTCGTCTCGCCGCTGGTGATCGGCGGCTTGCTGACGGCCGGTCTGGCTACCGGGAAGATCATGATCGTTGCCGCAGCCTTTCCAGGTTTTGCAGGCGTGTTCGTGCTGTTGCTGTGGTTGCGTGAATGGCGGGGCGGCCGTGCGGCGGCGGCTCGGGAAGCGGCGACGACTTGAGTACCGCATTGCCGCGCATTGCTGTTTAGTAATCGAGAGAAATGAGTCCGTGCTGAATTGAAAATTTCACCAGGCCGGAGATATCGTGCACCCCGATCTTTTGCATTAAGCGGCTACGATAGGTCTCGATGGATTTCGGCGACAGCGACAACATGCCGGCAACCTGGATGCTGGACCTGCCTTCGGCGACCAACTGAAGCACTTCCCTTTCGCGCGGACTCAATGCGTTTAACGGACTCACGGCATGCCGGTTGCATTTGTAGTCTTCGACCAGGCCGTCCGGGATTTTTTGACTCAGGTAACGCTGGCCGTTGTGCACCGTGCGTATGGCATTGACAAGTTCGGCTCCCGCCGAATTTTTCAGTAAATAGCCCTGCGCGCCGGCCTGCAATGCGCGGAAGATATGTTCTTTGGTCGCATGCATCGACAAGATGATGGTCTTTGTCGCCGGCGCGGTCTTCTGCAGGATTTTTGTCGCTTCGATGCCGTTCAGTTCAGGCATCGTAATATCCATGATCACGACCTGCGGCAAGAGGATCGCTATATCGTGGACCGCCTGCCGGCCGTTACTGGCGGCGCCTACCACCTTGATATCGGTATGCGCTTGCAATAGCACACTCAAGCCGTCCCGCAGCATCGTGTGATCATCGGCAAGATAGACTTGAATCGGCATTGGCTATTTCCCTAACCTGACGATGACCTGGGTGCCCTTGCCGACGGTCGAATTAATGGTCAGGCTGCCGCCCACTGCTTCGGCGCGTTCGCGCATGGACACCAGACCCCAGGTCGGATTGGCTCTGTGAGGCGCGGATGCGTCGGCTGAAAATCCGACACCGTTATCGGTAATCGTCAAGATCGTATCGCCTGCATCGACGCTTAATACGATGTCGACGTTGCTTGCCTTGGCGTGCTTGCTGACGTTGGTCAGGGCGCTCTGGACAATCCGGAATATGGATATCTCGACCTCCGGTTCAAAGCGATTTTCCAGGCCGGAGATGTCGACGGCCACCTTCAGGTCGTTGCGTTCGGAAAACAAGTCCGCCTGCCAGCGTATCGCTGCAGCCAGGCCGTAATCGTCCAGGACCGGAGGGCGCAACTCGGCCATGAGGTTGCGGGTGGCGTCCGTCGTTTCGTCCAGCAGAGAGATTGAATCGCCGAGACGCGACTCGATATCGCCGAAAGCGCCCTGGGACAACTGATTTCGCATAATGGTCATATTGATGCTCAGGGCGCTCAAGGCGGCGCCTATCGTGTCATGAAGCTCTTGTACGAACCGGCGGCGTTCAGCTTCCTCCACCCGGGCCAGCTCGCGCGATACGTCGCGCAATTCCTTCGTCAGGCGCAACAGGCTCTGCTCCGCCAGTTTGCGCTCCGTGATATCGATATGCGAACCCAGGATGCGCACCGGCTTGCCTTCCGCATCGCGAATCGCCATGGCGCGCGACAGCATCCATCGGTGACTGCCGTTCCGATGCAACATGCGGTATTCATTCTCCAGCATGTCCTCGGATTTCTGAAGATAGAGGTGGATAGCATCGAATACGGGGTCATGGTCTTCGGCATGGATCCGGCCTTCCCATTCATGAATGCCGCTGCCGATTTCGTGCTCGGCATAACCGAGCTGACTTTTCCACTTCCCCGAAAAATAGATCTGATCCGTCCGCAAATCCCAGTTCCACAATCCTGTGTTCGAAGCATTTACCGCAAGTTCCAATTGATCCAATGCCAGCTTCAGCCTGATTGTATGTCTTGAAAAGCGCTGGCTGAGATCGTCATTGCGACGCAGCATGTCATTTTCCATCTGCTTATGATCGCTGACATCGTAAAGCGAAGTGATCACGCAGCAAGGCGTCTGCCCGCCTTTCAAACCGATAGGCGTGGCGCTGACCCGCAGCCAGCCTACGGAATAATCCGGCCGGAGTACGCGGATCGTCGCATCGCGAACTGCTTGTCCGGTTGCAAATGCAATGAAGGCCGGATAGGACTGTTCGGGAAAAACCGTGCCGTTTTCAAGGAACGAATATTCTTTCTGGAATATGGCGCCGGATTGCATGAGTTCCTGCTTGGAACGTCCAAGCATCGCTTCGGCGGCGGCATTGCAGTTGGCTATGCTCGTATTCGAATATTGCAGGACGATCCCTATCGATAGCGACTCAAATAATAGATCGTGCCACACATGCGAGTCCATTGTTACTCCCATGGCAAGCTGATCTGTCATATCTGAAACGTGGGAGACTCGCTGCGCATGTTGATGGCAATGTTATTTCCCCATTCAATGGATTTCTTTTGTATTTGATAGAAATCGTCGACAGACAATCCCACCTGCTCAAGCATGCCTAAAATCTGTTCTTTCTCTATCTCGAACAGCTCGCTGGATTCGCAGAGTTGCAAAATCCCGCCATAAAATCCAGACCTCGACAACAGCGCATCGCGTACCTCGGAGCACGCACCGATTTGCCCGAGAATGACGCTCATTTCGACATTCAGCAAGGTATCGGCCAACGATAAAATGCCGACCGAAAAGGCCGTGTCCGATACATTGGGACGGCGCGGCCGCAAGTTTTCCGAACACAGTTCGAGCATCTTTCCCCGTGTCGCGGCAAGCACCATCAACGGCGTCAACGTCGTTTTTTCTTCCCTCGCCGGATCTACATAAAGCAATATCTGCAGCCAGCGCTTCAGTTGGCGATCGCCCAATACAAGCAGCGCCTGGCCGAGGGAAGCGATATAACGCCTGAAACCGTAGACCGGCGTGTTGACCAGCCGCAGCAGCATGAGGCTCAAGGCGATATCCTGCTTGATGAAACGCACAATTTCCCCGTTGTTTGCATTTCGCATGATCAACGTAAGCACTTGCAAAATGATGGTATTCAAGGGCCTTAGTTTTTGCCCCGACAGCACGACCGGTTTGGCAAAGAAATATCCCTGAAAATAATCGAAGCCGCAATTTTCACATATCCTGTATTGATGCAGCGTTTCGACCTTTTCGGCCAGTAATTCCTTGTTCCGCACCTTGTAGTAATCGACCAGCGGTCCCAGCTTCTCCGGAGAGATTTCCGTCATGTCGATCTTGATGAATTTGATGGACGACAGCAGTTCTCCGATGTCCGCGGATTCGGCCATGACACCGTCCAACGCAAAAACGAATCCGTAGTTGGCCAGCATTTCCACGCGTTTGACCAGG
The DNA here is from genome assembly GCA_036500325.1 of Herbaspirillum sp. GTDB lineage: Bacteria > Pseudomonadota > Gammaproteobacteria > Burkholderiales > Burkholderiaceae_D > Herbaspirillum. The sequence goes on along the minus strand of DASYCG010000182.1, from coordinate 26,723 downwards.
AGCGGCGTCACCTTGGTCGTATTCAGTATTTCGAGGACGACATGTTCTTTCGGCAGGAAAAAAATAAAGTCGCTCAACAATACATTTGCATCGACATTAATGAAGCCGAGCCAGGAGCCGATCACATTGTTGAGCCCAAGTTCAGCGGCACAGGCGATGACGGAAGCCGTTGCTTTTACGTCATCGATGACGTCGGCGACATTATCCATCGCGCTCCTGAACAGTAACTCATAGCCAATCAGTTCCCGCGACCGATTCAGGATAGGTTGGCGTGCTAAAAAAAAATCCTTGGTGCTAGACGGTTTCAAGACGACATCCATAATGATTTTTCCAATGACTTCAAGGTCCTGTTTCGGCTTGCATAAAATTTTTTGGGTAAAGCGCATCGCGCGGACATACGGACAAGACGCCGGAAAGTTTTCTTTCCAATATTATTGGTGTTTTTTGCATGCATGTTTTTTTAGGCAAAAAGCACACTAGCAATAACTTTAAAAGTTGTCTGTAGGAACGCGATGGTTCGGCAAGGAATTAGTTATTCATTTGTTAATACAACCGACTAAAACTCGGACAATTCTAAACAATCTGGAATCTGGAAGATATGCAAAGCCCGCACTAGTCGGCGGTAAGCGTAAACAGCCTGTCCATGGCGACCTCCATCGGCAATGCAGGATCCTGAATCGTATCGGCAATGGCATAGCGCGGCATGCCGGTTTCGCGCAGCAGCATTTCCTTTATCTGGACGCCGTCTTTATTGCGCAGCACGGCAACCAGTGGCGATGTCGCTGTTTTTCCGCGCCTCACAATGATGGCCGTTTCGCCGCTTTCCAGCGCCACGAAACATCCCGGCGGATAGATGCCGAATTCCTTGAGCAGCGCGGACGCGATGGGATGTCCGCCGCTTGCCAGATAAACCGATTGTGCAGCCTGTTTTGCCGGCACCGGCTTGCGGTTCTTCCGGGCTGAATATTTGGCAGTGAATATATCCGCAAAACGGATCATCTGCGATATTTCACTAAGCTTGTCTTTTTGACCATGTGGATAGCCGCTGCCATCCGGTTTCTCGTGATGTTGCTCTACTGCTGTCAGCCAGTCGATATCGGTCAGGCCCGCTTCTCTCAGAATACGGGCGCTTTCCATCGGATGCTCGCGGATCGCGGCGCGTTGCTCCCGGCTGACTTCAGTGCCTACCTGTGCCAGATGGCCTTGCAATTCGATCATGGATAAATTCATGGTCAGCGCGGCGCTAATCAAGCATGTTCTTTGTGTCTTGCTCCATTGAAGGCGGTTTGCGAGAATGCTGCAAACGGACGCTACATGAATCGAATGCGTAATGCCATAAGTATCGAAACGTTCTTTATCGTGCCGGATAACGGAATAGATCATCTGGTCCGAATGTTTTTCGGTCGCATTCCTGATCATCGATTCCAGATCGCCGATGCCGTCGAGGAATTCCGGATCCCGGTAATTTTTCAGCAAGTCGGTCAGCCGGGTTTCCAGGATCTGCCACTGTTCGGCGAAGGGCAAGGCCTGCTGGCGCCTGCGTTCCAGGAACAGCATCGGCGTTGCGTCCTCCTGGCTCGCAGCTACTTCATCTGCATCGACAAATACACCGCGGCGCAACAGGTTCTGAAGCATCGTCACGGTCGAAATAAGATAGCCGCGCGCCAGCAGTAATTTGCCCTCTTCATCCCGTACATTCCAGGGAAGCGGTGCGCCGCAATTGATTTGCATACTAACTTGAACAAGCGGTATCAGATTCATAGTTTATTTAGTTTGATTTAAGATTGTTCGGAAATTGTCAGAATTCGTCATGACAATACGAAATCACCCGGCGTCCGATAGGTTGTGCAAGACAATAAGAGCAGGGAAAAAGTATGTCTGTAGGGAAACTATGACTCTTGAAAGAAATAAAAATGCCGAAATGACAAGTAGTTATCAAAAACAAAACAAAAACCCGCATGAACACTAGGTTTCATGCGGGTTTCTGGACTGTTTCGTAGCAATATTGACGCTCTATTTTCGCTTCAATACAAAGTAAAAGCGTCTGTGACGCCTGTACCTAGCGAACTGGCCGGCCTTATTATCAGGAGAACATTACTATGGTGCATCCGCCGGCAAATCCCGAACGATTAATCCAATTTTCGGACGGTGTGTTCGCAGTCATCATCACGATTCTGGTGTTGGATTTAAGGCCGCCGTCTTCCGCGGAATGGGAAGGCTTATTGTCGTTATGGCCTACCGCTTTGGCTTATGCAGTCAGTTATCTGTTTGTCGCCATCGTCTGGGTGAATCACCATCATCTGGCGAAGCATGCCAAAACGGCAACACCCAGGCTGATCGCGATTAATTTTGCGCATCTGTTCAGCGTATCCCTGGTGCCATTTTCAAGCGCCTGGATCGCAGATACCAAATTGGCGGCGGTGCCGGTTTCCTTATACGCCATCGTATTTTTTCTGGTGAATGCCACCTATATCGGGCTCTACATGGAGACGATCGGCCGCTCCAGCACGACCTACATACCCCAGCAGATGAGACGCATGATGCGCATGCGATCGATGATCACCTTGGCGCTATTTGCGATTGCAGCAGGGGTTGCGCTGGCATTCCCGCTCGCAGGAATGGGGCTCATCTGTTGTTGCCTGATTCTGTATCTCAGGCCCTGAATCGAGCACGGGATCAAGCCCTCAATCAAGCCCTGGATTCCGCATGCGCTCAATATCTTCACTTGCGGCCGGCTATCACTTCGAAAGCGTCCGCCGCGCGGCATCCAAAATAACATCGACTACCACTTCCGGCGCCGTGATCGAAGGCGTATGGTCGACCGGATGCGAGCGGACATCAGCCCCCATGCGCCCGGCCATGAATCTCTGCGTATCCGGATTAATCATCCGATCTTGCTCTGCCAATAGATACCAACTCGGCTTCACTTTCCATGCCGGTTCCGAAACCGGCTCCTCGATGCATTTAACTGCAATCGGCCGCTGCACCGCCGTTGCTACCGCGATATCACCGGCGGATGCGTTCTGCGCGAATGCCCTGCCGAAGCCGGATTCCGGCATCCGGATAAAGCCGCGCGCATCGGGAGCGAGTTGAGGCGCATCCGGATGCGGCGCATTCCGAAAAAATACCTCCCCCACCGTTTCTCCCTCATCCGGCGCCAATGCCGCGACAAAAACCAATGCCTTCACCCGGTCCAGATTCATCGCACCGATCACCGCGCCTGCGTAGGCATGCCCAGCAAGGACCACCGGCCCTTCGATATCTTCAAGCACGCTTCTCAAGGCAACAACGTCGTCGGTGAAGGACGTGAGCGGCAGCGACGGACAAATCACCTTCAGGCCGTGGCGCTGCAGCGGCACTATCACTTTGCTCCAGCTCGAACCATCCGCCCAAGCGCCATGCACCAACACTACCGTCGCATTATCGACAAACGAATTCATCATCAAACTCCTCTAATCCAGGGACACCATCCAGCAACACGTCGCATTACAGGCGGCGTGTTGCTGTTGTGCTTATGCTATTGCTATTGCGTTACGTCATCACAAAGACTTCACTTCGCCGCCATCCATCCGTATTGCGGCGCCTGTCATCCAGCGTGTTCCCGGCGCTACCAGAAACGCCATCAAGTCGGCTATTTCCTCCGGCGTGCCGTATCGGCTGATTCCCGCGCTTGAAAGAAACTTCTCCGTCGCTTCTTTAACGCCCATGTTGTGGTCATGCGCCCACTTCTCCAGATAAGAACTGCGGCGGCCGGTCATCACCGGTCCCGGCAAAACGCTATTGACCTGCACGCCATCTTCAATGCCTCGATCGGAGAACGCCTTTGCCAGCGCGACAATCGCGGCATTGATCGTGCCCACGGCAGCATAAGGAGATTTGGGGAAAAGCGCGGAATTCCCGGAGGTCAGCACGACTGCGCCTTTCGATGCTTTCAGCGCTTCCCAAGAACGCAGCGTCAAGCGACGAGCGCCATGCAATTTCAACGCCATCCCTGCATCCCATTGCGCGTCGCTCATCTCGAACAGATCGATCTGAGGAACCGCACCGGCGATATTGAGCAGCGCATCGATTCGCCCAAACGCTTCCATAGAACGGCTGACGACAACTTCGGCCGACTGCACTTCACTGAGATCCAAATCCAGAGTGAGTGCATCGGCGCCCAATGCTTTGACCTCCTCCGCTGTTTCGTTCAGGTTTTTACCGTTGCGGGCGACCAGCACGACGGCTGAAAAATCACGCGCCAACCGGATTGCCGTTGCACGTCCGATACCTTGGCTTGCGCCGGTCACGATCGCTACTGTGTTGTTCATTTGGATGCTCCTCGGTCGTTCAAAAATGTATTAATGGCGCCGGCTATTTCTTCAGAATGCGTTTCCAATGCAAAGTGTCCCGTCTCAAAGAACTTCACTTGCGCATGCGCAATATCGCGTTTGAACGCTTCGGCGCCGGGCGGAAGAAAGAAAGGATCGTGATTACCCCATACCGCCAACAGCGGCGGCTGATGCTCGCGGAAATAAGCCTGGAACGCCGGGTAAAGCGCCACGTTGCTTGCGTAATCGAGAAATAAATCGAGTTGTATCTCTTGCGCACCCGGCCGCGCCAGATAGTAGTTGTCGAGGGAGTAGCCGTCCGGCGAGATCGATGCCGGATCGCCGACGCCTTCCGAGTACTGCCAGTGCGTCGTCTCAGGCGCCAAAAAGCTACGCAGAGCATCCCTGTTGGCTTGGCTTGGCTCCTGCCAATAAGTCCGGATAGGATTCCAGCCTTCACTGAGGCCTTCTTCATATGCATTACCGTTCTGCGACACGATGGCCGTGATCCGCTCGGGATGCGTCAGCGCCATCCGAAGGCCCACCGGGCAACCGTAATCGAACACGTAGAGCGCGAAGCGATCAAGCTTCAACACTTCGGTGAACCGCGTCATGACCTCGGCAAGTTTGGCAAAGCTGTATTTGAATGTCTCCCGGGCCGGCATATCCGATTGACCGAATCCCGGGAGGTCCGGGGCGATTATGCGGAATCGATTGGAAAGCAAGGGAATGAGATCGCGAAACATGTGGCTGGCAGTGGGAAACCCATGCAGCAACAGCAATACCGGTCCATCGACCGGCCCTGTTTCCCGATAAAACACTTTTACACCGTCGACATCAATGGTGCGAAATGTGGTGGTAGTCATTTTAAAACTCCTTGTAGGGTCGAACCTGTCAGCGAACGTTTGAGAGGTTATTAAAGAACATGTAACCTGTCAAGTATATTTTTAAAGGTTACGTAATATTTTTACGCACGTATACCAAGACATAGCGCAGATATAACCCGAGAGATCAAATTAATCCCGTGTCGCAAGGAGGCCTCAAAAATTCTTGATCAGATACAAGTAACTTGTCAATTTAATACAAACAGGTTATAAATACGGTTTTACAAATGATTAAAGGTAGTGCTCGAATGACTGCTAATCGCCCACCTGCCATGTTTCTTGCCGACGCCCTCGGCCTGGATTTCCTCAACTCGATCGCCACGCCGGTGGATACGCCGGTCGAATGGTTATCGTCCGGCCAGGATTTGTTAGATTGGATGGCATCGGCCAAGTTGCTCTCCCCCGAGATTCTTGCGGAGCTGAATGCCAGTGCGGGGCCGGGCGAACTCGACGCCGTTGCGGGCCGGGCGCGCGCCTTGCGGGAGTGGTTTCGGGATTTGGTGCGGGAGAATAAAGGCAAGCCTCTTTCGCCGCAGGTATTGAGCCGGCTGGAGCCGCTCAACCGGCTGTTGGCGCGGGACGAAGAGTTTGGGCAAATTGCCGTGAGGCAAGCGAATTCGCACAGCCATGAATCCGTTCTCGAATGGGTTCCTCAGCGGCGTTGGCGTTCTTCGGATGCGTTGTTGCTGCCGATCGCTAAAGCGATGGCGGCGTTGCTGGTGACAGCGGATTTTTCATATGTGAAGTCCTGCGAAGGCCCTGCTTGCACGCTGATGTTTCTGGATACGACCCGCCGCCATACCAGACGCTGGTGCAGCATGGCCGTTTGCGGCAATCGCGCGAAGCAAGTTGCTCACCGCACGCGTGTGCATCGGGAAGGAAGTAGTGAAAATAGTTGAGAGGCTGGATTTGAAAGCCCGGTTATCCGGGTTCCTTGCCTCGCAAACTACCGGGATCAGCCTGTAAAGAAATCAAATCATGTACGTTCGATAACGTGTCCTGCCATTGGTAACGATCCAATTGCGACTTGGGTTTGCCGTTATGCAGGAAAGGCTTCAGCGTTGCCAGGATATCCCGTGTCTGCGACGCGTTGAATGGCGTTGTGGTGTCTTCGGTCAGACTGCCCATTTCGTATTTCGACAGATGCGTGGATTGATTGGCCGATTGACTGAACGATGCCTTGATCAGCCCTCCCTTATGGTACGCAACAGCGCTTGCGCTGCTGGCCGTATCATCGATCTGCCGGAAATAATAATTTTGCGAATCGCGCAAGGTAGACAGCTTTAGCGGGATGTCCGGGACAAGCGACGTGTGATAAGCGGCAGTCAGGTGCGATTGTTCCTGTTGCGAAATGGACCGCTCCAGTGGGGTTCCGTTAACGCTGGTGCCTTGCGATACCTGATAGGAAAAAGTGTCGAGTTCATTCAAGTGCATCGGATTGCTTGCCTTCGGACTCTGCGTGACCGAAGCATTGAAATCGGCCAGGCCCGTCAACATGGCGTGATCGATTTCGTTTAACGGCATTGCAGAGCTCTGCTGTGACGGCACACCGTAATTGCTGTTCATTTGCGTAAAAGCATCCTTGAACATCGCCATGAGCGATGCATCGCCTTTGCCGCGAGAGCTTGCCTGGTCGAATTGTTTCAGATAACTATTAATGGCATCGCTGCGCTGCTTTTCGGTACCCCAGGTTGCGGCATCGCTCATGTCCACGTTAACTTTCATCGTGCCGGCGGCCCCGGTCAAACTGACGGTTCTCGCCAGGTTGTCCGAGTGAAAATCCAGCGATTGCGGCACGGGGGATGAGCCGAGCATCACACCGGAATGCAGATCCACCGATGCCAGCACCGAGGAATCGAATTGCGTAAGCCCGGCAAGATCAAGATGCGGCTGGCTTGCATCCAGTCCATCGATTGCGTCCTGGAACGCACCTGAAAGTTTCTCAATGGCACTACGCTCGTCATCGCTGAGTTCGCCACTGCTTTTCACTTTGACGGCCAGGCCGTTTTCTTCGCTATCCAGGGAAATATCGACTTCCACACCGCTTGTCGTCTTGATAGTCAGTTCATTGCCGGCCTGAAGATTCGGATTTCCCTGGCCGCCGGCAGGCGTTTGCGCGACCGGTTGCATAAGCGATTGCGAAAAATTACTGCCGCCGTTTTTGAAAAAATTCAGTAATGCACTTCCCAAACCGCTGAAACGCCCGGCAGGCGATTGCGCCGAAAGATTATTCGCCATCAACGACGAGACAGCATCATCCGACTGGGTTTCCCAAATCGGCGCTCCCGCCGCCGGCGTATTCGGCAAAGAATACGTTGGCGGCAAACTTGCCCGGTTTGCCGCGCGGAGCGTGACAATGGCGGACTGCTGCGGTGTCGCAGAATCCTGCGCCGCAACCTTATTTGATGGACCAGCCGATAGGACGGCATTCCGTAATGGCGCACTTAAGGAACTGGCAGTACTTAATGAAGACAAGGCTGTCACGGTGGGTATGTCCGGTTTTTATGGATTGAAAATCCGACATCATCTGTAACGGCCAGGTTGAACAAAAACTTTAGGCTGTGCTGCATGGAATCGGCAGCACGCAACAGGATTTCACTGCTATGGACACCGCTGCCATTCAGAGCAGGTCTTTACGCACGCGACATCGGCAACGTGATTTGCGCGATCAGTCCACCGTCAATTCCCGGATAAAGATAAAGATCCCCGCCCGAAGAGCGTGCAATTGCGCTGACGATCGACAAGCCCAATCCGCTGCCGGGGCTTGCGATTCCACGCCGCCAGAATCGTTGCGTCGCCTGAGCACAGTCTTCTTCATTCAAACCCGGACCGTGATCAATGACGGTGAAACGGATGGACGCAGGGTCGCAAAGTGCAATGCGAAGTTTCACAACCGCGTCAGGCGGGCCGTAACGCAATGCGTTGTCCAGCAGGTTTCGAAGCGCTGAAATCAGCATGGTTTCTTGCAATGGGACGGATAAGGGAATAGGCGGTGCTTCCAGATCGATCCTGCCGGGTAAAGCCTGGCCGGCCTGCGCATCCGCAATCGCTTGTTGCGCGGCCTGCAGCGCATCCGCGCAAAAGCCGTTCTCCTGTTCGGTACCGCTGTCGAGCCGCGCCAGCAAGAGCAACTGGTCCAAGGTGCGCTGAAGCCGAAGCACGCCTTGATCGGCATTCGACAATGCCTGCAGCATGACTTCTGCGCCGGCCGGCGCGGTCGACGCCAGACGCGCAACTTGCAAATGCGTCTTGACTGCCGTCAGCGGGGTTCTCAACTCATGCGCGGCATCGTCGGTGAACCGGCGCTCAAAAATAATCGTGGTATGCACACGCTGCAGCAGATTGCGAATGGTGTCGACCAGCGGCCGCAGTTCGGCAGGCGGATAAATCTCCGGCAGCGGCGCCGAATCGGCCGGCTGGCGGGCAGCCAGAACAGCGCGCACGCGCTCGATCGGCGCCAGCCCGCGGCCGATCCCGAACCACAGCAACAAGAAACTGCCGAATAACGCGACGACAAATGGAATGCCGGCGGTAAGCGCGACATCGCGGAGCAACCTTTCCCTGACATCCAGCCGGTCCGCGGTGGCAATCCGGATATCGCCCTGCTGCAGCACATAGGTCCGCCATAGCTTGCCGCCCAGCAGGCTGGTACCGTAGCCTAATGGCGCGCCCGATAAAATCGGGCTCCCTGCCGTGCCGGCGATCGTTTGCGCCACCTCGCCACGAATCAGGCTGACTTCGCATTCCAATCCGTCGCGCCCTAAAACCAGCGGCACCGCTTTCTCTCCCTCGGCCGATGCCGGCAACGACGGCAGTTGCGACATTAATCCGGCAACCATCCGCGCCGATGCAGCCAGGCGCTCATCCAATGTGGCGCGCAACTCGCCGCGCACATCCAGAACCATCCAGATTGCCACGGCGCTCCAAAGCGCGATCAAGGAAATACCGATAATGGCAAGTAATCGCGAGCGCAAGCTGACGGCGTTTTTGGCGCCGGCAACGGTCGAGACGAACGATTTTTTGCGGAGAATCATTCGGGCGCCTTTCCTAAGCGGTATCCCACGCCGCGCACGGTTTCGATTGCTTCATGCCCCAGTTTTCGGCGCAAATGATGGATATGGACATTCACGGCGTTGCTTTCGACGTCCTGATCGAAACCATACAAGCTGGTCCGAAGTTGTTCGGCGCTGAATATTTGGCGCGGATGCGCAATCAACGCTTGTAGTAAGGAGCGTTCCCGCCGCGAGAGTTCGACGGCAACGCCGCGCAACAATACTTCGCCGGTGGAGGCCGTTAAAGACAGCGAACCATATTGGATACGATCGACGCTGCGTCCGGACGCGCGCCGCAGCAGCGCGTGCATTCTTGCCACCAGTTCGTCGAGATCGAAAGGCTTGATTAAATAATCATCCGCGCCGGCCTGCAGTCCTTTTACCTTGTGCTGCACCGCGTCGCGCGCAGTCAGGATCAAAATCGGCACCGTCCTGCCTTGCGCCCGCCAACGCTGCAAATGCGCCATGCCATCTTCGCCGGGCAATCCAAGATCAAGGATAAGCAGATCGAAATCCCATACAGATAACGCCGCTTGCGCCTGCGCGCCGGTCCCGACGCGGTCGACGGTAAAGCCATGCAGGCCCAGGCCGGCGGCGATGCCGCTGGCCACCAAATCGTCATCTTCGACTAACAGTATGTGCACAAGGCGTCCTCGATAAATTCAATAAATGCAAATTACCTGCCTCGGATGAAGGCAATGTTAACGCGCTCTTAATGTTAGGCATCGACACTGCTGATTCCCAAAAAAAATATGCCGATTCAATGTTTAAACGTCCTGTAGTTCTTTTTCTTCTGAGCGCGTGGGTATCGATCATGCTGCTCGCGATTGTAACGTTTCCCAGCCTCGCGACGGCCGACCACGCGTTTCTCGACGCGGCCGATGCATTCTCATTATCGGTGCAGCAGCCAGCATCAGCCGGGCAGAAAACCGGGCTGAGCTGGTCGATTGCGCCCGGCTATTACCTCTATCGGACCCGCATCAAGGCCGTGGAAGAACCGTCGAAAAAACCGGTAGATCTGGTGCTGCCGCCCGGCGACCAAAAAGACGATCCGAATTTCGGCAAAATCGAGGTGTATCACAAGGCCGTGACAACCGCGATCCCGGCATCCAACGCCGCCGCCTTTACCGTCACCTGGCAGGGTTGTGCGGACGCCGGCCTGTGCTACCCGCCGCAACATCGCATCATCAAGATTGCGGAAGATAAAACAGTTGCAGCGGACACATCTGCATCCGGTCTCGCCGCCGCAATTGACGCCGCCGGCAACAGCGACAGCGGCATTCACCATCTGCTCAATACCAAGGCGCTGTACTGGACGTTGCCGGTTTTCCTGTTATTGGGAATCGGCCTGGCCTTTACGCCATGCGTTTTACCGATGCTGCCGATTGTTTCCAGCATCGTGATGGGACAAAACACCAAGCCCAAGCAGGCGTTCTTTTTATCGCTGGCGTTCGTGGTCCCGATGGCATTGGTATATGCCGGACTGGGTGTGGCCGCGGCGACTGCGGGCGCCAACCTGCAGGCGGCGTTGCAAAACCAATGGGCAATTCTCGCATTCGGCGCATTGTTCGTGCTGCTTGCGCTTCCCATGTTCGGTATTTTTACATTGCAATTACCGGCGTTTCTGCGCGATCGCCTGGATCATGCAAGCCGGCAACAGCAGCAGCGCGGCCGTTACCTTGGCGCCGCCGGTATGGGAGTTCTTTCAGCGTTGATGGTCGGTCCGTGCATGACGGCGCCGCTGGCGGGCACCTTGCTCTATATTGCCCAAAGCGGCGATGCGGTCAAAGGCGGCCTTTTATTATTCGTCATGGGAATCGGCATGGGTCTGCCTTTGATTGCGGTCAGCGTCCTCGGCGCCCGATCGCTGCCGAAGCCCGGTCTGTGGATGGAACGCGTAAAGGGAAGTTTCGGCTTTCTGATGCTGGCGGTTGCGATCTGGATGTTCCAGCGCGTACTGCCGGGCTCCCTCACCCTCTTGCTCTGGGGAGGCTGGCTGATCGGCATCGCAATAAGCTTGCTGCACATTACCCGGTATCAAAAAGCCGATCAGGCCAACGCCGTCCGGATTGCGGCGCAATGTGTGGCCGTGCTGGCCCTTCTATGGGGAGCCGCCGCCATTTTCGGCGCGGCCGGCGGCGCGACCGATCCATTGCAGCCGATTGCCTTCGCGTCAAATACGAGCGGCGCGAACACGCCGGGAACTGCCGCCACGGCGGCATCCGACTTTACCACCGTGACCACGCAGGGCGAACTCGAACGCCTGCTTGCCGAAGCGCGGGCCGGCAAGCAACCGGCGCTGGTCGATTTTTATGCCGATTGGTGTGTTTCGTGCAAGATCATCGAAAAAGAGGTTTTCGGATCGGACACGGTTTCCCGTGCGCTGGCCGGCGCCAAACTGATCCGCGTCGACGTGACGGACAACAATCCATCGGTGCAGGCGCTGATGCGGCAGAAAGGCATATTGGGTCCGCCGACTGTGCTGTTTTTCGATGGCAACGGCAATGAGCGGCGCGACGCCAGGCTGGTTGGCGAGTTCAAGTCCGGCGATCTATTGCAGCGCCTGCATCCCGGCGCGCCAGGAGCGCCATCGTGATCGATACCTTGCAGATCGGGCCGGCGGCGCTACCTGTGCCGATGCTGTTGCTGTTTGCCTCTTACGGGATCGGAAGTTGGCTTGGCGCGCGGCAGGCACATCAAAATGACGTCGTCATCAAATCGCCTCTGTTCCCGACGCTCATCGTCGGATTACTTGTGGCGCGGCTCGGATTCATAGGGCAATTCCACGATGTCTATTTAAGCAATCCGCTGGACATCATCGATATTCGCGATGGCGGATGGAATCTTTATTCAGGATGGGCTGCAGCCTGGGCATATACGCTTTGGCGCATGCTTCGCCAGCCGGTATTGCGCAAATATTTGTTCATTTCGCTTTTATCAGCCGGTGCGATTTGGCTGCTGGGCACGGCGATGTTGTCGTTCGGCACATCCGATAAGCCCCCGCTGCCGAATATTTCACTACCGGCATTAAGCGGCGAAAGCGTCGCGCTATCCACTTACAAGGGCAAGCCTACGGTAATCAATCTCTGGGCCACCTGGTGTCCGCCATGCCAACGGGAAATGCCCATCTTGCATCAGGCGCAAATGGCGCACCCCGAAATACGGTTCGTCTTTCTTAATCAGGGCGAGTCGTCCGACGTTGTCGCAAAATTTTTGTCGACAGAAAAACTTTCGCTCCAAAACGTTCTGCTCGATAGCGAACAGCAAGTTGCGGAAAAATTCGAACAACATGCGTTGCCCACTACGCTGTTTTTTGACGCCGAAGGCAAACTGGCCGATATGCGCCTCGGTGAATTGTCGCGCGCCACATTGACCCAGCGCCTCAACAATCTTTCACACGTTTCCAAGGGAAATCCATAATGCAAATCTCAACAATTTCAACGTCGCGCGTTTTTAAAGTATTACTGTCCGTCTGCGCCCTATTTGCGCTCAGCGCCGGTAGCGCATTCGCACAGGACAAGCCGGCGCCGCTGCGAGCCCTTGAAGATCAGGGTGTCACCATCGTCGGGCCGTTGCCGTCAACCGGCGGTTTGAAAGCCTGGGCGGCCTATTCCGGCCAGCACCCGATTGCGTTGTACGGAACGCCGGACGGCAAGTACGTTATCGCCGGGACCATGCTGGATGCGACCGGCAACGACGTCAATCGCGACACACTTGAAAAGACGGTCGCGCAGTCGATGACCAACGGCGCATGGGCGCAATTGGAACGCAGCCGATGGGTCCTGGACGGTTCCAGTAAAGCGCCGCGCACGGTGTATGTTTTTACGGATCCGAACTGTCCGTTTTGCAATAAATTCTGGAGCGATTCACGCCCCTGGGTCGACAGCGGCAAAGTTCAGTTGCATCACATTTTGCTGGGCATTCTGTCGCCCACCAGCGCCGGCAAGGCTGCGGCAATCCTGACCGACGGCAATCCAAGCTTGCGGCTGGAAAACCATGAACGCGGCCAAATGGCGGCCGGCGCCAAAATATTGGCATCGGGCAGGCCTACCGCCATGGGCGACAGCGCGCTGAAGCCGCTGGCCGACATCCCGCCGTCGATTGACGCGCAGTTGGCGGCCAATGCACAAATGATGCAATCCTTTGGATTATCGGGTACGCCCGGTATTGTGTGGCGCGATGCGCATGGAAAGATTCAGATGCGCTCTGGGGCGCCGGCAGCATTGCAGGAGGTATTGGGGCCGAAATCCCACTAACATCCCCTAAAGCAACTGCGCGCCGACCAGCCCGGTAATCGCCCCGATCAGCATGGTGAGCAAAGTCACGGTCACCAATACTTTGGCATTGAAAGACTTGCGCAGCATCAGCAACGAAGGCAGGCTGATGCTCGGCAATGTCATCAGCAGCGCCACAGCCGGGGCCATCGCCAATCCCGCCGAGAGCATGGATTGCACGATGGGAATTTCGGCCGCCGTAGGAATCATGAACAGGGTTCCGGCGACGGTCAGCGCCGCCAGCCAAAGCAGGCTATGCCCCATCGCGCCATCGATATGCGGAAACAGCCAGACCCGCGCCGCGCCCAGCGCCAAAACCGCCAGGACATATACCGGGATCGTGCTCAGGGACAATTGCCATAATTTGCGCATCCAGCGTATCAGGATATTTTCCTGATCGGGTGAGCAAGCATCGGCTGTCGCCGCCAGCGCCGCCTCGGGTATTTCTTCCGGGCCGGCTATGCGCTGCGCGATCAGCGAAACGCCCAGCACCAACGCCACACCTGCCGCCAGGCGCAAGGCCGTGAAACCCCAGCCCAGCACGAAACCCATGAACACCAGCGTCGCCGGATTAAGCACCGGATTGGCGATCCAGAAAGCCAGCGCCGCGCCCGCCGAAACCTGCTGGCGGCGCATGCCCACGACCACCGGCGCCGCACAGCAGGTACACATCATGCCGGGCAGGGCGAACAGCCCGCCGCGCAAGATCGAGGCCGTCCCTGCCCGGCCGAACAGGCGCAGCAGCCAGTCTTGCGGGATCAATACCTGGACCAGCGATCCCAGGATCACGCCCAATACCGCCGCTTTCCAGATCGACAGGAAATACGCTTTGGCGTAGCTGAGCGCTGCGGCGATGGGGGTGCCGGGGTTGTCGTCAAGAATCGAAGCGCCGATATTGTGATGGGCGGCGGCGGCAAAGGACTTGAGGTAGTAGGGAGACCATTTGACGTAATAGAGGCCGATCGCGGCGATCAATATAAACAGGATCGGTTTAAGCCAAAACGAACGGCTCTCTGCAGGCTGTGGGAAAGGGAGAATGGACATGGAGAGATTTCGGACGCTGGTGGGTTGGAATGGATCAGGCGGTCGAATCTATCACAGGATCGCGCGATCGCGTTATGGAAGAACGGAGCAACTTGTGCATGCGCATAGGCATCCGGAAAGCTTTTGATAAATAAAAACAACAACTTGCAACTATTTCAGCTTACTCTGTCTCGAATGGTGGAAATTTTTGTATCCTTTAGCGATGCAAAAGCAGGATGGGTTATTTGTAAATCGGCCGCGAGAGTGAACATTACAAGGAAAATAAATGACCGCGTTCATTCTTGAAACAGAAAACCTGAGCAAGGAATTCAAGGGCTTCACTGCTGTCTGCAAAGTGAATCTGCAGATTCGCCGCGGTCACATCCACGCGCTGATCGGGCCCAACGGCGCCGGTAAAACCACTTGTTTCAACCTGCTGACCAAATTCCTGGTGCCGACCTCCGGCAAGATCCTGTTCAACGGCCGCGACATCACCGCGGAAGCACCGGCCCAGATTGCGCGCCAGGGCATTATCCGCTCGTTCCAGATTTCGGCGGTATTCCCGCATTTGACCGTGATGGAAAATGTGCGCATCGGCTTGCAACGCACGCTGGGGACGTCTTTCCACTTCTGGAAGAGCGGCGCCAGCCTGTCGCAATTGAACGACAAGGCCATGGCGCTGCTGGCCGAGGTCGATCTGAGCGAATTTGCCGATACCGTTACCGTCGACCTGCCTTATGGCCGCAAGCGCGCATTGGAAATCGCAACCACCCTGGCAATGGCGCCGGAACTGATGCTGCTGGACGAGCCTACGCAAGGCATGGGGCATGAAGACGTGGACCGCGTCACGGCCCTGATCAAGAAGGTGGCGGCCGGCCGCACCATCCTGATGGTCGAACACAATATGAATGTGGTTGCCGGCATATGCGATCGCATCAGCGTACTGCAGCGCGGCGCAGTGCTGGCCGAAGGCTCTTACGAAGACGTCTCGAAAAACCCGCAGGTCATGGAAGCCTATATGGGCACCGCCACCGCGGCTCTGGAAGGAGTTCACTGATGCAGGCCGGGATGGCGGAGCGTCCTGGAGCTGCGGCTGCGGCGGCAGTAGCAGCGGCGACAATGCCGACCCTGTCGATTACAGATTTGCAAGCCTGGTACGGCGAGTCGCATATCCTGCACAACGTCAATCTCACCGTCAATCGCGGCGAAGTCGTTACCTTGCTGGGCCGTAACGGCTCGGGGCGCACTACCACGCTGCGCGCCATCATGGGCCTGACCGGCGCCCGCAAGGGTTCGATCAAAATCAACGGCATCGAGACCATCGGCATGGCCACGCACAAGATTGCGCATCTGGGCATCGGTTATTGCCCGGAAGAGCGCGGTATTTTTTCCTCCCTGTCGGCCGAAGAAAACCTGCTGTTGCCGCCATCGGTATCGAAGACCGATCGCGGCATGTCGATCGATGAAATTTACGCAATGTTCCCCAATCTGGCCGAGCGCCGCAACAGCCAGGGCACACGCCTGTCCGGCGGCGAGCAGCAAATGCTGGCGGTAGCGCGCATTCTTCGCACCGGCGCGCGGCTGCTGTTGCTCGATGAAATTTCGGAAGGCCTGGCGCCGGTCATCGTGCAAGCGCTAGCGCGCATGATCACCACACTCAAGGCAAACGGCTACACCATCGTGATGGTCGAACAAAACTTCCGTTTTGCGGCGCCGTTGGCGGACCGTTTTTTTGTGATGGAACACGGCCAGATCGTGGAAACATTCGCCTCGCGGGAACTGGAAGCAAAGACGCCGGTCTTGCATGCACTGCTCGGCGTATAGGCGAATAGCAGCAGGTATTAGTATGAGCATTAGCGCAACAATAAGAACAAATACAGTCATCACAACGGAGATAAAAATGAACCTGAAGAAAATGTCCCTCGCGATTTCCCTGGCCGTTACCGCTATTTCGATGCTGAGCGTGGCGGCGCCGGCCTCGGCGCAAATTTCCGGAAATTCCATCAAGATCGGTTTCATCACCGATATCTCCGGCGTCTATTCCGACATCGACGGCCAGGGCGGCGCGGAAGCGATCCGCTTCGCGA
Organism: Herbaspirillum sp.; assembly: GCA_036500325.1. Taxonomy (GTDB): domain Bacteria; phylum Pseudomonadota; class Gammaproteobacteria; order Burkholderiales; family Burkholderiaceae_D; genus Herbaspirillum. The sequence continues at coordinate 10,093 of DASYCG010000182.1, read as the reverse complement.
TTGCCGATATGGGCGGCCAGATCAACGGCAAGAAAATCGAACTGGTGGTCGCCGATCACCAGAACAAGGCCGACGTGGCTTCCAGCAGATCGCGCGAGTGGATCGACCAGCAAGGCGTCGATGTGCTGATCGGCGGCACCAACTCCGGCACCGCCCTGGCGATGGCAAAAGTCGCCGCGGAAAAGAAAAAGCCCTTCTTTGAAATCGGCGCCGGCAGCGCGCGCCTGACCAATGAAGAATGTTCGCCTTACACAATTCACTATGCCTACGATACCGTGGCGCTGGCAAAAGGCACCGGTTCGGCAGTGGTCAAGCAAGGCGGCAAGAGCTGGTTCTTCCTGACGGCCGATTATGCGTTCGGCAAATCGCTGGAAGACGACACGACAACGGTCGTCAAGGCTAACGGCGGCACCGTGGTCGGTTCGGTCAAGCATCCGCTCGGCGCGTCCGATTTCTCTTCGTTCATGTTGCAGGCGCAATCGTCAAAGGCGCAAATCATCGGCTTGGCCAATGCCGGCGGCGACTTCATCAACTCGGTCAAGGCAGCCAACGAATTCGGCGTCACCAAGACTGCCAAGCTGGCCGGCCTGCTGGTGTTCATCAATGACATCCATTCGCTGACGCTGCAACTTACACAGGGCCTGTACCTGACCGACAGCTGGTATTGGGACACCAACGACGAGACCCGCAAATTCGCCAAGCGTTATTTCGAAAAGCAAAAGAAGATGCCATCCAGCCTGCAGGCCGCCGATTACTCGGCCACGCTGCAATACCTGAACGCCGTCAAGGCCATCGGTTCGGATGATCCGGACAAGGTCATGGCGCAACTGCGCAAGGCCAAGTTCAACGACGTTTATCACAAGAACGCTTACCTGCGTGCGGACGGCCGCGTGATCCATGACATGTATCTGTATCAGGTCAAGACGCCTGCCGAATCCAAATACCCTTGGGATTACTACAAGCTGGTGCAGACAATTCCTGGCGATCAGGCCTTTACGACCAAAGCCGAATCCAAGTGCAGTCTGTGGAAATAACGGCGTCCTGTTTTTTGTAGTCGCCTGAAAAAACATGGATATATTCGGCATACCTTTGCAGGCGATGATAAGCCAGCTTTTACTGGGGCTCGTCAACGGTTCCTTCTACGCCATGCTCTCGCTGGGTCTGGCGATCATCTTCGGCCTGTTGAACGTGATCAATTTCGCCCACGGAACGCTCTACATGCTGGGCGCTTTCGTGGCGTGGATGGGCCTGACCTATCTCGGCCTGAATTACTGGGAGATGCTGATCCTGGCGCCGCTGGTGGTCGGTCTGTTCGGCATCGCGATCGAAAAAACCATGCTGCGCTGGCTCTATAAACTCGATCACCTTTACGGCCTGTTGCTGACCTTCGGCATTACGCTGATGGTCGAAGGTATTTTCCGTTCCATCTACGGCGTTTCCGGCCAGCCTTTCTCGGTGCCGGAAGCATTGCAGGGCGCGACCAATCTGGGGTTCATGGTGCTGCCGAATTATCGTGCATGGGTGGTCCTGGCTTCGCTGGTCGTCTGCTTCTCGACCTGGTTCGTCATCGAGAAGACCCGTCTGGGCGCTTATCTGCGCGCCGGCACCGAAAATCCGAAACTGGTGGAAGCCTTCGGCATCAATGTGCCGCTGATGGTCACGCTGACATACGGCTTCGGCGTGGCGCTGGCCGCTTTCGCAGGCGTGCTGGCGGCGCCGGTGATCCAGGTCTCCCCGCTGATGGGTTCGAATCTGATCATTACGGTGTTTGCGGTGGTTGTCATCGGCGGCATGGGCTCGATTCTCGGCTCTATCGTCACCGGCCTGGCGCTGGGCGTGATCGAGGGATTGACGCGCGTGTTCTATCCGCAGATGTCGGCCACGGTAGTGTTCATCGTCATGGCGATTGTGCTGATGATCCGCCCTGCCGGTCTGTTCGGCAAAGAGAAATAAGGGAAACGCCGATTAAGTAACGAGAGCAGCATTTCCCACGACTTATTCTGTTAAAAATAAGGCCTGCCCAATGAATAATATGAACAGGAAAATCGCGTTTTTGGTTGTACTGGCAGCCTTGCTGTGCGCGCCGTTCCTGCTGTATCCGGTGTTTCTCATGAAGATGCTCTGCTTCGCGTTGTTTGCCTGCGCCTTCAATTTGCTGATCGGTTACACGGGTTTGCTGTCCTTCGGCCATGCGGCCTTCTTCGGCGGCGCCGGTTATGTCGCCGGCTATGCCTTGCGCGATCTGCATCTGCCGGTCGTGATCGGCCTTTTGGCCGGCACCGCCGTGGCTGCGTTAATCGGTTTGGTGATGGGCTTGCTGGCGATCCGCCGCCAGGGTATTTATTTCACGATGATTACACTGGCGCTGGCGCAAATGCTGTACTTCGTCTGCCTGCAGGCGCCGTTCACCGGCGGCGAGGATGGCTTGCAAGGCGTGCCGCGCGGCCATTTTCCGGGCGTCGATCTGGACAATGACCTGACGCTCTATTTTGTGGTGCTGGCCATTGCGGTTGCGGGTTTTGGATTGATTGTGCGCGTGATCCATTCTCCCTTTGGGCAGGTGTTGAAGGCGATCAAGGAAAACGAGCCGCGTGCCATCTCGCTGGGCTACGACGTCGACAAATACAAGTTGCTGGCGTTTGTCCTGTCGGCTGCGCTGACCGGGCTTGCCGGCTCGACCAAGGCGCTGGTGCTGGGCTTCGAGACCCTGACCGACGTGCACTGGACGATGTCCGGGCTGGTGATATTGATGACGCTGGTCGGCGGGCTCGGCACTATTGTCGGCCCGATCGTCGGCGCGGTGATCATCGTCGTGCTGGAAAACAAACTCGGCGATATCGGCAATTGGCTGGCCGATATTACGACGATTGACTGGTTTCATACCTTGGGCGATTCGGTGACGATTGCGACCGGTTTTATCTTTATTGTTTGCGTGCTGGCGTTTCGGCGCGGGCTGGTGGGGGAAGCGCTTGCTTTGTATGACCGGATGCTGGCGGGCCGGCGGGCGCGGCGTTAATGGAAAGCGCCGCAAACCGTCCGGCAATCCAATCGATAAAAACCCGAAGGCGATTGCTCAAATGGCGATTGGGCGGGTAGACGACGTAGAACGGGTACGGCGCCGGTTGCCAGTCCTGCAGGATCTCTATCAGCTCACCCCGTTCGATATGCGCCCGCGCGGTATAAGCAAACGTATGGATGATCCCAAGCCCGGCCGCACCCGCTGCAAAATGGGCATTGCTTTCGTTGACCCCCACCGCATACTTGCCCGATATCTCGATCTTTTCCGTCCCTTTCGCAAAACACATAGGCATGACGCGGCCGGTACGCGCCGATAGGTATCGCACTACCCGATGGCCCTCGCTATCGAGTTCATCAGGATGCGTCGGCACGCCATGTTTTTGCAGATAGGCAGGCGTTGCGCAAGTGACCCAAGGCGCCTTGCCGATCTGCCGGGCGATCAGCGACATATCGCTCAATAGACCGCCGCGGATTACACAGTCGACGTTATCGCTGATCAGATCGACATGGCGATCGCTGACGCCGAGGTCGATCTGAATTTCCGGGTAACGCCGCAGAAATTCGGAAAGCGCCGGGACGATAATCAGCGTCGCCAGCGAACCGCCGGTATCGATGCGCAGATGACCTCGCGGACGGCCTTGCGCAACACCAAAGCCGGCATCGATAGCGCTGAGTTCTTTCAGCAGACGCATGGTCTTGTCATAGTAGGCTGCGCCGTCGGGGGTAACCGATACACGGCGCGTGGTCCGCTGCAAAAGCTTGACGCCGAGATGGGCTTCCAGCGACTGAATCAGCTTGGTGACGGTCGCATTCGGCATTTGCAAGGAGTCGGCAGCCTTGGTAAACGTGCCCGCCTCGACCACCCGCGCAAACACGCGAATCGCTAATAATTGGTCCATTCATTTCTCCCGGAATCGCTGCTGCATGGACGTTGATTATAGATTTTTATTATTCACACAAGTGAATAAAGTGTTATCAATCCTCTACTTACTCCAATAATGTTTTGGGCCTACAGTGGCTTCACTGACACCGTATCAACCTAAACAGGAATAAATCATGAGCAAGAAATTTGAAGGCAAGGCAGTACTTGTCACCGGCGGCACCAGCGGTATCGGCCTCGCGACAGCACAACAATTCGCCGCTGAGGGCGCCACCGTGTTTATTACCGGCCGCCGTCAGGCCGAACTGGATCGCGCAGTAGCGACATTGGGCGCGAATGGATTCGGCGTGCAGGCCGATAGCGCCAATCTGGCCGATCTCGATCGTCTGTATGCAGAAATCAAAACCCGGACCGGCCATCTGGATGTCCTGTTCGCCAATGCAGGAGGCGGCGATATGCTGCCTTTAGGGCAGATCACGGAAGAGCATTTCGATCGGATCTTCGACGGCAACGTCAAGGGCACGTTGTTCACGGTGCAAAAGGCTTTGCCGCTGCTCAAGGACGGTGCTGCCATTGTCTTGACTGCGTCGACTACCTCGGTAAAAGGCACTGAAAATTTCAGCGTCTACAGCGCCAGTAAGGCAGCCGTACGCAACTTTGCCCGCTCATGGCTGCTGGATTTAAAGCCACGCCGCATTCGTGTCAACGCTATCAGCCCGGGACCGGTCAGCACGCCGGGTCTGGCCGGATTGGTTCCGAAGGAACATGTCGACGGACTGTTTGCGCACTTATCGTCGCTGGTGCCCATGGGACGTCTCGGCGAGGCTGCTGAAATAGCCAAGGCTGTGTTGTTCCTGGCTTCTGATGATAGTAGTTTCGTTAATGGGATTGAGCTATTTGTTGATGGCGGTATTGCGCAAATCTAGATACTTGGTTCCACGAAATTTTAACCCGGTTGACTACCGATGGCCGTCCTTGTCCGCAAAATAGCGCGCAGGCGGCTTCCCAAGCGCTTTTTTGAACATGGTGATAAATGAACTGACCGATTCATAGCCCAGATCCTCGGAAACCCGCTGTACAGACACGCCCGCAGAGAGGTTTTGCAAAGCAATGACGATATGCAGTTGTTGCCGCCAGCGCCCAAATGTCATGCCGGTTTCATTCAGCACGAGCCTCGCCAAGGTACGCTCACTCATCGCAACCCGCGCACTCCATTCGGCGACGGTGCTGCGATCTGCAGGATTGTTGATTAGCGCAGCGGCGATCTGGCGCAATCTGGGGTTGCTGGAAATAGGCAAATGAAGCCGTTCGGTCTGCATCTTCGCCAACTCTTCCAACAGCACAGCAACAAGACGCCCCGTGGGGCTATCGATTACATAAACTTGCGGAAGGCCGGCAAGGTGCTGGATCAATTCCCGCACGAGCGGTGTGATGGATAATGTGCAGCATTCGTCGGGCAATGTCATCACCGAAGGCTCTACAAATAAAAAACAGATACGGCCATTGGCCGTCACGCGGTTGCTGTGCGGCATGCCGCCGGGAATCCATACCCCGCATTGAGGCGGAACCATCCATAATCCATCGGGAACTTCACACGTAACGCCACCGCGCAAGGCAACCACCAGTTGCCCTTTGCTGTGTCGATGCACGGGGAGCTCGCTTTCGTTTTCCTGAATGTCAACGAGCAGTGCGACCGCCGGCTGATGCAATTGATCGGGATCGAAATTCGACACCGCGGCTTTCAAGGTTTTCATGAAATCCCTTTTGACTGTTTTTGAAACTATTTTGTCATTATCTCTAAATCCATAACAATACAGAATACATACACTGAAGTCTGTGATATCACACGCGAAAGCCTATCTTGAAACAGCATTCAATCCCCACCCAACACACGGCCCATATTGTTCGGCCGGCTTTGCTGATTATCGGCATTCTGTTGATTGCCACGAATCTCAGGGCGCCCTTTACTGCGGTCAGTCCGCTTCTACATGTAATACGAGATAGTTTCGGCTTGAATTCCCTGGAGGGCGGCATGCTCATTACATTGCCGTTGCTGGCTTTTGCCATCGTTTCTCCCTTCTCTGCCCTTTTGGCGCGGGAATATGGGCTTGAGAAATCGCTGTTCGGTGCACTGCTCCTGATCGCCTCCGGCATCATCATCCGATCCGGAGGACCGGTCTGGTGTCTCTATCTCGGGACATGCATCGTGGGAGGCGGCATTGCGATAGGTAATGTCCTGCTGCCCAGTCTGCTTAAACGGGATTTTCCACATCAGATCACGAAGCTAACGGCTATTTACGCATTGACGATGGGGGGCGCGGCCGCGCTGGCTTCTGTATGCGTCATCCCGCTGGCCAGTATTTTCACCTGGCCTCGCGCGCTCGACATACTTGTCCTGCTGCCGTTGATAAGCGCGATCGTTTGGCTTCCACAACTGCGTAGTCACTCCGCACCTGCGCAAGGCACGGCAACCCCTCCGCATGGGGGATTGGTATGGCGCTCTCCGCTTGCATGGCAGGTCACCATGTTCCTGGGGCTGAATTCCTTCGTGTATTACGTTGCCGCTACGTGGCTTCCTGCCGTTCTCACGGATGCCGGCTATTCCTTCGCAGAGGCAGGTAATCTTCACGGTCTGCTGCAGTTGGCGACCGCGGTTCCAGGATTGGTATTGATACCGCTTGTCAATCGTATGAAGGATCAGCGCGCAATTTCTTTTGGCATGATGTTGCTTGCCATGATTGGCTTGTTGGGGCTGATGGAAGCGCCCGCCTGGGCTGTGCTCTGGACGGTTCTCCTGGGCTTCGGCGCCGGCGCGGCGCTCATTCTTGGGTTGGCTTTCGTCAGTCTTCGGGCAACCAGTCCGCACCAGGCAGCAGCCTTGTCCGGCATGGCGCAATGCATCGGCTATCTTCTTGCTGCGACTGGACCAACACTGGTTGGCGTCATCCATGATTTCACAGGGAACTGGAGCGCTGCCTTGGGTATGTGTGCCGCGCTTTGCCTGGTTGCTGCCGTATTGGGGTTATTTGCCGGTCGCGCGGTTCATGTTATTTAGCCGGTATATTTATCTTGGTTTCGGCCAGGCGTCGCAGATATTCCGGGCGTTTATCGCGTCCATAGATCGACTGATAGGCACGCATCAGCAGCATCGGATTGATGCGTAGCGCGACGATCGTTCGCACATCCATGTCCTTGAGCAGATCGCGTTCCGACGGATCGAGCGGATAGCGATCCAGAAAGGCATCGGCATTTATGCGAAACGCTTCCGCCGTTTCCGTTTGATCGACGATGTCCCATAATATTTTTTCGATCGTATAGCTGCTCACGGCGAACCTCCATCCTTGGCGCCGAAGAACGCGCCTGCGGCAAGCTGCGCATGAAGCTCCGCGAGCAGCCGCCCGGATTTCGCCGCACCTTCCAGGTGCGGTGCAGGCAGCAAATGGTACGGCGGCCGGCATGGGCCGGCATTCATCCAGCCGGCGGCGTTGATGCGGCCTTTTTCGAGACCGATGTTGTAAGTGGCGAACTCCTTGGCGCCGCCCGGCGGCCTGAGCGGCCCGGAAGCCATTGCGATTGCTTCCGATAATTTACATGGGTTTCCCCAGGGTACCGAATTCGACCGGCAATTTGACGTAGAACAAATGTACGCCTTCCTTTTGGAGGATCGCAAAAAGCTGGTCCGACTCCGATTCGCTCACCACCATCGTGACCTCTACCGGTTGGTCCGCCATTTCAAAAAAATGGGCGGAATGCATGCGGCGATGATGGCCGAATCCCATCGCGCCCATAAATACGGTGGCGCCGCGAATATCCTGCTTGCGCGCCAGATCCAGCAACCAACTCCATAATTCCTGATGGCCATGGCGCCTGCTTTGTTCCGTGAAAAATTCCAACTGAAAGCCCTTCATACAACCTCCTATCAGAGGATGAAGCCTCTTGGTTAGTATAGGCAATTCATTGGTAAATACAATGGTGCGGGTTTTACGCCGGCCCGTTCGCATATGTTGAAATTCAACGACATCCGGCAAATCCCAACGCTATTTACAACACGCGGATCGCAGCGTTAAAAAGCCTGCCCCCGCCATTCGGCGGCACCACTTCCTCTCATCAAAATTTCGCATTGACGCGTGAATTTCCGTCATCAAGCAATTCTTGACAAGTATTGTCGCAATGCCTATTATTTCATTAAACAAAATCAAATTCCGTTTAATGGAATTTATAAAAAGAGGAGGTAATTGGCAATGGACCGCTAAAAAAGAAACAAGGAGCTCAATGAAACAGAAACACAGGGCTTGCATTCGCTATGTACAAATCGTTATCAACAACAAAAGTCGGTGCGTTCCGAACTTGGAAACGCCATCAGACAAATACAAAAATTTCTGGAGACAGCACAATGAAAATTTCTATTATCGGGTTCTCGGCTCTCTGCGCTTTTGCTAGTGTTGCGCAAGCCCAAACCAGCGTCACGGTCTACGGTTCGTATGACGCCGGTCTCCGCAATCTGACTAATGTCGACCGCGCGGGAAACAATAAACTGGCGATCAGCTCGACCGGAACCTATGACTCCAATCGCCTCGGATTCAGGGGCACTGAAGATCTTGGCGGCGGAACAAGCGTGCATTTCGATCTGGAAACGGGCTTCAATAGCGGTACCGGCGCATTGGACAACACTGCCAACTTGCTCTTCAACCGCTATTCCTTTGTGGGTGTCACAGGTAAGTACGGCACCGTCGATCTGGGCCGTAAATTCACGGTGGCGCATGATGTGATTTACGGTTATGACCCGTTCAATCTGAAATTCCTCAGCATCACGCTGGCCGGACCATCGACATCGTCGGCCGGCGCGCGCAACAGTAACGACATCATGTACATCGGCAATTTCGGTGGACTGACTGCGCGTGCGGAATATTCTTTGGGCGAACAGGCCGGCAGCGCTACCAATGGTTCGACCGAAGCAGTCGGCCTGAGCTATGCACAAGGTCCGATCAGCTTCGGCGGCGCGTACACCAAGAAGAAAACCTCCGTGGTGGCAAACACCGCACCCTATCTGGACTATGACCACTACACCGTTGGCGGCGCCTATACATTCGGACCTTTCCGCGCGACGGTCGGTTATGTCAACGAGGATCAAAAGACCGTGGGAAGCGTAGGCGACACCACCAACAAATACGCATGGGGCGGTCTGAATTACACGGTCAGCTCCAACATCGCGTTGACTACCGCTTATTACACCCTCAAAAACACCACGGCCGGCGTTAACGGCAAAAAGAACGTGGCGATGCTGGGCGCGGTTTACTACCTCTCCAAGACTTTCTATTTCTACGGCGAAATCGATAACACCAGCTACAAGGACGGCTACGTAACAAATCTGGCGCTGAACCCCAACGGGCACTCATCCCAAAACGGCATTTCCCTCGGTATGGTCAAGTGGTTCTAGAGCGCGTCAAGCCTCTTTGACAGCCACTTGAATGCGAGCGGAATTGCAGTCGTTGTTTTTCAATATCTCGAATCCCATTGAAAATTTCGATTGAACAGCATTGGATGACGTCAGCGACGTCATCCAATATTTGGCATTTAATGTAGCGGCAGAAAGAAGGATGAAAATGCATAGTTTTATCAACAGATACAACAGAGATTATTACGGCGGGGGCTTGATGCTCCTGTTCGGCGTGAGCGCGATCTGGGCCGGCATGTCGTACCGGATCGGCACACTGGTGCGCATGGGCCCGGGATTTTTTCCGGTCACGCTGGGCGTTATTCTGGCATTCACCGGCGTGGCGATCATGATCGGCGCTGCGGCCAGTGCTGCCGCAGAAGTTCCCGATAAAGATGACAACTTACCTCCCGAATGGCGCGGCTGGATTTGCATTTCGCTGAGCATCGTCGCATTTGTGATCCTGGGCCAATACGGCGGTCTGTTGCCGGCCACCTTTGCGGTGGTCTTCATTTCGGCGTTGGGCGATCGCCAGAACACCATCAAGGGCGCGCTGATCCTGGCCGCTGCAATGTGCCTGGTCTGCCTGGCGGTTTTCTGGTACGCGCTGCAAGTGCAGCTTCCTTTGTTTCAATGGGGTTAAGTGATGATTGCACAGTCTTTACTGGATTTATGGCAAGGCTTCGGCGTCGCGCTGCAACCGCATAATTTGATGTGGTCTTTTTTTGGCGTGCTGATCGGTAATCTGATCGGCGTGCTGC
>DASYCG010000181.1:0-18565 GCA_036500325.1 Herbaspirillum sp. | reverse complement strand
TTCGAAATCGGCTGATTTTCTTTAGTGCCATAAAAAATCGTTCATTTGGGTGAGGGGTACGGCCCATGCCGCGTTAAAAAAAAGGCCACCCATGGCACTAAAAAAAAGCCGCCCATGGCACTTAATCAGCCTTGCCTTAGTTCTTTTTGACGGAGGCGGCGGCCAAACCAGCTCGATGCTGTTTGCCCCAAACCTGCCCGCCGCGCACAAATTGCAGCCAGCCCAGCAACGCACCGAAGTGGCGCAGCAACTGAAAGGTGAACGGTTCGGCGATTGCCGCCAGCATCGCCGAACCCATGCTCCAGCTCTGGCGGTTGCCGGTCCACCGGCGATACAGATGGATGCTCCAAAGGTAGAAGAAAAGATCGAATAAGGTTTTGGCGCCGATGACGCTGAAGATCGACAAGACAATCGCGCCATGTCCGCCGAATACGAAAACCAGCAGCAATATGAAGGCCGTCAATCCATACACCGGCTGCAAGGTATCGATCGCCTTGACCGGCATCATCAGCAGGCCCAGCGTGCCGTAGCGCCGGTTTCCGGTCATGTCGCGATTCCAGTATTGGGTCTGCAGGAATCCGGCGAACCAGCGCCGCCGCTGCCGCAGGAACGTTTTCAATGTGCTCGGCGCATCGGTTTGCGCGTGGGCGTTGCCGATTACGCGCACATCCCAATGCAAGCCATGGTCCACCGAATAACGGCGCAGGCGATGAATCAATTCGTAATCTTCGACCAGGCATTGCGGATCGAAACCGCCCACCGCCAGCAATGCGTCGCGCCGGAACGATGCGAACGCGCCCGAGATCAGTAGCAGGCTGTCGGCTCGCATCCATGCATAGCGGGCAATGAAATTGCGCATGTATTCATGTACCTGGAACCATTGGAACAAGCGGCCCGAGAGGGTCTTGCTGCAGACCGGCGTCAGGATGCCGGCGGCGGCAACCAGATTCGGCCCTGTTGCAAATGCGCTCCGCATGGCGAAGCTGGCATCGCTATCGAGCAGGGTGTCGGCGTCGACGGTCATGACGACGTCGGTCGTCATCACGGTAATCGCCGCGTTCAATGCGCGCGCCTTGCCGCCGTGCGCGACGCGCAGCCAGAACAGTTGCGGATGCAAGCTGCTGGGCGCACTGAGTTCGCCTTCGGTCGGCGCGACGAGGCCGAAACGGCTGGTCAGAAGTTGTTCGGTGCCGTCGGTGGAGCCGTCGTCGGCGATGACGATCTGGGATGGGCCGTGGGCCTGGCCCAGCAACGCCGCAATCGTGATCGGCAGTACCGATGCTTCGTTGTGGGAGGCGACGATAACGCCGAGGCTGGGCAGGGGATGCGCCGACGCTGCATTTGCGGCATCGGCGGCATCCGGTTTGGTGTTCAGTCCCAAACCGATGCCGACCAGGGGCAAGGTTTTGAAACCGACGAACAGGAGTAAAACAGTGTCGTACAGAACGTAGACGATGCCGGTCGACCAGGCCAGTGCGCCTTGCAGAAAGAAGGCGCGGGCGAACAGCAGGAACCACAGAGCGACGACGGCGAGATGGATCAGTACGCCGGTCAGCGTGGTGGCGCGCGGCAGGATGCGCGGGGAGGCCAACGCAAGTGCGCGTTCAAGCGCATCGGTCATGCTCTGCCTGGGTGTGATTGGCGCGACTGCTGTTATATCGCTCATGTCGCTCATATCAATACCGCGCCGCATTTAGGGACGCATCCGTTTAAGAACGGATTTTCGATCTATCCACTCATGCTTCAAAGCGCCGACGATGTGCATCGCAAGCATCGCGTAAAGCGCGTAACCGAGCCATGTGTGCAAAGTCCCCAGGCGATCGTGCAGTTGCAGCGATTCTTTCACCGCCGGATCGATGTTCATCAGCCAGCCGATGCGCGGCCATTCGAACAGGCCGAAGAGCTGCATCGGATGCGTGGCGGCGTCTTTCCAGGCCGAATCGTGCGCCCAGCCCGATAGAGGCAGGCCGATCATCAGCAGGTACAAAATGAAATGCGCGACATGCGCGGCGCTGTGTTCCCAGTCCGGGAAGCTGCGAGGCAGCGGCGGCGGTTTGTGCGAGATGCGCCACAGGATGCGCAGGATGACCAGGCCGAGCACGGTAATGCCGATGGATTTATGCAGATCGATGACCGGGCGGATCTGCTCATCGGGCAGCCAGTGATTGGCGCTCAGGCCCAGATAGATATTGACCAGAATCAGCGCGGCGATGAGCCAGTGCAGAACGGCCGCGGTACGGGTGTATCGCAATGTGATGTCTGCTCCGGTTGACGCAGATTGGCGTGACGAAGGTTGCTGGGGTTGAGGTTGAGGTTGAGACTTGGCGTTCATTGGAAATCCATCGCTGCGTGTGGGCTGAATGAGTGAGTCGGCAAGGCATTTTCCGGGAAGCGACGATTGTATCCACAATCCGGTATTCCGTTCCGGACAGGGCAGCTTCGGCAGGCCCCATCGCGGGTCGGTACTCGGTGGTAGTATTTAAAACCCTAAGACCCGTCCAAAATCGTCGCAGCCCTTCAATACGATAGACGTGTCGAAACCACTATTTATTCCATAGAGCTGCCATGAAACCCTTATTATTTTTACCGGCGATACTATTTGTGCTGCTGGCCGGATGCGCCGGCGTGCAAAACGGCGGCGACCGCACCGATTTGTGGGGATCGCCGGCAACGGCCGCCGCCGCTACCAAAACCATCGTCGTCACGCCTCAAATGACCTACGTCAATCTGATGGGCGGCGACGTGGTGCGTTTCGTGGTCGGCGACAAATCGTTCACCTGGTCATTCGACGGCGCCTACTTCCCGGCCGCGATCGATATCAGCAAGGTATCGAACGGCTTGCTGCAACGACCGCTGATCGCTTATGTCGAGGCCAATCCGATGTACCGACGCGACGGCTTTTAATCTAACACTGCGCCGCGCGCCAGGCAGCACCTACAGTAATTGATTAATCGTCCCTTGAATGTAAATAAAGATAAACAAACCATTTCCTTCCATGACAAACAAATCGCAGTCATCAGAAAAAAGTCCGCATTGGGATTCCCGTTTCAGCGAACCCGGCTACGCCTACGGGGAGGAGCCGAACGATTTCGTGGTTGAGATGTGTCAGGCGATGCACGGCGGCGATGCTTTGTCCTTATGCGAAGGCGAGGGGCGCAATGCGGTGTATCTGGCGCGCCTTGGATTCCGGGTTACCGCAGTCGATTTCTCGGAAGTCGGTTTGGCCAAGGCGCGGGCATTGGCGGACAAGCATGGTGTGACGATCAATACCATCGTTGCCGATCTGGCCGATTTCGATCCCGGTATCGGTCGATGGGATTTGGTGCTGTCGATATTCGCCCAGCCGCCCAGCGCCGTCCGGCAAGGTCTTTATCGCCGGATGCATCAGGCTTTGCGTGCGCAAGGCAAACTGGTGCTGGAAACGAAAGTGGAAGCAAACGCGGCCGGCGACAGCCGCTATCCGGGCGCGCAGATTCTTGGGACGGAAATGGCGCCGTTGAGGATTGCCGTGGCGCGGGAACAGGAGCGGGAGTTGCGCGAGGGCCGTTACCACCTCGGGCTGCAACGTACGGCGCAGATCGTCGCCGTGAATGATGCCGTGAACGATCAGGCCGGCAAATAAGCCGGCCGGGATGGCAGGGTTGCGCTTACGGCTTGGATTGAGGTTCCGGAAACGTCATCTTGCGGCGGATCACAATCGGCACGCCGCCCGATTTTTTCTTGACCAGCCATTGCGCCAGGGCGGAGTCCAGATAATCGGCATGGCCGGGAAACCAGCGCGCCAGCTCTTCGGCCAAACCCCGGGCGACCTGCGGATTGGCGCCGGCGGCCAGCAGATCGCGCACTTCATAGACCGATTTCATGACCGCATCGTGTTCGCCGGCATGGCAATCGGTGCTGGGGAAATTGGTTTCCGTCATCCACACCAGCTCTTGCGAAAAATGCGCTTCGCCGTGGATAGCGAATTCGTCCAGATGCTTCAATAAATCGGCATCCGGGCAAACCAGCATCGCGTTGACGATTTCAACGAACTCCTGATGGGTCTCATCCATAGGCGTGTAACCGAGCTTGAAGCTATCGGTCCACTCAAAAGCTGTAGATGCGTCCATCAGGTACTTCTCCATAGTTAATCATTGCGTAAAGCGCAATTATATCAAGCTGCCTCCCGCAAAGTCTTGGCGGCCGCAACCATGTTCTTCAGCGCCGGGATCACCTCTTCCCAATTGCGCGTCTTCAATCCGCAATCCGGATTGACCCACAGACGCCCTGCCGGCACGCGCTCGGCTGCTTTGCGCATCAATTGCACGATGTGTTCCTGGCTCGGAATGTTCGGCGAATGAATGTCGTAGACGCCGGGACCGATCTCGTTCGGATAATTGAAGTGATCGAACGCATCCAGCAATTCCATATCCGAGCGCGAAGTCTCGATGGTGATAACGTCGGCATCCATATCGGCAATCGACGCAATGATGTCGTTGAACTCCGAATAGCACATGTGCGTATGGATCTGCGTTTTGTCTTGCACACCGTTGGCTGTGATCCGGAACGATTCCACCGCCCATCGCAGGTATTCGCTCCATTGCGCCCGGCGCAGCGGCAAGCCTTCGCGCAGCGCGGCTTCGTCGATCTGGATCACGCGCACGCCGGCGCGTTCCAGGTCCAGGACTTCTTCCCGGATCGCCAGCGCCAGCTGATAGCATGAAACCGAGCGCGGCTGATCGTCGCGCACAAATGACCAGTTCAGGATCGTGACCGGGCCGGTCAACATGCCTTTCATCGGTTTGTCGGTCAGCGATTGCGCATACTTGCTCCACTCAACGGTCATGGCGCGAGGACGGCTGATATCGCCGAAAAGGATCGGCGGCTTCACGCAACGCGAGCCGTACGATTGCACCCATCCGAATTGACTGAAAGTGTAGCCGTCGAGCTGTTCACCGAAGTATTCGACCATGTCGTTGCGCTCCGCTTCGCCATGCACAAAGACATCCAGTCCCAGCGCTTCCTGCTCGCGCACACAGCGGGCGATCTCGGCCTGCATCAATGTTTTATATGCCGCTTCGTCCAGCTCGCCCAGGCGGAATCGGCTTCTGGCCAACCGGATTTCCGCGGTTTGCGGGAACGATCCGATGGTGGTGGTCGGATACGCCGGCAATTTCAGCAAGGCGGTTTGGGTTGCTGCGCGTTGTTCGTAGCCGCCCTGGCGCCGGCCCAGCTTGGCGTCGATCCTGGCCAGCGCGGCCTTGACCGCCGGGTTATGCACACGGGTGGAAGTACGGCGCTTTTCGATCGCGGCATGATTGGCCACCAGCGCTTCCTGCACCGCCGGACGGCCATGGTTCAAGGCCTTGGCCAGGATTTGCAGCTCGTCCAGTTTTTGCAGAGCGAACGCCAGCCAGGAATGAATCTCGCGATCCAGCTTTTGTTCGCTGTTCAGATCGACCGGTACGTGCAGCAGAGAACAGGATGGCGCGATCCACAGGCGATCTTGCAACGCACGCTGGATCGGCTCCAACCATTCCAGCGTGGCGTGCAGATCGGTCTTCCAGATATTGCGGCCGTTGACCACACCGAGCGACAGCACTTTGTCCGCCGGCAATTGCCTGACCAGCAGCTCGACTTCGGTGCGGGCATTGATGGCATCGATGTGCAACCCCTGCACCGGCAATCTGCAGGTCAGCGCCAAATTGTCTTGCAGTTGGCCGAAATAGGTCGCCAGCAATAGCTTGACCTTGCTGCCTTTCAACGCATCGTAGGCAATCGCGAATGCTTGCTGCCATTGCGGATCCAACTCGGTGACCAGCACCGGTTCATCGATCTGCACCCATTCGACGCCCTGCTCCGCCAGTTTGTCCAGCAGCGCAGCATAGATCGGCAGCAGACGCGGCAGCAGTGCAAGCTTGTCCGAATCATCTTTGGCCTTGCCCAGCCATAGATACGTCACCGGTCCGATGATGACGGGCTTGGTTTTTACGCCGAGGCTGGTGGCTTGGGCGAGCTGATCCAACAGACGCGAGGCGTCCAGCGAAAACGCAGTGGCGGCATTGAATTCCGGCACGATGTAGTGATAATTGGTATCGAACCATTTGGTCATTTCGCCGGCATGCACACCGCCGCAGCATGCCGGATCTTCGGCCGAGCGGCCGCGCGCGACGCGGAAATAGTTATCGAGCACATCGCCCTCTTTGCCACGCACGCGCTCGGGTATATTGCCCAGCAGGAAGCTGGTATCCAGCACCTGGTCGTAAAACGAGAAATCGCCGACCGGCGCCAGATCCAGTCCGGCCTGATTCTGCCAGTGGCGCTGACGCAGTTGCGCGCCCAGTTCGGTCAATTCATCGCGCGACGATTGCCCTTTCCAGTATTTTTCCAGCCCGAATTTCAATTCGCGCTTTGCGCCGATGCGGGGAAATCCCAGATTGTGTGTGATGGCCATGATCGATATTCCCGTTTGTTTGTGTTGACGATGGGGTGATCATAGCGATTAGTATCCATGAAAAATAATGGTATTATTTCATCGATCAATTACTTCCACTCATACAAATATTCTTGATCGGGCAAGCCATGCTAGAGCGCATTCATCTTTCCGTCATCCGTGAAATCGATCGCAAAGGTTCGATGACTGCTGCCGCCGAGAGCTTGTTTCTGACGCAATCTGCGCTCAGCCACACGGTCAAGAAAATAGAACAGCAATTAGGCACGCCCATCTGGAAACGCGAGGGACGCAATCTGCGCTTGACGCAGGCCGGGCAATATCTGCTGGCGCTGGCCAATCGCGTGCTGCCGCAACTGGAACATGCAGAGCAGGTCATCCAGCAATATGCGCAGGGCCAGCGCGGCGCGCTGCGCATCGGCATGGAATGCCATCCTTGCTATCAATGGCTGCTCAAAGTGGTGTCGCCGTATTTGACCAATTGGCCGGATGTCGACGTCGACGTCAAACAGAAATTCCAGTTCGGCGGCATCGGCGCGCTTTTTGGGTATGAGATCGATATTCTCGTCACACCGGATCCGCTGCGCAAACCAGGCTTGCTGTTTGAACCGGTGTTCGACTATGAACAAGTGCTGGTGGTAAGCCGCGATCATCCATTGGCAGGCCAACCTTATATCCTGCCGCAACAGCTTTCCGAGGAAGTGCTGATTACGTATCCGGTCGAGATTGAGCGGCTGGATATTTATAATCAGTTTCTATTGCCGGCGGGCTGCATGCCGAAGAAACATAAGGTGATCGAGACCACCGACATCATGCTGCAGATGGTGGAAAACGGCCGCGGCGTGGCGGCGCTGCCCGGCTGGCTGGTGGATGAATATGCCGGCAAGGTGGCAATCAGCCCGGTTCGCCTGGGCAAGCATGGCATCGCCAAGCAGATATTTCTCGGCATGCGCGAGACGGATGCCGAGATCGATTTTCTGAAAGCGTTCGTGAAGCTTGCCCGGGAATCGGATTGGAAAGATGCTTAGGGCAAGGCTGATTAAGTGCCATGGGTGGGGGTTTTTTTAGCACCATGGGTGCCCTTTTTTTTAACGCGGCACGGGCCGTACCCCTCACCCAAATGAACGGTCTTTTATGGATTTAAAGAAAGTTCGAAGTCGACTGATTTTCTTTAGTGCCATAAAAAATCGTTCATTTGGGTGAGGGGTGCGGCCCGTGCCGCGTTTAAAAAAAGGCCACCCATGGCGCTAAAAAAAAAGGCCACCCATGGCACTTAATCAGCCTTGCCCTAGATTTCCAGATTATCGATCAGCCGGGTGATGCCCAGTCTGGCGGCGGCCAGCGTGACCAGCGGCGCGCCTTGCGCCAGATCGGCCGCATCCGGCACTTGCAGATTGCTGCGTTTGCGCACGGCGATGTAATCCGGATTC
The DNA here is from genome assembly GCA_036500325.1 of Herbaspirillum sp. Taxonomy (GTDB): domain Bacteria; phylum Pseudomonadota; class Gammaproteobacteria; order Burkholderiales; family Burkholderiaceae_D; genus Herbaspirillum. The sequence goes on along the minus strand of DASYCG010000181.1, from coordinate 10,705 downwards.
CAGCCGCGCGCTTTCAAGCCCGCCATTGCATCGGCTTCGAGGCGCGCCAGATCGAGATTGCCGCCGCGTACTTCCGCGGCGATATGATCCAGCGCCTGATACAACTGCGGCGCTTCGGCGCGTTCGGCTTCGCTCAGATAACCATTGCGCGACGACAGCGCCAAACCATCTTCGGCTCTATACGTTTCGGCTGCGATGATTTCCGTCGGCAGCGCAAACTGGCGCGCCATATTGCGCACGATCATCAGTTGCTGATAATCCTTCTTGCCGAATACCGCGACTTTCGGTTGCACGCAGGACAATAGCTTGAGGACCACGGTGGTCACGCCGGTAAAAAACCCCGGCCGGAATTCGCCTTCAAGCATATTGCCCAGATCGTCCGGCGGACGCACGCGGAATTCCTGCGGTTCCGGATAAAGCTCTTGCTCGCTCGGCGCAAACAGCACGTAGACGCCTTCCTTCTCCAGCTTTTCGACATCGCTTTGGAAAGTGCGCGGGTATTTATCGAAATCGTCGTTCGGACCGAATTGCAGGCGGTTGATGAAAATCGACGCCACGATCGGATCGCCGTGAGTGCGCGCCAGCCGCATCAGCGATAAATGGCCCTCATGCAGATTGCCCATGGTCGGCACGAATGCGGTACGCAACTGGCCGCGCAACTGATCGCGCAGTTCTTCGATAGTGGAAACTATTTTCATTAATTATTGTGTTCTTAAAATTGATGCAGGACTGATGGTCGACTTAGGGCTTGGGGCAATACCCTAGCTCGGTGAATAGGAGAGGCGCACGTAGATCGGGGCGAACGGTTCGCCCTGCGTGATTTCGATGAGGGTTTCCTTGGCCAATTCCAGCAGCGCAATGAAATTCACGACCAGCACCGGCACGCCGCGGGTGGCGTCGAACAAGTCGGCGAATTCGACAAAGCGTGTCGATTGCAGGCGGCGCAGAATGCTGGTCATGTGTTCGCGTACGGACAATTCTTCGCGGCTGATGTGATGATGGGCGGTCAATTTGGCGCGCTTGAGCACGTCGGCCCAGGCGGACTGCAGATCTATCGGATCGACATCGGGCCAGCGCGTGATGATGCTTTGTTCGATATAAATCTGGGTGCGCACATAGTCGCGTCCCAGTTGCGGCAATTGATCGATCTCGCGCGCGGCGAGTTTCATTTGCTCGTATTCCAGCAGTCGGCGCACCAGTTCGGCACGCGGGTCTTCCGCCTCTTCGCCGCTGTCGGCGTGACGTACCGGCAGCAGCATGCGCGATTTGATTTCAATCAGCATGGCGGCCATCAGCAGATATTCTGCCGCCAGCTCCAGATTATGTTTACGGATCTGTTCGACGTATTCCAGATATTGCAGTGTGACCTGCGCCATCGGGATATCGAGAATATTGAAGTTTTGCTTGCGGATCAGATACAGCAGCAGATCGAGCGGTCCCTGAAATGCTTCCAGAAATATTTCCAGCGCATCGGGCGGAATGTAGAGATCGTGCGGAAGCTTGAACAGCGGCTCACCGTACAGCGTGGCAAACGCCACGCCATCGATCACATTCGGTGTCGAATCGGTTTGGGTTGCCAGGGCCAGGGCTGTATCCGACAGATCGGCGTCGCCGGTCGCCATGTGCATGCTCATCGCGCTGTTTTTCGGTGCTTATTTATTCTGGTAAACGTAAGGCTGCTGCTTTACGCGCGAGCTCTTTTCGCGCTCGCTGTTATCCAGATTGATCGGTGTCTTGTCCCACAGCAAAGCGCGGCCGGCGAGCTGTTCTGCTTCCAGGTTCGGATTTTTTTCCTTCAGTTCGGCGATGAACTTGGTCGCTTCCGATTCATACAACTTGAATTGCTTGGTGAAAGCCATGAGATTTACCAATGAAAAGATGAGTTGGCGCTATTCTACAGGAACCTGAGCGGCTTTTAGCTCGCTCCCGATCAGCGTACCCGCATGCCCGGTTCGGCGCCCGGCCACGGCGTCAGGATGTAAATGCCGGGATTGGCTTTCTCGTCGGCGGCCGATGCCGCCAGCACCATGCCCTCCGAGATGCCGAATTTCATTTTGCGCGGTGCCAGATTGGCCACCATGATGGTGAATTGGCCGATCAATTGTTCCGGCCGGTAAGCCGATTTGATCCCGGAAAACACATTGCGCAGGCGGCCTTCGCCGGCATCCAGCGTCAGGCGCAGCAATTTGTCGGAACCTTCGACCGCTTCGCAATTGACGATTTTGGCGATGCGCAGATCGACCTTGGCGAAATCGTCGATCTTGATTTCAGGGGCGAGGGCTTCGATTGCATCGGCCGGCGCCGACGCGGCATCAAGAATGGTGGCATCGGCGGCATCGGCCGCTGTCGCCGGCGCTTCAAACAATGCCTCCAGCATTTTCGGCTCGACCCGGGTCATCAGATGGGCATATTGCTTGATCTGGTGATTCTGCGGCAGCGGTGTCGAAATGCCGGACCATTGCAGCGGTGCAATATTCAGGAAGTCTTCGACCGCAATCGCCAACTTCGGCAATACCGGTTTCAGATACAGCGTCAGGATGCGGAAAGCCTCCAGCAGGCGGCTGCAGACTTCATGCAGTTGCGCGTCCCGCGCCGGATCTTTGGCAAGCTCCCACGGCTTATTGGCATCGACATAGGCATTGATCAGATCGGCCTGTTCCATGATGGCGCGCAGCGCTTTGCCGAATTCGCGCTGTTCGTAGAACGCCTGGATATCCGGGCCTACCGCACGCAAGCGCGCCAGGAAAGCATCGCCGCCGCCAGCCCATTCCATGCTCAGGCGGCCGTCGAAACGCTTGCTGATAAAACCGGCGGCGCGGCTGGCGATGTTGACGTATTTGCCGATCAGATCGGCATTGACGCGGGCAATGAAATCGTCGGGATTGAAATCGACATCTTCGACTTTGGCGCTTAATTTTGCCGCAATGTAATAACGCAGCCATTCGGGATTCATGCCGATATCCAGATAGCGCAGCGGCGAGATGCCGGTGCCGCGGGATTTCGACATTTTCTCGCCGCTGACGGTAATGAAACCGTGGGCAAAGACATTGTTCGGTACCTTGCGCCCGGCAAAATGCAGCATCGCGGGCCAGAACAGCGTATGGAAATAGGTAATATCCTTGCCGATGAAATGATATTGCTCGGTGTCCGGCGCGGCGATAAATTCGTCGAAACTGCGCAATTCGCCGTATTTTTCTTTCGGGCCGCCTTTTTCGAAGTAGTTTTTCAACGATGCCAGATAACCGATAGGCGCATCCAGCCAGACATAAAAATACTTGCCCGGCGCATCCGGGATTTCAATCCCGAAATACGGCGCATCGCGGCTGATATCCCAATCGCCCAGGCCGCTGTCGCTTTCCAGCCATTCCTTGGTTTTGTTGGCGACTTCCGGCTGCAGGCGATGATCGTTCAATGCCCATTGGCGCAGAAAATCGACGCAGCGCTGATCGGATAAGCGGAAAAAGAAATGTTCCGACGATTTCATGACCGGCGTGGCGCCCGACAAGGTCGAATACGGATTGATCAGATCGGTCGGCGCGTAGACCGAACTGCAGACCTCGCAGGAGTCGCCGTATTGATCCTTGGCGCCGCATTTCGGGCATTCGCCCTTGATGTAGCGGTCCGGCAGGAACATGTTCTTGACCGGGTCGAAAAACTGGTCGATCGTTTTGGTCGTGATCAGCTTGGCGTTGTCGCGCAGGCTGCGATAGATATCTTGCGACAGCGCTTCATTTTCGGCGCTGTCGGTCGAATGCCAGTTATCGAATGCAATGTGAAAGCCGTCCAGATATTGCTTGCGCCCGGCGGCGATATCGGCCACGAACTGTTGCGGCGTAATGCCGGCTTTTTCGGCGGCGATCATGATCGGCGCGCCGTGCGCATCGTCGGCGCCGACAAAGTGCACTTGACGCATCTGCCCGGCATCCTGTTGCATGCGTTGAAAGCGCACCCAGATATCGGCCTGGATATATTCCATGATGTGGCCGATATGAAAGGCGCCGTTCGCGTAGGGCAGGGCGGTGGTGACGAAAAGTTTGCGGGGGGCTGCGGTGCTCAATGTTGTGCTCATCTGTAAAGGCTGCGGGCAATGCCCGGAACGGCGGGGTGTCCCGAAAAAAGGCTAATTTTAGCAGTGCGGAGGCGATTCGCGGCGTTTCCTTGGGTTTGTCCAAGATCAATAGTCGAATTGCGATATTGGTTTAGACTAGCGTTCATCTAAGGAGAAGCAATCTATGAGCATGACTATCGAATCCGTACAGGCGGCGCTGAGTGCCGTAATCGACCCGAATACCGACCGCGATTTGCTGAGCAGCAAATCGGCCAAAAACATCAAAATCGACGGCGCCAATGTGTCGCTGGATGTGGAATTGGGCTATCCGGCGAAGAGCCAGATCGAGCCGATTCGCGCCGCCGTTACCGCTGCCTTGCAGGCGCTGCCGGGCGTGCAGCAGATCAACGTCAATGTGTATGCCAAAATCGTTGCGCATGCGGTACAGCGCGGCGTCAAGCTGAAAGCCAGCGTCAAGAACATTATTGCGGTGGCTTCGGGCAAAGGCGGTGTCGGCAAATCGACCACGGCCGTCAATCTGGCGCTGGCATTGGCCGCCGAAGGCGCGCAGGTCGGCATTCTGGATGCCGACATCTATGGTCCTTCGCAACCGTTGCTGATGGGGTTGGCCGGCGAGCGTCCGTCGAGCAAGGACGGCAAAACCATGGAGCCGCTGGAAAATTACGGTTTGCAGGTATCGAGCATCGGTTTCATGGTGGATCCGGACGAGCCGATGGTGTGGCGCGGCCCGATCGTCACCCAGGCCCTGCAGCAGTTATTGGATCAGACCAACTGGCGCGATCTGGATTATCTGATCGTCGATATGCCGCCCGGCACCGGCGATATTCAACTGACCCTGTCGCAAAAAGTGCCGGTGACCGGCGCCGTGATTGTCACTACGCCGCAGGACATTGCCTTGCTGGATGCACGCAAGGGGCTGAAGATGTTTGAAAAAGTCGGCATCCCGATTTTGGGCGTCGTCGAAAACATGAGTACGCATATTTGCTCGAATTGCGGTCATGCAGAGTCGATCTTCGGCAGCGGCGGCGGCGAAAGAATGTGCCACGAATACGGCGTCGATTTCCTGGGCGGCCTGCCGCTGACCATGTCGATTCGCGAGCACGCCGATCTCGGCAAGCCGACGGTGGTGGCCGATCCGGACGGCCCGGTCGCGGCAATATACAAAACCATCGCTCGCAAGATCGCCATCAAGGTCGCCGAAAAAGCGCGTGACATGAGCAGTAAATTCCCGACGATTGTGGTTCAGAACGATTGATGCCCGAGATTGATGATGGAAAATCATCAGAAAAGATGGGTCGATATTTAAGAGCTGTTTCAGACCGCCGGAAGCGCTCGAACGTGTATTCTTGATACATGGAGATTCGTGTGACCAAACTGGAAAACGATGTGGATACATTGAAAGCGGGTGTGGCTACATTGAAAATCGACGTAGCGGTGATCAAATCCAACTATGCGACAAAGGCGGATATCGCCGATGCCAAGAATTCCATCATCATGTGGGTTGCAAGTGTTGTACTGCTTGCGCAATTGTTGCCCGTCATATTGAAAAAATTCGGCATTTGATCGCATTGATTTAAACCACAGAGCCATTAAGCCGGAGCTGAGGCGCTGGAATCGTGCGGAACCGCTGTAAAATACGTTTTTAGCTTTTATATACGGCTTTGGTGATCCAAGGCCGTTTTTATTGATCATGACAGCAGTCAATTCCCCAGTCCGTACCCGTTTTGCGCCTAGCCCAACCGGTTATCTTCACCTCGGCGGCGCGCGCACCGCGCTATTTTCCTGGGCTTATGCGCGCCGTTTCGGCGGCACCTTCATTTTGCGTATCGAAGATACCGATCTGGAACGCTCAACGCCGGCGGCGGTGCAGGCCATTATCGACGGCATGCAGTGGCTGGGCCTGGCGCATGACGAAGGGCCGTTTTATCAAATGCAGCGGATGGACCGGTATCGGGAAGTCATCGCCGGCATGCTCAAGGACGGCACAGCCTATTATTGCTATTCGTCGCCGCAGGAAGTTGAAGCAATGCGCGAGAAGCAACGTGCGGCCGGCGAAAAGCCGCGTTACGACGGCACCTGGCGTCCTGAACCGGGCAAGACCTTGCCGGCCACTCCTGCCGACCGCAAACCGGTCGTGCGGTTCAGGAATCCGCTGGACGGCGAAGTCAGTTGGGACGATGTCGTCAAAGGCGTCATCACGATTTCCAATCGTGAAATGGACGATCTGGTGATCGCCCGCGGCGATGGTACGCCGACCTATAACTTCTGCGTGGTCGTGGACGATTGGGACATGCAGATCACGCACGTTATCCGCGGCGACGATCACGTCAACAACACACCGCGCCAAATCAATATTCTCAAAGCGCTGGGTGCGACGCTGCCGTTATACGGCCACTTGCCGATGATCCTCGGATCCGACGGCGAAAAAATGTCGAAGCGGCATGGCGCGGTCAGCGTGATGGATTATCCGGCGCAAGGTTATCTGCCGGAAGCGATGCTGAATTATCTGGCGCGCCTGGGCTGGAGCCACGGTGACGAAGAAGTGTTTTCGATGGAACAGTTTTGCGCCTGGTTCGATCTGGATCATTTGTCGAAATCGGCGGCGCAGTTCAACCCTGAAAAGCTGGCCTGGTTGAATAATCATTACATTAAATTGGCCGATAACGATCGTCTGGCCGGCCTGGTCAGGCCGTTCATGGAAAAAGATGGCGCCGACTTCGGCGCCGGCACACCGGATCTGCCGCTGGTATTGGCCGCCCTGAAAGAACGTGCCCACACGCTGGTCGAACTGGCGGCTGCCGCAATGATGTTTTATCGCCAGCCCGCGCCGGATCAGGCTTTGGTCGCGCAGCACGTCACCGATGCGATCAAGCCCGCGCTGGCCGATTATGCGCAGCAATGCGCTACAGTCGAATGGAATAAAGAGGCGCTGACTGTCATGCTGAAACAGGTCTTGGCGCAGCACGGCCTGAAAATGCCGCAACTGGCGATGCCGTTGCGGCTGATCGTGGCCGGGCAATTGCAGACGCCGGCGATCGATCTGGTGCTGGCCCTGTTCGGCCGCGATGTCGTGTTGCAACGACTCAAGCCTTATCTGGCCTAATCCACTTAATAAATTTACATAGCCAATAAAACATTGCTATAATCTCGTCTCTTCGCATCTGGGGGGTATAGCTCAGCTGGGAGAGCGCTTGCATGGCATGCAAGAGGTCAGCGGTTCGATCCCGCTTACCTCCACCAGTCAAAGCAGATTGCGTTCGGTTGTTTCAAGTTGGTTTTAGATGAAGCGGCAGCAAGATCGGTAGTAATTGTGATCGCGAAGAGAAGTAGATAGAAGCAGTAAATGAAAGACAATTGTCCCCATCGTCTAGAGGCCTAGGACATCACCCTTTCACGGTGAGTACAGGGGTTCGAATCCCCTTGGGGACGCCAAGTTTTCAGGCGTCGCAGTAATACAGAGCAACACTGCTCAGAGTAATACAGCTTACCTAGAGGAAGCGCTGAGTAATTGTAGCTGGCGGTTCAAGCTACGGATTAAGACGCGGAACCGTACGTGAGTACGGTGAGCACGCAATCCGTAGATTGGGTCGGCAGCACCGTTTAATCAGTGCTTCCATTGTCCCCATCGTCTAGAGGCCTAGGACATCACCCTTTCACGGTGAGTACAGGGGTTCGAATCCCCTTGGGGACGCCAAGATTCTCGATTTGCGAGAAAGAAAAAAAGCCCTGATTCATTCAGGGCTTTTTTCTTTTGTAATGACTCCCCAAATGTTGGCGGACTATTCCTCGATCTGTTCGCCAGCAATGTCGTTTTTGCGCTCAATGCCCCTGTAATAGATTGGCGCTTTTTATAAAGGCACTGATTAATGCGCTTATTGGGCATCCCACCATGCATTTGCTTGTCTCGGCAATGCATTCTTACTTAAAATAATCGTTACATAAATCGTTACATATATTTCGCCGTAGCCCATGATTTTGTGTATGATTGATTCATCATTAATCGACAAAAGAATCGTTACATGGCAATTGCTAAAACCGTCGTCGAAACACTGCGTACCTGGGGAAGGCAGCAAGCTGGAGAGCTCTTGCAGCGTCTCGGGGTAAGTCGCCCGTCTCTGATGCGCGCTATTGCAGAGCTGGATGGCCAAGTGGTCACGCGCGGCCGTGCGCGGCGGACTGCGTATGCAGCACGTCGGTCGATTCGAGGTAATCCAGCCCCATTAGTTCTTTACCGGATCGATGAGTCGGGTCGTGCGCATGAGGCTGGGCTGCTTGAACCCATTTATCCGGAAGGATGTGCGATGCGTTTTGTGGAAGCATGCCCTTGGCCGCTCAATGACGACATGGCTGATGGCTGGTTCCCGGGTGTTCCGTATCTGTTGGGCGACATGCGACCACAGGGTTTCCTCGGGCGTAACTTTGCACATCAATACGCCTCTATCCTCCAGGTAGACGAAGACGTGAAGCGCTGGAGCGAGGATGATGTGTTGTATGCATTGACTGTCCTTGGCCGGGACCAGGCAGGCAATTACATTCTGGGTGAGCAAGCCTTGCGCCGCTTCTTGGAGGAACAGCAAAACGGCATTCCCTTCCTGGTCGATGAGATGGTTGAAACAGCGTATCCGCTTCGCGCCCAGCAGGCGCTGAACTTTGGGGTGGTCGGCTCCTCAGCCGCGGGTGAATTCCCTAAATTCACCGCAGGTCGGTTGTTGGACGGGAAAGCGACTCACGTCATCGTCAAATTCTCGGGAGCTGACGGGTCTGCGCAGGAGCAACGCTGGTCAGATTTGCTTGTGTGCGAACATCTTGCATTGGCCGCCATTGCCGATACTCTGCAGCTCGGCGCAGCGCAAAGTCGCCTCTATCAAATTGGCGGCCGCACCTATTATGAAGTCGACCGTTTCGACCGGCATGGCGAATTCGGGCGTTCTGGAGTGTGCTCTTGGCATGAATTGAATTCTGCCTTATTCGGATTGGCAGGTTCGTGGTCAGAAGGCGCGGAAGCTTTGCTCAAGGAGGGCCACATTTCGGCGGAGACCGCGCGCCAGATAAACCTCCTGGAACATTTCGGCCGCTTGATTGCAAACACGGATATGCATGATGGCAATCTTGCATTCCTGCCTGGACTTACTTTGGCCCCCGCGTATGACATGCTGCCTATGTTATACGCTCCCCAACGAGGGGTGGAACTGGTTGAACGCAATTTCGCGCCGGCCTTGCCCGTGCCAAGAGAACGTAGTGCCTGGGTCCAAGCGGCAGAAGCGGCCTTGGTGTTTTGGCGTCGCGCGAAGCTAGATGAACGTATCAGTGAGAGGTTTAGGGCTATCTGCAATACCAACGCTGACCATGTCGAACGTATGCTTGTCGCGCAACGCGATTGAGCTGCGAACGCTATTGGCGGCACGGCCATTCTCCGTTACCTTGCGTAAACCGTTGATACCGAAGAAGTCGACGAAACCGATTAATACGAGGGAGATTCCATGAACAGCAGCCCAGCCCTGATAGTCGATATCGATGCGCGCGGCGTCGCCACCATCACCCTCGACCGCCCCCAAATACACAATGCCTTCGACGACGTGCTGATTGCGCAATTGATCGCGGCGCTGCAACAAGCCGCCGTTCATCCTGGCCTGCGCGTGCTGGTGCTTGCCGCAAACGGCAAATCGTTTTCCGCAGGCGCCGATCTGGGCTGGATGCAGCGCATGGCCAGTGCCGGCCGCGCCGATAATCTGCTGGATGCCCATAATTTAAGCAAACTGATGGAGACGCTGGATCGCTTCCCGGCGCCGACGATTGCCAAAGTGCAGGGGACGGCCATGGGCGGCGGTATCGGCCTGATCGCTTGTTGCGATATCGTTTTGGCTGTCGAGACAGCAAGTTTCGCGTTCTCAGAAGTTAAATTGGGACTGGCGCCCGCAGTGATCAGCCCTTACGTCATCTCAAAAATCGGCGCATCTCAGGCGCGGCGTTATTTTGTCAGTGCGGAACGTTTTTCGGCGCGGCAGGCAATGGCGATCGGCCTGGTGCATGAAGTGGTCGAAGCAGCGCGTCTCGATGCCGCCGTTTCAGCGATGCTGACGACCTTGTTGGCGAACGGGCCGCAAGCGATGCGCGCTGCCAAGGCACTGGTCAGCGCTGCTGCAGCGTCGCAGGATGCCGATGCTTTGCGTGCAAGCACAGCAGGTGTTATCGCCGATTTGCGCGCATCGGAAGAAGGGCGAGAAGGCCTGCGTGCATTTCTTGAAAAGTCGCAGCCCGCCTGGATAGCCAGGACGACTACTTAAAGCCATAAAGAAAAAGCGAGACTGAGCGGTGAGCGGTTCAGGTATGCGACAAACAATCAGGAAAATATTGTTTTTAGCGAAGCGGATATTTTTCGTTTGGCGCGTACCCGCACCGCTCACCGATCAGTCTTGCGACCGTCAATAACACCGGTAGCAGCATCCAAGCGCCAAATACATAGACGAAAAAAAACGCCGCGGAAAGTCTGCAGCGTTTTTTAATCTTCGAACCAAATCAGTTACGTATTACCCGTTTGTATTCGTTGGTACGCGTATCGATTTCGATCATGTCGTCCTGGCTGACGAACAACGGCACCATCACAGTGTGGCGATGCGCTTCAATCGGATTTTCGAT
>DASYCG010000180.1:0-4866 GCA_036500325.1 Herbaspirillum sp. | reverse complement strand
CATGTTTTCCAGCTTGTCTTTCAGTTCGATTTCTTTAGCGACCGAAACGCCGTCTTTAGTCACTGTCGGTGCGCCGAAGCTGCGTTCCAGAATCACGTTACGGCCTTTAGGGCCCAGAGTGACTTTAACTGCGTTAGCCAGAATGTTGACGCCGTTGACGATCTTGGCACGTGCCTCATCGCCGAAAATTACTTGTTTTGCTGCCATGTTTTATTCTCCTGATACAAATTAAAGGTAAAGCAGAATCGGCCCGTTGCGCTGAGCGCATACGGGCCGACAGGCTTCATTATTTTTCAACGACGGCGAACAGATCTTCTTCGCGCATGACCAGCAGCTCATCGCCGTCGATCTTGACTGTCTGACCGGCATATTTGCCGAACAGAACGCGGTCGCCGACTTTAACAGCCAGCGGACGAACTTTGCCGTCTTCCAGGATTTTGCCATTGCCGACGGCCAGTACTTCGCCTTGATCCGGCTTTTCAGCGGCAGCTTCAGGCAGCACGATACCGGATGCGGTTTTGGTTTCCTGATCGAGACGTTTAACGATAACGCGGTCGTGTAATGGACGAAGACCCATAAAAAACTCCTTAGATTCAATAAGTTATGAATAAATTAACTGCGAGGTATTCGCGACGGTAAGGCCCGGAACCAGCCACCTTGAGCGGCCAGATAAAGCATTACACCGGAAAATGAACGACGGACAGGGCCAATAGCTTAAGGGCTTGTTAGCACTCTGACTCGACGAGTGCTAAGTATAGGGGCGAGGTATCTATTTTTCAAGGGGTGATTTTGATAAGCGGGTGCCGATAATTGTCGGAAATCATTTAACTCTGAACTGAGCAGTGGGCCGGCCGCGATTTCAGGCCGCGAAAAACCCTTGGGTTTAAAACGCCTGCCGAGATTTTTCATAACGCGTTGCAATGACCGTTTGAATCCGCCGATACTTTTTAAAGGGGGGATTACCGCCTAAGCAACTGCATGTCATGTTGCGGCAGTCCTTTTTAATTCGCAGCGTCTCCGGAACTCGGCGAGCTGAAATGCCGTCAATTGCATAAGGTCTTATACTGCGCTATAGGAGGCGGCTATTACCGTTGGCTTATTCCATGCAGAACTGTGAGACGGATCTGTGGATCTACATGCCTTCTCGATTTTTTCAATCTTCTACACATGCCATCCATCCCCTGCGACTATGATCCTGCTTCCGATGCACTTTTTCTCGATTTCGACGGAACGCTGGTTGATCTTGCAGCGCGCCCTGAAGATGTGATCGTACCGCCGCAGTTGATTGAGACATTATGGAAATTGCAGTCGCTTTCGCAAGGGGCATTAGCCATCATCAGCGGACGTCCGCTGGCGCAGATCGATCATTTTCTACAGCCTCTGCAATTGCCTGCCGCCGGAACCCATGGCATGGAAAGGCGCAGCGCCGACGGCAAGCTAACACAATTGCCGGCGCCGGATACGGCGCGGCTGCTGGCCCGCCTGAAGCCACTCGTCGATGACAATCCTGGGCTGCTGCTGGAACTGAAGCAAGGCGCAGTGGCTCTACATTACCGACATGCGCCGCAACTGGAACAGACTTGCGTACAGGCCATTACCGCAGCCCTGGCGCTGGAGTCGGGATTTACCCTGTTGCGCGGCAAGATGGTGTTGGAAGCAATGACCTCGGGCGTGGATAAGGGCCAGGCCATTGCCGGTTTCATGGCCGAATCACCGTTTTCCGGTCGCCGTCCGGTATTTGCCGGGGACGACGTCACGGATGAGTCGGGCTTTTCATGGGTTCAATCGGAACAAGGGAAAGGTCTTGGCATCAAGGTCGGCGCAGGTCCCAGCGTGGCGCGCGCCAGGTCGACCAGCCCTGCGGATTTGCATGCCGTGCTGTTCCGCATATTGAGCGCCGAAAAAGGCTGATTGAGAAAAACAAGCGTATTCGGGCCGGGTTTCGCTGCGGGAGGGGTTGTGCTTTCGTCCAGTATCCGAACTTCATCGAGATTCTTATGGGAATGCATTAATGTCGCGTCTGGTAGTGGTATCGAATCGTCTGACGGACCCGCGCAAGGCCGCATCGGGTGGACTGGCTGTTGCCTTGGGCGAAACGCTGAAGAAGACCGGCGGCCTGTGGTTTGGCTGGAGCGGCAACGTGGTCCCGGACGGAACGCCGGGAGAAGGGGAGTTGAACGTGCATCAGGCCGGCGCGGTGACCCTGGCCACACTGGACTTGTGCCAGGAAGATCACGATGCCTACTACCTCGGCTATTCGAACGGCGTATTGTGGCCGGTATTCCACTACCGGCTCGATCTGGCCCGCTTCGAACAGGGGCATCTGGGCGGCTATCGCCGCGTCAATCAGCTGTTCGCCCGTAAGCTGCTGCCGTTGCTGAAAGAGGACGACCTGATTTGGATCCACGACTATCACCTCATTCCGCTGGCAGCGGAATTACGGGCGATGGGATGTCGCAACCGCATTGGTTTCTTCCTGCATATTCCGCTGCCGCCGCCGCAATTGCTGGCGGCGATCCCGTCACACGAATGGCTGATGCGCGCATTGTTTTCCTATGATCTGGTCGGATTCCAGAGTAATGCCGACCTGGAAAATTTTTCAAATTATATGAAGGCGGAAGCCTCGGCCGAAGCCACTGAAGAAAATCGTTTTCATGCCTTCAACAGCACGGTGCAGGCAGGCGTATTCCCGATCGGCATCGATGTGAACGATTTTTTGCGGCTCGGCCGCGCCAAGGAAGCGCGCGACACCTTCGAGCGGACGCGCGAAGAATACTCGCGCCGCCGGCTATTGATTGGCGTCGACCGGCTCGACTATTCAAAGGGGCTGCCGCAGCGGGTGCGTGCCTTTCGGGAACTGCTGGTTCAATATCCGGAAAACCGCCATAGCGCTACGCTGCTGCAGGTGGCTGCTCCCAGCCGCGAGGATATCAATGCCTATACCGACATCCAGCACGAACTGGAAAGCCTATGCGGCGCAATCAATGGCGATTACGGCGATTTTGACTGGGTTCCGATACGCTACATCCATCGTAACATCGCCCGCCGGCGGCTACCGGGCCTGTACCGCGCCTGCGCCGTTGCGCTGATCACGCCGTTGCGCGACGGCATGAACCTGGTGGCAAAGGAGTTCATTGCCGTGCAGGATGAAGCCGATCCCGGAGTGCTGATCCTGTCGCGCTTTGCCGGCGCCGCGGAACAATTGAAAGAAGCGCTGCTGGTCAATCCCTACGACATCCACAGTACGGCGCAAATCATCCAGCAGGCTTTGCAGATGCCATTGCAAGAACGGCAGCAGCGCCATCGAGCATTATTGGCCAACATCAGCAAGTACGATGTGCACTGGTGGTGCCGTGAGTACTTGTCGGCGTTGAATGGTGTTAATTGAAGGAAGAATTGGCCACGGTGGACTCATTGATTGAACTGAAGAATGGATTCAAAGATAAACACCCCCGACAGATAGGCGCTCAAGGAGCCGCGACTCCTGTTCGTCGACCGTAGCTTGCCCGGTGTCAGGCCGGACGATGGATTTCTTCCTGATATGGGAGAATTGACACATTATCAATCGACCATCATAAAGTCCCCCCATGATTCGTAGAAATCCCCGCGGCGATCTGCCGCAAATACATCCCAGCGCCTTTGTTGACCCCACCGCCATTCTTTGCGGCCTCGTGATCGTGCATGAAAACGTTTTTATCGGCCCCTATGCGGTGATTCGCGCCGACGAGGTCGATGCAGCGGGGCACATGGATCCCATTGTGATCGGCGCCGATTCGAACATCCAGGACGGTGTCGTAATTCACTCGAAGTCGGGCGCTGCGGTGACGATAGGCGAACGCACATCGATCGCGCATCGTGCAATCGTTCATGGGCCGTGCACGGTCGGCGATGACGTATTCATCGGCTTTAACAGCGTGCTCTTCAACTGCTCGGTGGGGCAGGGATGTGTCGTCAGGCACAACGCGGTGGTCGACGGCTGCGCGCTGCCGCCCGGCTTTTATGTACCTTCGACGGAGCGTATCGGCGCCCGTACCGATCTCGACAGCATCCCCAAAGTCACTGCACAGGCCTCTGAGTTCTCGGAAGACGTTGCCCGGACCAATAACGCATTGGTGCAGGGCTATAAACGTATCCAGAACGAATTCTGATCGTTCGTCTGTCTTTGTCGGAAAGGATGATCATGTCGAACATCATCAGGGTGGCATTGGCCGGCGAAGGAGCAATCGGCACCGCGCACCTGGAAGCATTGCGCCACATTGCCGGGATCGAGGTGGTGCTGCTGATCGGCGGCGTCGAAGAAACTACGCGTCGCGTCGCGGAGAAATTCGGCATAAAAAAGTGGACGACCGATTTTAACCAGGCGCTGTCGTCGTACGAATTCGAAGCGATCATCCTGGCCACGCCGACACCGATGCATGCGGCCCAGGCGATCCAGTGCATGAAAGCCGGCAGGCATGTGCTGGTCGAAATCCCAATGGCAGATTCGCTGGCCGAATCGCGCGCGCTGGTCGAAATGCAAAGAGCGACCGGACTGGTCGTTGCCGCAGGACATTTGCGCCGTTTTAATTTTGGGCATGCGTGGATATACGAACGCATCCGGCAAGGGAAATTGAGATTGCGCCAGATGGTGACCCAGACTTACTTTCTGCGGCGCGCCAACATCAATCTGCAGGGCGAACCGCGCAGTTGGACCGACAGTTTGCTTTGGCACCATGCCTGCCATTCTGTCGATCTGTTTCTATTCCAGACCGGCGAGGCCGTGACGCACGCGCGCGCACTGGCCGGTCCGCTCAGCCCTTCACTGGGCATTCCGCTCGATATGTCGATCCAGCTTAAAACCCGATCCGATGTGCTGGCAAGCACCTC
>DASYCG010000179.1:0-34371 GCA_036500325.1 Herbaspirillum sp. | reverse complement strand
ATATATGCTGACGAACCGATCTCTCCTGGCCGCACCACTTGGTCGTCGTCAATCAGAAAAACGCTCACGCGACATGCCCGAATTAACTCTTCCACCTGTTTTAAATCAGATTTCTTTTCAGCCCGCGTAAACCTGTTACTGCTAATGTCACGAATTCGATGAGCTTCGTCGGTAATTAAAACGTCTACGGAGTCCGGTAATGCCTGCATGTAATTATTCGAATAAGTAAACAGATCTGATCCTCGAGGACCGATAATTTTTCTTAGTGTTTCTGTAAATGCTTTGGACCCAGTAACGTAGTGAGCTGAATAATCACTTGCTAGTAGTTTTGCAGCTAGGTTGATTGCTATGACGGACTTACCAGTCCCAGGACCGCCTTTAATTATCACAACCTGCTTTAAACGATTGTGCACTCCATTTTTTAAAGCGGTAAATACACTGTCAAAAGCCACTTGCTGCTCATCGAGCAAGAGATACTCTGGCTGATTTTGAATAACATTTGAAACATGGTGCATCAATTTTTTACTGGGTCGATAGCGCATTTGTTCGACGGCGCTTAGGACCGACAAGCCATCACCACTCCCGACATGTTGTCGAAGAAAATCAACAAATTCGTCTATATCGTCGCTGTTAAATATAGGCGTTTTTGAAATTAGTTCTTTAAACTTTTCGCTTTTCAGTGGATCATTTTTGACACTTAAATAGTTGTGCAAAAATGCGCAGGCGTGGGCCGTGATCGGGGGAGTATCTTTGTAAAAGGCTTCGTGCGAGTCTTCTAAAGATTGAGCATATCTACGAGCCTGCTCTGAAGGGTGCAATAGTTCCCTATCCCCTCCATTTACGAACGATATGACTTCATATGGTCCTTCTGCCTCCTTACAAGTCTCCCATTGTTTTAGCTCGACGATTACAACAGACGGTGCACCGGCAGCGTTATAACCGCACAAGACACAGTCGATCCGCTTTGAGCTCAATGGCAACTTGTATTCGAGCAAAACACCTTGACTCGTTAATTTGGCACGCGATAGTACTAACGCCAAGGCACGTAATGAATTTCGCCATGACTGGACTTCACTTTTGTTTGGGGCTGCCCCAAATGCTGCAGAGAATCCAGATCGAAGTTTTTCTGCTATCTGATTACGTTCACAATCCTCGATGAAATTGTTGCCGTGCGCCGCATAAACACGCATGTGATCCTTTTAATTTTTATAATCAGAATATTTCTTTGATTCCCCACGTACAAGTTCTACCGGATATTTGATGGCATTTAATGCGACTTTCTCTACCAGGGCATCTCCAAGGTCCACGTCCAACCGGTCAGCAAGCAATATCAGATACGCAAACACGTCAGCCATCTCGTGTCGAATCTCCATTCTTTTTTGATCATCTAGCTCACTCGCATCGCCTGCAACTAACCATTGAAATGGCTCGAGCAATTCAGCAGCTTCAACGCTCAAGGCCGTTGCCAGATTTTTAGGAGTATGGAATTGCCCCCAATCCCGCTCGGCCGCAAAATCTACGAGTAACTGCCGCAAGGAGCTAAGATCGTGTGTTCTCTTTGCATCAGCCATATCGAATTGATCATTAAGATATAAAAAGACTATTCTATAACACCGATAGGTCTAATCTTATGCACTGCCTAACGCCTTATAGGAAAGACACAGTTTCCTATCCGAAATATTGGCACACAAAATGACATCTGGGGTAACTATAGGGGTAACTATAAAAATAGAATCACAGTTCTCGTTGATATACCTAGCACTACAGCTTGAATGCGAGTGACGCCGCCCAATTACACTGTTTCAAGAAGTCCAATGAAGTCCAATCAGCCGCTTCCCCCATAGGAGAATGCGGCTTTTTTGTCTTATGACGTCCAACCCGGTTCATTGACAGCCGGGGGTTTCAACTTGCGTCTAACGCTTGCAGATCTCCTCTAGCAATGTCGGCCAACGTTCTACATGCAAGAAATAGACGGGTGTTTGCCGTTGCCAAGCCGATAAATGGAATACGCATTCGAATCGACAACCACATTCGATGCCGCTTCAATTAATTTAATTTGCGAGGTATTCATTTTTAAGTCTCCCGATAAAGGATCAAAATCAAAACTTGGTCAAAGAATACGGCAGACACATCTTCTATATGTGCCCGCCGGTCGATGCCATCAATCCACTGCAGGGAAATCGATTGCGGTGTCGTTGATGCGGTTGAACACGTTGGTGAACACCGTCACGGCAATCGCCAGGCTGATGTCGACCAATTGCGCATCGCTGTAACCCGCGGCCTTGATCGCTGCGAAGTCTTCGGCGCTCACGGTGCCGCTGGTTTCCTGCAGCTTCCTGACGAAACGGATTAATGCGTCGCGCTTGTCGTCGCCGGTCGGTGCACCCGAACGGATTTGCTTGAGCACTTCAGGCTTCAAACCGGTCAGCTTGCCGAGCAGGCTATGCGCAGCGACGCAGTAATCGCAGCCGGCCACTTCGCTGACCAGCAACTTGATGGTTTCCTGATCCTGCTTGCTCAGCGAACCGGAGGCCAGCACGCCGTCGGCTTGCAAGACCGCTTTCAATGCTGCCGGGCCATGAGCGCCGATGGAAGCGAAGGTATTTGGGACGCTGCCGGCGGCCTTCTTGATTTGTGCATAGACTTCGGCAGTGGCGCCTGTGGCCGATTCAACGGCTGGGGTTGCGATACGTGTCATGGTGAAACTCCTTTGTTAAGTGTTGTTGAGGAGTTGTCACTTTACGAAAATAGAATGAGCTTGTTAATATCGAATAAACTCAATAACATGCTAATTCATCTCACAACGGGATTTCACCGACACTATGGACTGGTTAAGCCGCCTGCTCGACATGATGCCCGTTGCCGGTAATCTCGATATCCGCTGCTCCTATGGCGCCCCCTGGCGCGTGGCTTACGATCGCTCGAAAGAACGGGAAATTCCGTATCACATTATCCTGCGCGGCACCGCCAGATTGGACGATCCCGACGGCGGCCCATCGCAACTGCTTTCGGCGGGTGACATCGTGGTCTTGGCGCACGGTGCGGCACACATCCTGCGCGACGACGGCCTCAGGCGGCCGGCGCCGGCGAGCGAACGCAAAAATTTGAATCTCACCATTAGTGAAAATGCTGGAACCGGCGATCGCCTGGATATGTTGTGCGGTCATTTCATTCTGACTGCTCCGCACGATCGGCTGGTACGCGCTTACCTGCCGCCCAAATTGATTGTGCGCGCGGGCGGCCTTCATATCGCCGGAGAATCCCCGTCTACAGGCGCCCTGCTGGCGGGTTTGGTTGCATTGATGCAGGCGGAATCCCTGACCGATAACCTGGGCGGCCACGCCATGCTCAATGCGTTGCAAGCGGCGCTGTTTGCACTGACCTTGCGCCTGGCAAGCGAAGCGGACCAGGCGCCGACCGGCTTGCTGGCGCTTGCCGGCTCTCCTCGCCTTGCATCAGCGTTGACGGCAATGTTTCACGACCCGGCGCACCCATGGACGCTGCCCGAACTTGCGGGCCTGTGCAATATGTCGCGCGCAACGCTGGCGCGTCATTTCGACGAAAAACTGGGGCGTTCCGCCAGCGACCTGTTAAAGGATATCCGCATGACCCTGGCCGCTAATGTATTGCGAAATCCATCGATGTCCACCGAGGCCGTGGCCGAATCGGTGGGCTACCAATCCGTGGCCGCTTTCATGCGCGCTTTCAAGGAACATGCAGGCATGACGCCGGCCGACTGGCGGCGCATGGCGCAGGCGCAAAACGCTCAGGCAGATGCCGCCGAACTTTAGACTGCAATAGCGTTCGAGACCGAACAAATCGTCACATCCGCCGCTGGTGCAGTATGGCAACTTGCCGAAACCGCTATAAAGCGGCCAATTTTCGCAGGCGTCAGCGAGATGAAGCCTGAAGACTCATTTCCCACTGTGCAAAGCCGCATCCCTATGAGAATGCGGCTTTTTTACAACCCGCCTAAAACATCACCCGCATACCAAGCTCAAATCCCTGGATATCCTGCCCCAACGCAGGAATGCCGTAGGTCCTGGTACTCGGCAGCAAACCGACATTCGCCGTGTCGCCATTGTGCAAACTCGAATAGGTCGTGTAGAGCGATGTGGTCTTGGATAAATAGTAGGTGTAGCCAATCGACGCCACAGTCGATTTACTGCCCGCATCTCCATTGGTCTTGCGGGCCGCATACGCTGCACGCACAATGCCGCTTCCGACCGGTGCGGTCAGGCCAAGCGAGTAGCCGTTAACATCGCCGGCGTTGTCTATGCTGTTCCTGAGCAAATAGCCATGCAGTTTGACGACATTGAAATCGTACGTCGTGCCGAGCGTATACGTTTTATTGACCCGGATGCTCCCGGGAGTCGTCCCCGCGGTTTTCAGATCTTCGTATGTCAGCCCAAGATACAGCGGACCTTTGATATATTCAGCGCCGGCCGACAGATAATTCCCGAGATCTTTCGGCTCGCTCGCACTCTCGCCAAAACCGTACATCGCGCGCGCGGTAAAGCCATTGAGATCGGGCGATATGTAATGAATCGCGTTATTGACGACCGATGTATAACCCCGGCTCTGAATGCCGGCGCTACTCTGCATCAGGTTGAGATTCGAACCGTTGGTTACGCGCTGGAACGGATCTTCGTGGATGGTCAACAGCAACGCCGGCGAGTACTGGCTGCCCAACTGCACACTGCCCAGGCCGCCGCGCAAACCTATATAAGATTCGCGACTGAAGAACGCCGTGGCGCTGTTCGATACGCCGGTGTCCGGATAGAAACCCGACTCGAGCTTAAAGTACGCGGCCATGCCGTCGCCCAAATCTTCAACGCCTCGAAAGCCCCAGTAGGAAGTATCCTTGGCTTCGTCGATGACGTGCTGCGCGGGGGCGCGGGGCGTGGCGGCGAATCTGGTTGATTCAATCGATGAGTCGATGCGGCCGTACAGGACGACGCTGGATCCCGAGGACTGCGCCATAGACGGTTGCATGGCGGCCAAAGCAAGTAATGCGAATACACCTTTTAAAAAGTATTTCAATTTTTGTCTCCGATTTTTTTATAAGTGATGGACGTAACTATTCCCGCACAGATCGCGCGTCATTTTGTTACGTTCCTTGTTATGCAATTAAGGCGCCGGCCTTAATTGCGTTCGCTTCCGACTCCTTGGAATGGAAGCTTCACGTTCGCCACAGAGACCGGTACATCGGTTCCGTGAGTGAACTATGGCGATCGACTTGCGTATCGTTTCGTAGCATTGATGAGCCTCCTGAATTTTGATTTATTTTTTAAAATTCCCGCAACAGCCGTCCAAAGGAATCTATTTTGTCGTTGACGTTACAGCGCCGAAGTGCGTGCCACGTAATCGCCTGGAGCGCGGTGACGACGGCAACACCGAGCGATTGCTCCAATAACTCAATCGATTCGGCCACCGCCCAGTGCGGGCACGGAAACCAGATCGCATCCGCCTTCGGATCCATCTCCAGCAGCTCGCGGCCAAGCGCAAGCGCGGCATTTGGCGGCATGCGCCCCAACGTCGGTCCGGTATAGCCGGCGCCCTTCACGCTCGATTTCTCAAATCCGTAGCGCTCCGCATAACCGGAAAATGTGCCGTCCTGATCCACGGTATAAGGGTGTCCCACCGCTACGCGACGGGCGCCAAGTTTGTGCAGCGCTTCGATTTGCGCAGTAATGCTGGTCGCTACCGGTATGCCGGTGTCGCGCTGGACCTCTTCAATCAGCGCATTGACATCGCCGCCGCGAGAGAGATTGATCGGCACGCCGCCCAGCATGATCAGGTCGACCTCAACCCGCGCCAACTCCTTGGCGGCCTGCAGACTCATGTCGTAGCTGCGATCGATTTCCGCCTTGTTTCTCTCCATGACGCCAAGCGTCGAGATCACCAGCGTGACGCCTTTCGGCGCGATCATGTAGAACTCGTACGGAAACACTTCGGTTGCCGCGAACGGCGAGGTGTATCCAATGCGCGCGCGGTGGCCGTAAATGCGGTCCATACCGTCGCAGGGTGTCTCAATCAATCCCATTGCCATTCCTTAAAAAAATTTATTCAGAGGATGCTATTCACTTACTTTCATTCCGCTCGAGAGAATCACCTTGCCCCAGCGCGCGCTTTCCTGGGCCATGAACTGCTTCATTTCCGCCGGGGTGTCGCCGATGCCCTCAACGTTCATCTCACTCATCCGCTTCACGACGTCCGCTTCCTTTAATGCCGCGCCGATCGCCGCAGAAAGTTTGGCGGTTATCGCAGGCGGGGTTTTCGGCGGCGCCACCAGGCCGAACCAGGTCACCGAGAGATAACCTGGCAGCGTCTCGGCGATCGTCGGTACATCGGGCATGGCGGCTTTTCGCTTTTCACTGCCGATGGCCAGAAGCCGAACCCGGCCGGCTTGAATCTGCGGTAACGCCAGGCTGAGTTCGACGAACGTCATGTCGATATGCCCGGCCAATACATCGACGATTGCCGGTCCGCTGCCTTTGTACGGCACATGCGTTATCTGGACGCCGGCCATTGCATTGAACAGCTCGGCGGCAAGATGCGGCGTAGAGCCGACACCGCTCGATGCATAGTTCAACTTGCCGGGATTAGCCTTTGCATAGGCAATCAACTGCGCCACAGTAGTGATGCCGAGCTTGGGGTTGACCACCAGCGCACTGTTACTGCTTGCGATCACCGAAACCGGCACGAAGGCATCCGAATCGTAGGCCAGATTGGTATACAGATTTTTGTTGAGTACCAGCGGGCCTGCTGCCGACAACAATAAGGTGTAGCCGTCCGGCGCTGCCCTGGAGACAATTTCCGCGCCGATATTGCCGCCCGCTCCCGAGCGGTTATCGACGATGACGGGTTGGCCAAGTTTGTCCCGGAGCTTTTCTGCAACCAGGCGCGCCATCAGGTCGGTGGTGGCGCCGGCCGCGTAAGGAACGATGATCTTGATCGGCCTGACCGGATAGTCCTCGGCCTGGACCTGCGCGCCGAGTCCGAGCAGAATCGCGAACGATATCGCGCGCACCAGGTAATTAATGAGCGAACTAAAGGGTGAACTAAAGGCTGAACTAATAACGGTCTTATTCATGATTGCTTTCGGTTATTCATCTATTCCATGGCCGGGCCGGCGTCACGGACCACCTTGCCCCACCGCTCGGTCTCCAGCTTCATGAACTGCGCCATCTCCGCAGGCGTTCCGCCGACTGCATCGATGTTCAATCCATTGAACCTTTCCACTACCGCAGGCTGTTTCAAGGCCTCGGCGACTGCGGACGAAAGCTTGTTTGCGATATCCATCGGCGTCTTGGGCGCTGCAGCCATCCCGAACCACGTGGACGAGACAAACCCGGGTAATACTTCAGCGATCGCAGGAACATCCGGCATCACCGGCTTGCGCTTTTCACTGCTGACGCCAAGCGCGCGCACCTTGTCGCTGCGTACGTACGGCAGGGCACTACTCAGTTCAACGAAGCCCAGATCGACATTGCCTGCGAGTATGTCGACCATCGCGGGCCCACTGCCTTTATAGGGAACATGCGTCATTTTGATGCCGGCGGCAGTCTTGAAAATCTCCGCGGTCAGATGCGAGATGGTGCCTTTTCCGCTGGACGCATAGGTCAGCTTTCCGGGATTCGCCTTGGCGTAAGCAATCATTTGCTGCAGGCTTTCCAGGCCGGGACGCGGATGGGCAATCAGTACCATATGGCTGATGGAAACCACCGATATCGGCGTCAATTTTTCCGGCTCGTAGCCAAGGGTTCCGTACAGCGCCTTATTGATCGCGTACGGGCCGCTGGCCGCAAATAAAAGCGTGTAGCCGTCGGGCGCGGATCGCCACACCAGCTCCGCACCGATATTGCCGCCGGCGCCGCCGCGATTTTCGACAATCACCGGCTGCCCCCATTTGCGCTGTAATTTCTCGCCCAGGATACGCGCCATCGTGTCGACCGATCCGCCTGGCGGGTACGGCACAATGATCTTGATCGGCCGATCGGGATAGCCGTCTGCCGGCGCGGGTGCAGATGCAGCCAGGCTGAAAGCGGACGCGAGAGCAGACGTCAAAAGCATTAATGCCAGCAATATTTTTTTCATTGCGATGCCGATACCGGTGATGTTCATCGGCTTATCCCGGAATCATTTCGGCCAACAACCTGCCGTAACCCGGCACGCGTTCCCGCACGGACAGGCGCAACTGGATTTCCCAGCAACGGGTCACGATGGGATGCACCACCGGCACGCCGAGATCCTGCTCCAGCAGATCGATCATATCGAGTACGCGCCAGCCGGAGCCGAGCAGATAGATCGCATCCGCCTTGGGGTGCTTGAGGAAAATTCGCTTGATATGCACGTACATTTCGTGCGACGAAATATTGCTCACCTTGTCGAACGGCACGTCGATTCCCTCCATCCCGAGCACGTTGAATCCTGCCTCCTTGAAATAGTCGGCAAAATATTTGTTCACGTCGTCCGAGAAGTAAGTAATGCCCACAAAGCTTTTGACTTTAAGCGCGTTAAAAGCGCGGACGTGATTGGTGCCGGACGTAAAAACAGGCACTTTATATTCGCGTTCCCAGCGTTCGATCAATTTGGACTCGCCGCTATGCCCCAGCACCATGAACGGCGGCGCCCCTTCCGGATGGATCAGATCCACTTCGGCCTCGGCCAGCCGCCTCACCAGCGGTTCGTATTCCGTGACCGCCTGTTTAAAGGTATCGACCTTGCCGTTGCGGATATCCAGAAAGAGCGGAATCACGCCGATGCCCTGCGGCAGCATGCGAATCAATTCTTCAAGCGCGCCAGGGCGCATGGTGGGTTTTATGTCGCCAACTACGCCGCGCCAACTATCGAAAGCCATACATTTTCTCCAAATGTTGATGTTCTACGCACCCCATATCAGTGCGATTCCGAAAGCCTCGTCGAAGCGATCGGGTGCGCAGATTTTTTTTTGCGAAAGTAACTGCGCGCCGCTAAAAATAACTGCGCCAAAATCAGCAGCGCGCAAGCCGCCATGACAAATCCGCTAATCGGCCGCTCCAGGAAAACCATCAGGTCCCCGCGCGAAATAAGCAGCGCGCGGCGGAAATTTTCTTCCACCATCGGCCCCAGCACAAAGCCCAGCAAAATCGGCGCAACCGGGAAATCCAGTGCTGCAAACAGCGCCCCCATCAAGCCGAACACCAATACTTCCCCTACTTCAAACAGGCTGTTGTTGGTGCTATAGACACCCACCGCAATAAAAAACAGCGCCGCGGGATAGAGATAACGATAGGGAAGCCGAAGCAACTTCACCCAGACGCCGATCAGCGGTACGTTCAAGATCACCAGCAGAACGTTACCGATCCAGAAGCTGGCGATCAGTCCCCAGAAGAGGTCGGCGTGTTCGGCAATCAATTGCGGACCGGGCTGGATTCCCTGGATCAATAGCGCACCTAAAATCAGCGCCATCACCGGATCGCCGGGAATCCCGAGACTCATGGTGGGAATAAAGTCGACTTGTGTCTTGGAATGCGATGCCGCTTCGGGTGCGGCGACGCCTTCGATCATGCCGGTGCCGAATTTCTCCGGCGTTTTGGAGACTTTCCGTTCAAATGCATACGCGATGAACGTGGTGATCGTCGGCCCGGTGCCGGGCAGCGCGCCGAATAGCGAACCGATCAAGGTGCCGCGCACCATCGGGAAAAACGAACGCTTCAGCTCGGCTTTGCTGGGACGCATATCGCGCATGCGCATATTGATGTCGTCGCCGACGGCTTCCATGCGATTGATGCTGCGCAAAAACTCCGTCACACCGAACAGCCCCAAGGCCAGCGCAACCAGTTCCACCTTGTCCGACAGTTCTATGAAACCCATCGTAAAGCGCTGCGTGCCGCTATTGACGTCAGTCCCCACCACGCCGATCAACAAGCCGACGATGGTCATCGCCACGCCCTTCAGCGGTGATCCTTTCGACATCGTTCCGCCGCATAAAAGGCCCAGCAGCATGATGGAAAAAATCTCTGTCGGGCCGAACTTGAACGCCGCCTGCACCAACAACGGCGACGCGAAGATCATGACGATGATGCCGAACGATGCGGCGAAGAACGATGCGATCATGGTGATGCCGAGCGCGCTTCCGCCTTTGCCCTGTTTGGTCAGCGGATAGCCGTCCAGGCAAGTCACCGCATGCGGCGGATGACAAGGCAGATTCAGCAGGATCGCGCCGATCGCGCCGCCATACTGCGAGCCATAGAAAATCCCCGCCAGCATCAGGATCGCGGGGATCGGATGCATGGTGTAGGTCAACGGCAGCAGCATGGACATGGCCGACAAGGCGCCCATGCCCGGCAATACGCCGATCAGATTACCCACCAGGACGCCAAAGAACGACCACATCAGATTGTGCGGCTGCAGCGCGACGCCGAATCCCTGCCACAGATCCGTCAGCGATTGCATGATGATCATTGCGTACCCCACTGAAACAGCGGAAATTGCACGGTGAGCGCCCACCAGAACACCACGACGCTGATCGCGCACATTGCCGCTGCCAGCAGCAGCGCGCTTTTAAGCGTGTTCTGCCGATCGCCCATCGCTGAAATAAATGTGATCGCGAACGTTGCCGGCAACAACCCGCCGTATTGCCCGAGCACGACGAATGCGACGATGCCGGCGATGATGCACAGCCAGCCGCGCCATTCGGCCGGTAAACGCTTCTTGCCGGAAGCATGCCCGGCCGCGGCCGTCCTGGCGCTGGCGGCGATGGCAATACCGATCAGTACCAGCAATATCCCCAGCGACACCGGGAAAAACCCGGAGTCCATTCTGACCAGCGTGCCGATGTGATAACCAACGCCCCCTCTTATCGCGCAGAGGCCGATCACGATCATCAGCGCGCCGCCGTAATAATCCTTACTGTATCTTCCGAGGAAGGCTTGCAATCTGCTCATGTGCATTGTCTCCACGTTTGGCTTATTCAATGGTGATGCCGGCTTTGCGGATCACGCCGCCGAACACTTCGCTTTCGTGTTTGGTGAACTTGGCCATATCGGCCGGCGTGCTGCCGACGGCATCGATCCCGAGATCCTTCACACTCTTGGCGACATCCGGTTCCTTAAGCGCTTCGGCAATGCCGGCGGACAGCTTTTCCGCGATCGCCGCCGGTGTCTTCGGTGGCGCCACTACGGCGAACCAGGTAGAGGAAGCAAATCCCGGCAGCGTTTCGTTGATGGCAGGAACATTCGGCAAAACCGGATTTCGCTTATCGCCGGCGACACCCAGGATATGCACGGTTCCCTGGCGGATGTGCGGCAGCACCGAACTCAGTTCCACGAACATCAGATCGACTTGTCCGCCCAGCAGATCGACGATCGCCGGCGCGCTGCCCTTATACGGCACGTGGGTCATCTTGGTGTCGGACATCACTTTGAACAGCTCCGCCGTGAGATGCGAAGTACTGCCGTTGCCCTGCGATGCGTAGTTGAGCTTGTCCGGATTCGCTTTGGCGTAAGCAATCATTTTCTGCACACTGTCGAACGGCAGCTTCGGATTGGTAATCAAGACGTTTGGCGTGGATGCCACCAGCGACACCGACGTAAACGTATCGGGGTCATAGCCCAGCTTCGGATACAG
Source organism: Herbaspirillum sp. (assembly GCA_036500325.1). Classification (GTDB taxonomy): domain Bacteria; phylum Pseudomonadota; class Gammaproteobacteria; order Burkholderiales; family Burkholderiaceae_D; genus Herbaspirillum. The sequence continues at coordinate 22,758 of DASYCG010000179.1, read as the reverse complement.
GCTCTTGTTGATGGAGATCGGTCCAGGCGACGCGAACAGCAGCGTATAACCGTCCGGCGCTGCGCGCCAAACCAGCTCGGCGCCAATATTGCCGCCGGCGCCGCCACGGTTTTCGACGATGAATACCTGTCCCCATTTTGCGCCGAGCTTCGCCGCGATCACCCGCGCCAGCGAATCGGTGGTGCCGCCGGCAGGATAGGGAACAATCAGCCGGATTGGCTTGGCGGGATAGTTCTGCGCATGGGCGAAGCCGGAAAATGCAACGGCCACGACCAGCAATAGACGTGTCAAAACAGTCCTTACTAACATCTTGTCTCCTTCAGCCTGGCTACCTGCCCATTGGCGGCGCCGGCATTTATGTTTGAGGAAACTCTGATTAAGTGTTGTGGGCAGCCACCCACAACACTTACTCGGAATTTCGATACTTATTTACTGATAACAACAATCCTCGACGATTTACAGCGCCTTACTTTCCCGACCAGTTGGGCGGATTGCTCGCCTTGATGCGACGCGCCTCCTTGACCAGCTCTTTTACCGCGCCGGTCAGCGGCAAGGACAAACCGGCCTGATCCGTCATTTTCGAAACGATCTGCATATCTTTCAGCGCCCAGGTGAACGTGGTCTGCTCCCAATCTTCCAGCGCCTGCGATTTACCGGAACTCATCATTAATGCTTCACGCAGCTTGGCCAGATCGATACCGGTCGATGCGGCAATCTGACCGGCTTCGATCAGGCCGATGGAGGTGATCCACAACAACATATTGTTCATCGCCTTTGCCACCTGGCCGTGTCCGACTTCACCGAGGTGCACGATATCGGAGCAGAACGTTTGGTAAACCTTGCGGCCGCGTTCGACCACCGCATCGTCGCCGCCAAACAAGGCCAGCAGCTTTCCTTCGTCCGCAAACCAGCGGCCCCGGCAAATCGGCGCATCCAGAATGCCGACGCCTTTCTTCGCCGCCTGTTCTTTCAATGCTTTAACGGTATCCGGCGCGACTGTCGACGACACGGCGATGATGGCGCCCTTCGCAAGCGTTTCCAGCAAGCCGTCTTTTCCCAGCACGACCTGATTGACTTCGTCGTCGTAGCCGACGCCCAGAATGACAAAATCGACATTCTTGCCCAGCGCTGCCGGCGAGGCTGCTGCAGCCGCGCCCAGCGCGCCTGCCTTGGCCACATTGTCCTGGCTGATGTCCATGACGGTCACAGAAAATCCGTGTTTGACCAGATGCTTGACCATCGGCAGACCCATGCGGCCTGCACCGATCACGCCAATGCGTTCCTTCGTTCCGTTTGTATTCGTCATGCTGTCCTCTTCTGTTTGCCTTGTTGTTTGCCCTGCTGTTTTTCCACCGGATAATCGCGCAGGGCGCCTTCGGCCGATACATATCCCGCTTCGATATCGCGCGCAATGGCATCCGCATCGCGGCGGCCTGGATCTCCGTATCCTCCTCCGCCGGCGCTTTGCAGCAAGAAGCGTTCGCCGGCCTGCATTTCGAAACGGCCCGAACCCTGGGTTTCGTGTTCCCGATCGGTATCGAGCCGGATCACGAAGCGGCTGCGGCTGCCGTTACTGCCGCCGGCCACGCCATTGGGAGGAAAACGGGTCCGGTCGAAACGGCGCACCACCGTCGCATCTTCAAGCAGTTGGTATTCGCGCTGATAACTCAGGCCGCCACGCCATTGGCCGGCGCCGCCGGAATCGGGGATCAGTTCAAAACGGGTAATGCGGCATGGATTTTCTGTTTCCAGAATTTCGATCGGGGCGATATGTAAATTGCTCAAATGCGTTGCCGTCGCGGATGCGCCGTCATAACCGGTGCCGCCACCGTACGCCGAACCCATGATTTCATACTGCATGCTGGACTGGCCCGGACGGCCTTTCTTCCAGGCGATGCTCAATGCACTGGACGAACCGGCATTGGCGACGGCGCGCGCCGGATTGAAATGGGCCAGGGCCTCCAGGATGACGTCGACCAGTTTCAGATTGGTCATCTGATAATTCGACACAGAGGCCGGTGCTTCCGAATTCGTCACCGTCCGCGGCGCATAGACGAATCGCAGGGCATCGCGCATGCCGTCGTTGAATTGCAGCTTGGGTCCCAGGCTGCCAAGCAGTGAATAGAAGACGCAGGCTTCCACCATCGGTGGACGCAGGTTGATAGGGCCTTTGGTTTGCGGGCCGCTATCCGAAAAGTCGAAAGTGGCGATGCCTTTTGCGATCGTAATAGTCACCGCAAGCTTGACCGGATTTTCCAGATCGAACCCGTCGGAATCGAAATATCCTTCGGCCGATGAAGTCCCGTCAGGCAGCTTCGCCAGCACCTGGCCCAGTTCGGCGGCAGCGCCGTCAAGAATCGTGGCGAATGCGTTTTTCAGGGTCGATGCGCCGAATCGCTTGCACAGATCCTGGACCCTGGCCGCGCCCATTTGCGTAATCGCGATTTGGGCGCGCATGTCGCCGCGCACCAGTTCCGGCTGGCGGCTGTTGGACAGGATAAGGCGTTCGATATCGCGCAGTTCCGTGCCGCTGTTCCAGATCTTGAGCGGCGGCAGCAGCAAACCTTCCTGGAAAATTTCCGTTGCGTTGGCGGATGTCGATCCCGGAATCGTCCCGCCGACGTCGGCCTTATGCGCAATCGTGCCGGAGAAGCCGACGATCTCCCCATCGGCAAAAATCGGCGCAACGAACGCCATATCGGATACGTGCGGCAGGCCGCCTTCGTATGGGTGATTCGAGACGAACACGTCGCCTTCCGCGATGCTCTCGCCGCCTTCGTTGCCCGGGCCGTACAAGCTCAGGATGCGGCCAACCAGATGACGATAAACCGGCGCGTGGAAGAACATCGGCGGCGCGACGATCAGCCGGCCGGTGCGGTCCAGGATGACGCAACTGAAATCGCGCGACTCACGGATGATGGAAGAATATCCGGAGCGATAAAAGTGGTAATGCATCTCTTCCACCAGGCTGGCGACCTTGTTCCGCAAAATTTGAATGGTGATGGCGTCCATGTTATTCCCCTCTCTTTTCGAGCATTAGATTGCGATAGGCGTCGACCCGGGCAATCCATCCCGGCGGAATGATCGTCGTGGCATCGAATTGTTCAACAATGGCCGGGCCCGGTATTTCGGCGCCTACGCCCAATTTGTCGCGTTCATAGACGATTGCCTCCGCAGACATGCCGCTACTGACGTGCAATGTGCGCCGACTCTTGACTGCAAGATCGATTGCGCCGGATGTCGGCGATTCGGCCTCTTGTTGCGGCTGATATTTCGGTACCGAGACGCGGGCGCGCAGGCGATAGCTCACGACCTCGACCGGCCGGTTTGCTGCGGCATGCCCATGGATTTGCGCATGCCGTTCGTCGAATCGCGTACGCGCCGCAGTCAGTGACGCTGCCGTCAAATGCCGCTCAAACAGACCGTCCAGCGGCGTGCGAAGTTCATAACCTTGTCCGGTATAGCGCAAATCGAGCTCGCGAGAGAAACTGGCATTGGCAATATCCATTCCCTCTTCGGCCAACTCTTCGCGCGCTTTGATCTCCAGCAGGCGATAGATTTCTTCCGCCTGTTCCGGTGTCACCGCATCCAGCGGTTTCAGGTCCGAACGAATATAGTCGTGCACCACATCGGTACAGAGCAGGCCGAGTGCGGAGAACGCGCCGGGACGCGGCGGCACCAGGATGCATCGCATACCCAGCTCCTCGGCCACGGCCGCTGCATGCACCGCGCCCGCGCCACCGAACGGCAACAAGGTGAAACTGGTGAGATCGACACCCCGCCGCGCCGCGAACACCCGCACTTCATCGGCCATACGCATATCGACGATGCGCCGGATACCGATAGCGGCTTCCATCACGCCGATGTTGAGCGGATCGGCCACGTGCGTTTTGATCGCTTCCCCGGAAGCCTTCACGTCCAGCGTTTGCGATCCGCCAAGGAAGTAGCCCGGATTCAGATAGCCGCACACCAAATCCGCATCCGTGACTGTCGGGCGCTGGCCGCCACGCCCATAACAGGCGGGACCGGGGTCCGCGCCGGCGCTTTCAGGCCCGATCGCGAGAAAGCCGGAACCGTCTACCCATGCTATCGAGCCGCCGCCGGCCGAGATCGTTGTCATATCGAGCGCCGGCACGTCAACCTGCCGGCGCGCGATGATGCCCTCGGTCACTTCGAGCGGAATGCCGCCTTCGATAAACGCTATGTCGGCGCTGGTACCGCCCATGTCGAGTGTCACCAGACCGCTTTTTGCGGAATCTTCCGCCAGATATGCGCTGGCCTGGGCGCCGGCAGCCGGTCCCGATAAAAGTGTATGCACCGTTTTTCCGCCCGTGATTGCCGCGGTAAAAGGCATCACGCCGCCATTCGATTGCATCAGGAAACGCTGTTGCGTGCCGACGCCGGCCGAGTCGAGGCCTTTGTTCAAGTGATCGATGTAATGCACCAGCACCGGTTCCAGATAAGCATTCAGCAAGGTAGTCGACATACGCGACCATTCGCGGATGCGCGGCAGAACGGTGCTTGATAACGAAACCGACACGCCCGGATACTCTTGCAGGATGATGTCGCGGGTCTGTTCTTCGTGGGCGGGATTCATGAACGAGAACAGATAACAGATCGCAATCGACTGCACGCCCGCCGCCTTCAATTCCCGCGCTGCCGCACGCACGGCATCGACATCCAATGGCGTCAGGACATTGCCGGAATAATCCGAGCGCTCCGGAATTTCCCTGGTCAGGCTTTGCGGCGCGATCGGTGATGGCTTAGCATAAAAATAATCGAAAAGATTGCCGTCGCGCGCCTGGTTTTGCACTTCCTGAATCGCCCGGTATCCCTTGGTAATCAGCAGCCCGACTTGCGAGCCGCGATTTTCCAGCAGGGCATTAGTCGTAATCGTTGTGCCATGCGCAAAAAATTCGATATCCTCCGCAGGATAACCGCGCGCAACGAACCTGGCCACGCCGTTGAGAACGCCAAGCGCGGGATTCTTCGGCGTACTCGATACTTTTTCCACCATCAGCGCACCGCTGACCATATCCAGTAAAACCAGATCGGTGTGCGTGCCGCCAACGTCGACGCCCAGCCTGTAGCGCGCCTTATTTCTGATATCCATTCCAATCCTCTAAATTTAAGCCATCGCATAATGCAGGCGTGCAGACGCGCAGATATGCGGATGCGTACGGGTAACCGCGATCGGCGGCTGGCGCCGCGCGATTGCCCTGTTGTGTTTATTCGACGGTATTGCGGGTAATGCGGCTTATTCGCCGACCATCATCGACGTCACGCCGCCGTCGACAAAAAGCATGTCGCCGACAACGAAGTCCGAGTCGTCGGACACCAGGAACAGCACGGCGCGCGCCATATCCATCGCGACGCCCGGGCGGCCGCGCAAATTGACCACCGGACGGCTCGGGTCGAACTCGTCCTTGCCGACCGGCGAGCCGACCTTGTTGGGAATGGCCGCATTGACGCGAATATTGTGCGGCGCCAATTGCACCGCCATGGCCCGCGTCAAGGCCACTACGCCGCCTTTTGCCGCCGCGTAGGCGATCGCCCGCTTGCGGCCGTAAAAGCCCGAAGTGGAACCGACATTGACGATTTTTCCGGCGCTTCCCTGTTTAACGATCTGTGCTGCAACATACTTGGCAGTTAAAAACGGGCCTGTCAGCGTGACGGCGATGACCTTGTCCCAATCGGCCTTGGAGATTTCGAAGATATCTTTGTTATCCGAGATCGCTGCGTTATTCACCAGGATGTCGACGCGGCCCCATTGGGCAACCACATCTCCGACCAGTTTTTCAATGTCGGCCTCGCTCGCCACATTCGCCACGAAACCTTTCGCGTCGCCGCCGGCGTTTTTGATCTCGGCCGCTACTTTTTCGCCGCGCTCCTTGTCCATATCGACCACCGCGATTTTCGCGCCTTCCGATGCCAGCAGCTTCGATATTTCTTCGCCGATGTTGCGGCCGGCGCCGGTGATAATTGCTACCTGTCCTTGCAGTCTCATATCGTTGTCCTTGTTTTAAATGCTGTAATTCACCAACATTGCATTGGCACAGGCGATAATATATATAGGGCATAGTTACCGAACAACGGCGGTTTTTGGAAATGTGTTTTTCACGATCGACAAGCGAGCGACCTAATGGACCGATGGACTGAATTTGAATTATTTGTGCAGACGGTAGAGCTTGGCAGCCTGTCTGAGGCAGCGCTGGCGTTGAATATTTCGAATGCATCGGCCAGCCGTTCGTTGACGTCACTGGAAGAACGCCTGAATTCGCGCCTGCTGGATCGCACTACGCGGAGCCTGTCGCCGACTGAAATCGGCAGCGAATTTTATAAACGCTGCAAGGATATCCTGGTCGACATGAAAGATGCCGAAGCCGCTGCGAACGCCACCACGCTCAATCCCTCCGGCACCTTGAGAATCACCAGTTCGCTGTCATTCGTCCTGAAGCACGTGGTTGAATTACTGCCGCGCTTTTCCGAACTTTATCCCAACATCGATATTGAGCTGGTCTCCGCCAATCGCTATCTCGATCTGATTGAAAGCGGTATCGACGTCGCAATCCGCACCCGGGAATTCGAACCCGATTCGAATATCACCGTGCGCAAACTGGCGGAAACGCGGCGCATTCTGGTGGCATCGCCGGAATACCTCGAAAAGCATGGCACGCCACAGACCGTAGAAGAACTGTTGCAGCATAAATTCCTGATTTATACCTATCTGAACAAGCCGACCGAACTGCACCTGACGCGCGACGATGAAACAAAGGTTATTAAAGTACAGCCCGGGCTGCAGGCCAACGACGGCCAGATTCTGCGCGGGGCAGCGCTGGACGGAATGGGCATTCTGGTCCAGGCAAAATCATTGATCTATAGCGATGTGGAAAGCGGTCACCTGGTCCCTTTGATGAACGACTGGGATCTCCCGCGCCTTTCCATCAATATTGCCTACCGGACACGAAAGTTTTTACCGGCAAAGGTAAGGGTCTTCATCGATTTTCTGCTCGCGAATTTCGATCAGCAGTATTGCGAAAAATCGTGGGCGGGCCAGTCGGTTAAGCGATAGCGCATGGCCCTGTCAAACGCCGCCGCATCGGGTAACGATCAAACTGAAAGCCCGCCGACGCCATTTCATCAAACATGGTAACGTTTTGCTGTCATTTTTAACATTAACGTGTGTGAAAAGGGGTCCCAAAATGTCTTCAAAATTCGTTTTAACGGCAGCCATGCTATTGGTCGCATCACTGGCGGTTGCCTCTCCCAGAATTGAATTACTGGGTACGCCGGCGCCGAGCGCTGCGGCTGTCCGTACTGTTGTCATTGCGGACAATACTAAATACGTCAACGTCAAAAGCGGCGAAGTCGTTCGCTTCATGGTCAACGGCACCGCATTCACCTGGAATTTCAACGGCCCTCAGGACATTTCTTCCGGGCATTTGAGCCGTGTCGCTCCCGACGGATTTTTGAATCACAACGTCAATGTTTATGTCGCGCCTTCGCCTTGGTATTCGGACGTCGGCATTTAGCGGTCTTAAACACCAGCCGCCGGCGCTCACCGCCTAGCGCCAAAGCCTGATCATTTCTTCCGCGAGCGCGGGCAAATCGACGCCGATCGCGTGCGGGGCCGGCAATCCCGGAATCGGCAACGGCGCATTGCCGGGCCGTGTCAGCAAACCGCCGGCCATGCCCGCGCTCTGGGCGCCTATGGTGTCCCAAACGTGGGTAGCGACCATGCAACAGGCGGATTCCGGCACCTCAAGTTCCTGCGCCACCATGTGATATACAACCTGCGCAGGCTTATAGGCACGTGTCGGCTGAACGTTAAACTGACGCTCGAAGAAACGATCCAGACCTGCATTTTCCAACGGACTTTTCGATCCGGGCGTGGGAGGCGAATTCGTCAATGTGACCATCCGGAAGCCGGCATCCTTCAGCATTTGCAGCCCTCTCTCGGAATCGGGATGCGCAGGCATGCTCTTCATGCCCTGCTTCAACGCTTCGATGTCTTCCTCCTTGACATCAATGTCGTGAATCGTCCCGAGCATCTTGAAAGCGCCGGCGCCCAGCGTCCAGAAATCCTTGTATTGGCCGGACAAAGTAATCGTCATCGAATACATGATCAGCTGGCCAAACCACTCCCGAAGCACGCGCTTGTCGCCGAATACCCGTTCAAAGAGAGGATTCATCGATTCGAAATCGATCAAGGTCTCGTTGACATCGAACACCAGAATCGAGGGCTTGCTTCCTGCGCAGTTCGCATCTGTCTTAGACATGATGATTCCTTTTGGTTGTGGACGACACGGCCGATTGCCATGCCTGACTCTATACGAAGATCTTCTTGAAGATAAGCGATGGAACATTCCCACTCCTGCCGGATCAAATAAGACCCCCATCAAAATCAATAACAGGAGGCAATGAATGTGGAAACGAACCTCAACTTCAAGCGCCGGCATGACCAGGAAAACCTGATCGGTTGCGTGGTTGGCCGAGGTTATCCGATTGCAACTACCAAGGAGCCCGAAATGTCACGCAAATACATCGACTGCCGTGAATATCCCAGCGAGATGAACTGTTCAGTAGCTATCTCCGCCGACAGCGATAAGGAATTGCTGGAAGCGGCAGTCCAACATGCAGTAAGCGTCCACCAACATAAAGATACCCCGGAATTACGGACCCAGTTGGGGCAGCTATTCAAAGAAGGCACACCGCCTTCGAAAATCGCATGAGGACACTATTACTTCGCTAAGCCGTTGATTCGTCAACGGCTTTTTCATTTCTGACCGTCTTCGGTTCTTCATTGGCATGGCGATACCTTCGACCTTCCCGCCGGCCCCACGCTGCTCGCTTCTACCGCGTCGTATGTCAATCAGGCATTCTCGGTGGACAGTCACGTACTCGCCCTTCAATTTCACCTGGAAGTACAAGTGCAGGACATTGGCACCTGGGTCGATGAGAACGCTGCCGAACTCGCATCCGCCGGCATCGCACCGGCAGGCCTGCTGGCGGCCGAGAATGCCGTCACGCAGCAAACTGCCTGCAATGTGATGGCTGGGTGGCTGACCCAAGTCGCCGCCAACTAATAACAAAGAAACCCGCGATCCATATCAATACAGATATTGCTCCGCGGTTTTTTTTCATTATCCGGCATCGGTTCCCGATGCTAGGATCAAAATCGCAAAAATAAAACCACAAAACACCTTAAAAATAACGCAAAAATCGGCAATCCATCAACATGGTTGGCGGCTTCGAATCGCGCGCTGCAAGGATCGAATAACTTTATGAAAAACTGGAAAATCGGCACACGATTTGCCGCAGGCTTCGGCGTGGTCTTGTTTCTAATGATCGCCGTCGCAAGCATTGGCATATGGCGCTTGCAGACCGTAGCAGAAGCAACCAGGTCGATGATGGAAATGCCGCTGGTAAAAGAACGGCTCATCAGCGATTTGTATTCAACTATTTCGGCATCGATTACCCGTACCACCGCCATCGCGAAAAGCGCGGATCTCAGTCTGGGCGTCTACTTCGAACCGGCCGGCAATCAAGCCGCAAAAAGCGCCTCGGCGTTGCAGGAGAAGATACGAAGTTTATTGGTGACGCCAGAGGAAAAAAAACTATTTTCCGATATCGGCCAAAATCAAAAAATCTATGAAGCGGCAGGCAACAATATCATCGCATTGCGTGCAGACGGCAAACTCTTTCAAGCCAGGAATGCATTCGAACAAACGTACCAGCCAAGCGCGGCGCGTTATCTGGACTCGATGCAAAAGTTGCTGCAATTGCAAAGACAAGGCATCAATTCCATCGCGCAGGATATCGAATCGATTTATCAGACCAGTAAAATTGCCTTGCTGGCATTGACCATTGCTGCCGTGTTGTGCGGTCTGATTGCCGCAGCTTTCATCACACGCAGCGTGCTCAGGCAATTGGGTGGCGAACCGGCCTACGCGGTCATGGTTGCCGACCGTATCGCGGCAGGCGATCTGACCGAAACAATCGGCGTGGCTGCGGGCGACACATTCAGTCTGATGTCGGCCATGAATATCATGCAGAAAAATCTGGCGGACTCGATCAATCGCATCATGCTGTCGGCAAAAACCATCGCTACGGCATCAAACGAAATTGCAGTCGGCAATCTGGATCTGTCGTCGCGTACCGAACAACAGGCCGGATCGCTGGAAGAAACCGCCGCCGCGCTCCAGCACTTGACCACCGCCGTGAAGAAAAATGCAGAAAGCGCCATGCAGGCCAATCAACTGGCGGTCTCGGCATCCCAAGTTGCCGACGAGGGTAGCAGAGTGGTCGATCGGGCGGTCGGGACCATGGCGACGATCAACGCGTCATCGAAAAAGGTGGCCGAAATCATCGGCGTCATTAACGAGATCGCCTTTCAGACCAACATCCTCGCGTTGAATGCCGCGGTGGAAGCCGCTCGCGCAGGCGAGCAGGGCCGCGGCTTTGCAGTGGTGGCGTCCGAAGTGCGCGCACTGGCGCAGCGCTCGGCAACGGCAGCCAAGGAAATCAAATCCCTGATCGACGATTCGGTCGGACACATCGGATCGGGTACGGCAGAAATCGAACAAGCCGGCGCAACGATCGGCGAACTGGTTGCCGGCATCAAAAAACTCAGCGTTTTCGTGGCCGACATCAGTACCGCCGGCGTCGAGCAAAGCACCGGCATCGAACAGGTCAATCAGGCGATCATGCAAATGGACGACGTGACGCAACATAATGCGGCACTGGTTGAAGAAGCTGCTGCTGCGGCGCAATCCCTGCAGGATCAGGCGGTTCGGCTGGAACAGGTCGTCAATGCATTTAAGCTCACGCCGCAGTCCGGGTTCGAACGTGAATTCGAACGCGAATTCGAGCAACCCGCCAGGCAATTGCCTACGTTGCGGCTCGCATAAAGAGGCAGCAAATTACTCGACTGCTGCCTCAAACCCCTCAAAACCGCATTCCTCGCATTTCCTAGTTATCGATCAGCGCCGGAGCCCAGGCATAGGCGCTCTGCTGCTGTATCCCCAGCCCACTGATGCCGACGCGCATCCGGTCGCCCGCTTTCAGAAAAATGGGATCGGGTTTATGGCCCAGTCCCACACCGGGCGGCGTGCCGGTGCTGATCAGATCGCCTGGATACAAAGTCATGAAACGGCTGATATAACTGACCAGCTGCGCAACGCCGAATATCATGGTGCGCGTATTACCTTGCTGGAATTTTCTGCCGTTCACTTCGAGCCATAAATCCAGGTTCTGCGGATCGGCCACTTCATCGGTCGTCACCAGCCATGGGCCGACCGGGCCGAAAGTATCGCAGCACTTGCCCTTATCCCACTGGCCGCCGCGTTCGAGCTGGTATTCCCGTTCGGACAAATCGTTGATCACGCAATAACCGGCCACATGCTCAAGCGCTTCCGCCTCTGTCACATAGCGGGCAGTCTTGCCGATCACCACGCCGAGTTCCACTTCCCAATCGCTCTTCAGCGAGGCTTGCGGCAATACCACCGGATCGTCGCAGCCGATCATGCAACTGGTCGCCTTCATGAACAGCACAGGTTCATCCGGCACCGGCATGCCCGATTCCGCCGCATGGTCGGCATAATTGAGGCCGACGCAAATGAATTTTCCGGTCCCCGTGAACGGCAACCCGATGCGGCCGGGATCGGCAACAACCGGCAAGGCCTCGATGTCGAGCGCCGCCAGCGCGCGCAGACTGGCCGGCGACAACTGCGCCGCAGTGATGTCCCGCAGCACGCCAGACAAGCCGCGTACCTGCCCATTGGCGTCAATCAGTCCCGGTTGTTCCCTGCCCTTGCTTCCGTAGCGCATTAATTTCATATTTCTCTTTCAGTGATTGTCGTGGTGTGAATTCGGGTTTTAATTCAGCTCTTTAATTCGACCAGCCGCCGTCGATTATTTGCGCAGTCCCAGTGGTGAAACCTGATTCGTCGGAACCAAGGTAGACCGCCAACGCGGCAATTTCAGCCGTGCGGCCGACGCGCCCCATCGGCTGGCGCGCAACAAACTGCGCACTGACCGCTTCGATACTTTGGCCGCTATCGCGCGCCTGTGTTTCGATACGCTGCTGCAGCGATGGCGACTCGACCGTGCCGGGACAGATCGCATTGCAGCGTACGCCCCGCGTAATGAAATCGGCGGCCACCGATTTTGTCATGCCGATCACTGCCGCTTTTGTCGTGCCGTATACAAATCGGTTCGGCGCGCCTTTCAGGCTCGAAGCCACCGACGCCATATTGATGATCGAACCGCTGCGCCGCTCCAGCATGCCCGGCAGCACCGCCCGGATCAGCCGGTACATGGAACGCACATTCAGGTTGAAAGAGAAGTCCCATGCCGCCTCGCTGCACTCGAGAATCGAGCCGTGATCGACAAACCCCGCGCAGTTGAACAGGATATCGATCGGACCGATTTCTTCGATCAGCGCGGCGATAGCGATGGGGTCGGTGACGTCCAGGCGGCGCGCGTTGCAGCCGGGCAGCAACGCCAGCGCATCGACATGCGTCGCATTAATGTCGGTGGCGAAAACATGCGCCCCTTCTGCCAGATAGGCTTCAACAGTAGTGCGGCCGATGCCTTGGCCCGCGGCAGTAATGAGGGCTGTTTTTCCGGATAATCTTGCGGTCATGGTACGGTCCTTAATTTAAGGTTCATCTGGGTTTTCCGCGAGGCATTCAAGCCATATAAAAAATCTGCTGCATCATGGCCCAATGTTCGCCGTCATCGCGCGAGGCCAGCGGCAATTGGCAAGGCGCACACAAGCGCCACCATTTTTTGGTCTCCGGATCGGCGGCCACATGCGCCATGTCCGCTGCGAAATCGCTGCCGTGATATTCCCAGTAACCGAACAACAGGTTTTCCGGTTCGCGCAAAAATATGCTGTAGTTATGCACATGCGCCTCGCGCAGCCTTGCCAATACTTGCGGCCAGACCTCCGCATGCAGCGCCTTGTAGCCGGCGATGCGCGCCGGGTCGATGCCGATGACCATTCCCATCTTTTGCATGCTCTCGCTCTCTCTATTTCAATGTTCGGCAATACGATAAAAACGCTGCGCGTTCAAACCCATCACTTGGGCTCTTTCGTTCTCATCCAGATGCGCCAACAAGATCTCGCTGGTCTCTAGCCAATGTCCGTAATCGGATGCCAGATTAAGCACCGGCCAGTCGCTGCCCCACAGCACGCGCCGCGCGCCGAAACAATCGAGTACATGGCGCGCATAAGGCGCCAGTTCGGCCGCCTGCCAATGCAATGCCGCTTCGGTGACCAGGCCGGATAATTTACAGACCACTTGCGGCAATGCCGCCAAGCGAGCGATGTCGTCCATCCATGGCGCCAGTGCGGCGCGGGCTACCGGCGGCTTGGCGGCATGATCGATACAAATCGGCAACGCGGGAAAGCGTTGCGCGAACGCCAGCAGCGACGGCAAATGGCGCGGCAAGACCAGCGCGTCCAGACTGAGGCTGTGTTCCTGCAATGCGCCGATCGCTGGCGCCAGCGCGGCATTGAGTATCCACTCGTCGTCGGCCATATCCTGCAGCATCGGCCGCACGCCTTTAAACAGCGGATCCCGCGCAAGATTGCCGATCAGCGCGGAGGCGTCCGCCATCTCCAGATCGACCCAGCCCACCACACCGCGAATAAAGGCATGCCGCGCCGCCAGGTCCAGCATGAAGCGGGTATCGTCCAACATTGGCAGGGATTGCACCAATACCGTGGCGTCGATGCGATGCCGCTGCAATAACGGCGCCAGATCGGCTGGCATGAAATCGCGATAGAGCGCTGTCATCTTCGGCGGCGGCCAGGCGTTGCCGCGCCGGTTTATCCGCCAGAAATGCTGATGTGCGTCGACCCGCATCAAGCTTGTCCCTGCGGCAGCGGTGCGCGCGCATCGATCAGATCATGCGCCCTCAAGGCAGCCCAGAACGCAGCTGGAATCGGCAGTTCGAACCACGCCGCATTCTGGCGCAGCTGGGCCACATCGTGACTGCCGGGAATACAGCAAACCACTGCAGGATGCGCCATCGGAAACTGCAATGCGGCAGCTTGCAAGGGCACCCCGAACTCACGGCATACCGCATCGAGCCGGGCAACGTGCGCCAGGATATGTTCGGGTGCATCCATGTAATTGAATTTACTGTTGCCGGCCAGCACGCCTGAATTAAACGGACCGCCAATCACGATGGCATTGCCGGCACGCTCGCACGCCTCCAGCAAGGGCGACAAACTGGTTTGCTCAAGCAATGTGTAGCGGCCGGCCAGCAGCGTGCAATCGAGATCTATTTCCTGCATGCTTGCATGCACCGCCTCCCATTCGTTCACGCCAAGGCCGATGGCAGCCACCTGGCCGCTGGCGCGCAGTTCCGCAAGCGCCTTGAAACCGCCGCCGGCGGTCAATTGGCGCCAGTGATGCGCATGCCGCTCGCCATGCGTGACACGGCCGATATCGTGTATGAACAGCATATCCACGCGCGCCATGCCGAGGCGCTGCAAACTGTCGGCGTGCGAACGCAGAATGGCGTCATAGCTGTAATCGAATACCGGGCGGAACGGCAGCGGCGCGGCCCAGTCGTTGGTGCCGGGCTGCACCGAGGCGTCCGGCATCATCAGGCGCCCGGCCTTGGTGCTGACCACGTATTCATTGCGCGGACGTTCGCGCAATGCCGTGCCGAGCCGATGCTCGGAAAGCGTGAAGCCGTAGTACGGCGCCGTGTCGAAATAGCGCAGGCCAAGCCGCCAGGCTTCATCGATGGCCGCGCGCGCATCGGCTTCGCTGCAAGTCTGGTACATGCCGCCGATAACGGCGCAACCCATGCCCAGCGCGGTGAGCCGCAGCCCACTGCGCGGTAGTACAACTGTGTCATTTGCAAGCATTTGAATATCCTCGGTAAAAGACAGACGGCCCCGCTCAGGCGCGACGCATCGGAAAACAACTCGGGCCGGACGGTTCGAAGCGCTTGTAAGTCAGCACGAATTCCTGATGCCCAAGCGCTTCGGATTGACTCGGCGCGCCATTGGCGACCGCCTGCACCATGTCGACAATTTCGATACCGACCATCTCCAGCGTCGCCTCGCCGGTCAGAATCCGGCCGGCGTTGATATCCATGTCGTCGGCCAACTGTTCATAGGTCAGCGGATTGGCGCATACCTTGATCACCGGTGAAATGGCCGAACCGACTACCGAGCCGCGCCCGGTCGTAAACAACGTCAGATGGGCGCCGCAGGAAATCAGCTCGACGATCTCGGCGTTATCGGAAATGTTCGGGAAGCCGAAGCGGGGTTCGCCGTCCGGCACCACGTCGAGCAGGTACAGGCCGCCGCCGGACGGTTGGTCGCCCGGCTTCAAAATACCGCAGATGGCCGATGCGCCGCTCTTGGCATACGCACCGAGCGATTTTTCTTCCTGTGTCGTCAGGCCGCCGTCGGCATTGCCCGGCGAGAAGCTGCCGTGGCCCATGATGGTGTAATACCTGGCCGCTTTGGCCACGGTCTGCACAATGGCATCGCCCAGTTCCGGCGTCACCGCGCGATTCTGCATATGGTATTCACAGCCGACCAGCTCACCGGTCTCTTCGAAAATACAGGCGCTGCCGGCCTCGATCAGCAGATCGAACGCATAGCCCACCGCCGGGTTGGCGGTAATGCCGCTGGTGCTATCGGAGCCGCCGCAAATAGTCGCCACCACCAGTTCGCTCAACGCCATCGGCACCCGCGCCTGCCCGGCCAATGCATCCAGTGCCCACTGCACCCACTCGACGCCGCTGGCCACACTGTTGCGCGTGCCCTTATTTTCCTGGATGGTGATGGTGTGCACCGGACGCTCGCTGGCAGCCACGGCATCGGCCAGGCCATGCTTGTTAAAACCTTCGCAACCGAGCGACACCAGCAACACCGCACCGACGTTGGGATGCGTGACCAGGCGACGCATCACCTGGTCGGCATAGTCGTTCGGAAAACAGCCGGCAAAGCCGATCAGATGCACCGGCTGGCCGGGGAACATGCTGACCACATGCCGCGCCACATGGTGTGCGCATTCCACCATATAGGCCACCACCACAATGTTGCGTATGCCCTTGCGTCCATCCGCGCGCGGATACCCGGAAAGCGCCATCGTATCCATGTTATTGCCTCTCGATGAAATGGTGACCGTCGCCGCTGAGCGTATAAGTCGGGATGTAATCGCTTTCCAGATTATGCGTATGGATATGCGCGCCGATGGCGATCGGCTGCGTCACGCTGCCGATCGATGCGCCATATCGCAGCACCTTGTCGCCGGCCGCCAGCGCGCAGCGCGCCAGCTTGTGGCCGATGTCGATGTTGTGCTGCAGTACGACCTCTCGACCGTCGATCTCGACCACGTCTCCGGCATGCAATATGCAGCACGCGATGACGCAATTATCCTGCGGCGCCATCAGCAAAATGCGGGCGGCAGGCGTGTTGAGGGATGAGCTTGCCATGCGGCGCTCTCCTTGAAGAAGGTATGCAGTGGAAAGAAAACGCCGGGCAGCGGATGCCGATACTAACGATACCGGCCGGCGTGTTTGATTATCTAGTCCGCGATTATCTAGACCGGCGGCGTACTCTCGGTACGCGTGCGGATCGCATTGATCAGTGAACTGCGCGACGAATGCAAATGACCGCGCATGCAATCCAGCGCCTTTTCGGGATTGTGTTCGGCGATCGCTCGCAGGATCGCCAGATGTTCTTGCAATGCATAGCCGTTGCGCTGCATTTCCTGGCCTTTGTCCCACTGATAGTGATAATGGAAAACGAAGGAAACAATATCGTAAAAGCCTTGCGCAAAACGATTGTGCAACAGCCCGATCAGAAAGGTATGGAACTCTCGATCCAGCGTCGGAAACTCGCCATAGCGTGTCTTTATTTTCGGTTGCAGCCGCTCGTGCTTGGCGATCAGGCGCGCCAATTCCCCGTAGGCAGGATCGGTCGCCGGCAGCCGGCATATCTGTTCGACCGCAGCCATTTCGAACATTTGCCGCATGTCCGCCAGCTCCTGGGCAAAGTTCAGGTCGAAGGCGCACAGGCGCCAGCCGCCGCGCGGTTTCTTCTCGATCAGGCCAAAGCGCGAAAAGCCGATCAGAAACTCGCGCACGCTGACGGTGCTGACACCCGCCTCGCGCGCCAGCTCGGCCTCCGAAAACTCCGCGCCGGGCTGCAAATCGCTGTGGAACACGCGCTCCATCATCGCCTGCTGAATGCGCTCCGAACCGGATTGCAATTCGGCCACGTCGAAATAATCGCCGGCTTCCGGCAACCGCAGCAGTTGGCGCTGCGTCAGGCCTTTGATCAGGCGGCGTGCATGTAAATGGACGAGTGCGCTGCGCACGACCGTTCTGCTGGCCTGGCAGGCGCTTGCCAGGATTTGTTCCGATGGCAACGTTTCCCCCACTCCCACATTCTTGGCGATGAATCCGAGCAGCAGATTGGTGCTTCGTTTGTAGAAGGTTGGCGGTTTGGACATTGGATTCCGGCTGGTAAATTCCTGGACAGCGCCAATACCGGCGCGGATACGGAACGCCCCTATGGCAGAGATTAAAAGGCGCTGTGATTTTATCAGTAAAATCGTTTACTTCATTTGGCGTGGAGCGCAGCGGCAAGGTATGGGCTGAATTCATCGGCGGCTCAACAATCGACGATCGCTTTGATGACGCCCGCCGATGGCTTCACCCATTCCGGCAGCATCAGCGCCAGTTGATCCAGCGTCGCCCGGTGCGTATTCAGGGCACGCGTTGGAATCTGGCCGGCGCGCATCGCCGCCACCACTTCTTCAAAATCCTCGCCGGTCGCATTGCGGCTGCTGAGCAGACTGGTTTCGCGTTTGTGAAATTCCGGATCCGAGAAAGATATCTCTCCCGGCACAATCGATATCAATACATAACTGCCGCCATGAGCGACCAGTTCGAACCCCCGTTCCATCGCCTTGGCGTTGCCGGTCGCGTCGAACACCGTGTCGAAAAAATCGCCGCCGCTCAGGGCAGCCAGTTGTTCCATATCGCCGGGGCCTGCTTCGACTACCTGCTCTATATGCAAGACATCCCGGCAAAACTGCAGCCGGTCGGCGCGCGTGTCGAGCATGCTCACCGTCGCGCCGTGCAAGCGGGCAAACAGCGCGGCGGCAATGCCGATTGGTCCGGCGCCGACCACCAACACCCTTTGTCCGGGTGCGATCGCGGCACGACGCACCGCATGCGCACCGATCGCGAGAAATTCGATCATCGCCGCTTCGTCGAGCGAAATGCCTTCGGTCTTGAACACGAATTGCGCCGGCAGCGATAAATATTCAAGCAATCCCCCATCGCAATGAACGCCCAGCACCTGGATATTGGTGCAGCAATTCGTCTTGCCCCGGCGGCAAGCCACGCAACTGCCGCACGATATGTAGGGCATGACATACACGGTATCGCCGGCAGCCAGAGAGGAAGCGGCGGGTGCTTCGGCCACCTCGCCGGCCAGCTCGTGTCCCATGACACGGGGGTAACGCAAATAGGGCTGGGTGCCTTGAAAGATGTGCATGTCCGTACCGCAGATGCCGACGCGCCGGACCCGGATCAGCACCTCGTCCGGTTTGCGCACAGGCATGGCGCGCGCCACCATGCGCAGCTGTCCCGGAGATTCACACACTAAACTTTTCATCATTGTTTATTTCCGCTGTTTCTATTTCCGCTGATGCAAATGCTGCACCGGCGTTCCGCCCCGCGACGCCTGGCGCAGCGGGACGGCCGTCTATCTATAAACGTTCAACGCCATCAAAAGGCCTTTTTAATACAGCACGTTCTTCGCTTCGGACTTGTCGATATTTTGCTTGTCGACCATCACCACACCGGTATTGACAAACTTCGGCGCCGACTTGCCATCAATGACCTGAATCAATGTTTTCACGCCAAGCGCACCCATCTGGAACGAACTCTGGACTGCAATTTTTTGCAGCGTGCCGTCTTTGATGAAAGCCTGCTCGTCCTGATTGCCGTCGAAACCGATCGCCGTTATCTTGCCGGCCTTGCCGGCTTGCGCGAGCGCCCGTCCCATGCCGATCGCGGTCGGTTCGTTGGCGCCGAAAATACCGATCAAGTCGTTATTGGCAGCCAGCACGTCGGTGGTCTGGTTCATCGCCGTCGCCATCTGCGATTGCGAGTAGAACGGGCCGACTATCTTCAATTGAGAATTAGCCTTGATGTATTTCGTGAAACCGCCTACCCGGCCGACTTCCGAACCGGTGCCGGCGACGTACGACATGATCGCGATCTTGCCGGTCTTGCCGACCTGGGCGATCATCTCCTTCGCGCACAACGCACCGGCGGCTTCGTTATCTGTCGACAGGAAGGACTGATAATATTTTTCGCCGGAAGGCGAGATCATCGAGTCGATCAGTACCACAGGGATCTTCGCTTCCCATGCTTTTTTGATTGCAGGGATCAGTGCATCGGCATCCGACGGCGCCAGCACAATGCCGGCGACTTTGCGATTCACCGCGTTCTCGACCATATTGACTTCATCGGCGATGGCGGATTCCGACGCCGGCCCCTGAAACGTCATGGTGTAGCCATGGGTCTGTTGCATGGCATCCTGCGCGCCTTTCTGCACGTTTTGCCAATAGTTGGAACTGGTCGTCTTGACGATTACCGCGATCTCTCCGCCGGCAGCAGTCGCGTTACCGCCGAAAATCGATAGCAACAAGCCTACCGTCAGCGCTGCCAATGGAAATTTACGTTTGCTATACATCTTGCGTCTCCTCGTTTTTGTGAATGAATACAGCCTCTTCGTTACAGCAGCTCGCGGAAGCGATCCGTTGTTCTGTTCTCCGGCGGTTTCTAGCGCCGGTTACGCATCTGATCGATCCACACCGTCAGCAGGATGACCAGGCCAATAATGATTTGCTGAATGAAACTGGACACGCCGTTCATGTTCAATCCGTTGCGCAGGATGCCGATCACAAAAGCGCCGATGGCGGTGCCGGAAATGGTGCCTATGCCGCCGATCAGCGAGGTGCCGCCGATGACGGCGCTGGCGATCGCATCGAGCTCATACATGACCCCTTCGTTCGGTTGCGCAGTCACCAGGCGCGACATCAGGACACAGCCTGCCAGCCCGGCCAGCGCACCCGAAATCACATAGGTCACGAGCTTGACGCGCGCAACCTGGACGCCGGATAGCCGGGCCGCCTCGGTATTCGAGCCGACCGCGTAAATATGACGGCCGAAGGTGGTGCGATTGAGCATGATCGACACGACGACGGCCAATATCGCCATCAAAATGACCGGGTACGGGATGCCCGGGAAAACCACATCGGGGAACGGGCCGCCGCCCTCCTTGACGATCCGCAACAGCGCACCGTTGCCCAGCGTGCCGAAGGACTCCGGCAGCCCCGAGACAGGGCGCGCGCCGGTGATTTCCAACGCGACCCCGCGCGCCACCAGCATCATGCTCAGCGTGGCGATGAACGGGGGCAGTTTCAACAGCGTGACGCAAAGGCCGCTGCACACACCGCAGATGGCGCCGGTGATCACACCGCACAGCATGCCGAGCGGCACGGGCATCCCGGCCTTGACGGCCATGGCGGCGATGACCCCGGACAATGCCAGCACCGAGCCGACGCTCAAATCGATGCCGCCGGTAATAATGACGCAGGTCGCGCCGATACCGAGAAAAGCGATGGAAGTAACCTGCAAGGCCACACTGAGGCCATTACTGATCGAAAAAAAGGAATCGCTGGTCAGCGAAAATACGACACCCAAAACAAGCAGACTGCCGAATGCGGCAAATTTCTGTATCAGGTCTTTTTGCTTGTCATTCATTTATCTCGTCTCCAGATTATTCTTATATTCACTGCGGGCGCATTCCGACATCGGTGCGCGGCCGGATGCGTAATGCATGATTTCTTGCTGACTGGTGTCGCGAGTGTTCAGCGTGGCGGCGATTCTGCCCTCGTGAAACACCGCTATCCGGTCAGTCATGCCGAGAATTTCCGGCAGCTCGGAACTGATCAGCACGATCCCGATGCCTTGCGCCGCGAGTGCGTCGAGCAATTGGTAAATGGCAAACTTCGCGCCCACATCGATGCCACGCGTGGGCTCATCGAAAAACAGGATGCGCGAGCCGCGGAACAACCACTTTCCGATGACGACTTTTTGCTGGTTGCCGCCCGACAGATTCTTGACGATCTGTTTTGCCGATGGCGTCTTGATGCCCAGTGCCTCGATATACTTGTGCGCAATGGCGTCCTCGCGCGCTGTCTGGATGAAGCTGCATCGGTTGGCGACGCCCGCCACATTGGTCAAAGTCAAATTGCTGGCGATCGGCATGTTCAGCGCCAGGCCATGGCCTTTCCGATCCTCCGACAAATAGGCGATGCCGTGCTTGATCGCATCGACCGGACAATTGATGCGCAGCTCGCTGTCGCCGAGGAAAATATTTCCCGAGGTCAGCGCGTCGGCGCCGAAAATAGCGCGTGCGACCTCGGTCCGGCCGGCGCCCATCAGACCGGCGAATCCCAGAATTTCCCCTCGCAGCAATGTGAAATCGAGCGGCCCAAACACATCCTGGCGATGTAATTTGGAAACGGTGAGCAGCGCCTCGGCGCTCGGTACCGATGTCCGCGGCGGAAACTTGTCCTTCAGTGAACGGCCGACCATCTTGGCCACGATGTCGTCCAGAGTGACGTCGCAGAAACGGTCGGTGCTCACGAATTTTCCGTCCCGCATTACGGTAACGCGGTCAACGATATGCTGCAGCTCATCGAGACGGTGCGAGATGTACACGATGCTTACGCCGCTGCGCTTGAGTTCGTTGATGATGCAGAACAACTGGACGGTTTCGGTTTCCGTCAGCGACGAAGTCGGTTCATCCATGATGAGAATTTCGGCGTTCAGCGACAATGCCTTGGCGATTTCGACCATCTGCTGCTGCGCAATCGATAGCGACTTCACCAGAGCAGACGGTTTGATATCGACCTTCAGGCGCGCCAGACAGACCTGCGCCTTCTTGTTCATGCCGGCGCGATCGATGAACCAGCCCTTTCGCGGCTCGCGCGCCAGGAAGATATTTTCTGCAACCGACAGATGTGGAATCAGATTCAATTCCTGATGAATGATCGCAATGCCGGCATTCTGCGCTGCCGTGCATGAAGCAAAACGACAAGCTTGATCCTTATAGATGATCTCGCCTTCATCCGGTGGACAAACGCCGCTGATGATTTTCATGAGCGTCGACTTGCCTGCGCCATTCTCTCCGCAAACCGCGTGCGCCTCGCCTTTATTCAGGCTGAAACTGACGCGATCCAGCGCCAGCACGCCAGGAAAGCGCTTGGTCACCTCGCTCAAAGAGAGGATCGTTTGCGATGGGACGACGCGTTCCGATAGCGCGGGGGCGAGTACTGCAGGTACGTCGGCAATCCTGACTAGCGGCATATCTCCGTCTTTCTGTTTTATATGTTTAATATACCGAGCGAGGTAAAAATAATGCGGATTGGGAAAAATTCCACATCCGCTTACTTGTGGTTCGTCGCTATTCGTCATTACACATTTTTGGTTTTATAAATATAGAGAACCGAACTATCGAAGTCAACAACTATTCGTGGTGCGAGGCATCATTGCGGCACACTCTTTAAAAAACCGCGATACCCGAAACGCTTCCGGCGCGTTTATCGCACCCGCCGGTACTTGACCGGCCAGCAATGCCCTTACCTGATTGACCGTATCCATGGCTTGGTGCCAGGCCGCTTGCGGCGT
>DASYCG010000178.1:0-20785 GCA_036500325.1 Herbaspirillum sp. | reverse complement strand
GGTGTCGCCGCTGGCCAAGGTCCATGCAACAGGCAGCGCATTGCGCAACCGGCCGCCGAACAAATCGCTCAACGGTATGCCGAGACGTTTCGCCCTGCCGTCGAACAACGCGGTTTCAACTGCGCATTTGGCAAAGCGATTGCCCTGTACCGCAGCCTTGATCGCCTGCATATTGCCGGCGACATCGTTGGCGTCGCGCCCAATCAGCAACGGCGCCATATAAGTATCGATATTGGTCTTGATACTTTCCGGGCTTTCCTCGCCGTATCGCAATCCGCCGATCGTGGTTGCTTCACCGAGGCCCACAGTGCCATCATCGGCTTTCAGCAGTAGCAATACCAGCGTTTGCTGATTCATTGTGGCTACCGACAAGCGGTGTGGCCTGATGGTTGGAACGTCGACCAGGATCACTTCCAGGCTTTCGATTTTTACGTCCGATTTCAACATTCTGGTCCCAGGAAATTTTTAACCATCATAAGAATGACCCAGGCAATTGTCCAAGACCGATGGCATCATCACCCATACCTGAAAGGTATAGTGTTCGCCAGGCTTCATGTACCCGACCGCAAGTGGCACCGTATCGTTTCGAATCGATATTTACGTTGGCAAAAAACGACAATACTAAAAATTGATAACTGAAAAATTTCACGCCGTTGTGGGGAAAGGATGTGCTTGCATAGTGCGAACCGGAGCGTATCGCACAGGTATTGCCGAAGCATTGCCCAATGAGCACATCGATCTGGATGGGTCTCCAGAAAAATAAAAACCTTTAATTTAACCGTTCTTCCTGCCTCTCATAAATCAGCGCTGTTTATGCTTTCGATTGATGACCTGAATTTGATCAATGGCAAGTACTGTCCTTAACATCTGCTCTGCATGACGCTGTCATGAACTGCGGACGGGGCGACGCATCGTGTCCACCGCATAATGCATGCCGCTCGGCATGCATGAGAGACTACAAAAACAGAAGGAATTAAATCAAATGAAAAAGAAACTACTCGTAGTCGCGATGCTTGCGACCGGCATGACAACTGCATACGCTGCCGACTCGGTGACCATCTACGGTCTGGTCGATCTGGGGCTGACCTATTATTCCAGCACCCCGACTTCTTCCGGCGGCAAGGATTCTCTGCTGCGTATGGACAGCGGAATTTCGCAAGGCAGCCGCATCGGCTTCAAGGGCACCGAAGATCTGGGCAACGGAATGTCTGCCTTCTTCACCCTGGAAACCGGCTTCAATCCCGACGACGGTTCTCTCGGACAGGGCGGATTGCTCTTCGGCCGCCAGTCGTTTGTAGGCTTGGGCGATAAGACACTGGGCAGCATCAGCGCCGGCCGCCAGTACGATTTTATGTCGAATCTCGGCGCACAATATGCCATGGGCGCGCTGTCTCCGGCCGGATCGGTTGCCTGGGGATTGCATGCCGACGCCGCACACGCAAGCGCACTGAACGATCACACTTTTGCAGGCGACCGCACCAATAACTCGTTGAAGTACAGCAGCGCCAACCTGGGCGGCTTCACCTTCGGCGCCATGTACGGCCTCGGTGAAGTGGCCGGCAACAATACCGCCGGCCGCACCATCAGCGCATACGGCGAATACGACAACGGACCGTTCAGCGCAGGCCTGGCGTACACCGATATCAAGAATGCCTTGGGCACCGATTCGACCCGGATGTATGGTGTGGGCGCGACTTACCAACTGGGCGCATGGAAGCCGTTCACCATGATTACCCAGGTCAAGAACACCTCCACCAGCGCCAAGGCAACGACCTATGAATTCGGCACGGTCTTCGCACTATCGGGGTTCTGGGATCTGAGCGCCGCTTATCAATACCAGGGACGCAATCAGGGTGTCGACAACGCGCAGGCAATCATCGCCACGGTCGATTACAAGATGTCCAAACGCACGGATTTGTACGTCGCCACGGTATATGATCGCGACAAGGGTTACAACGCCTATCCCGTTTTCGGCGGAGGCATCCAGTCGGCTACCGGCAACCAGACTGCACTGCGCCTGGGTATGCGTCATCGTTTCTGATCAGTGAAGTTAAAAGGTGGTTTGAGGTGCAGTAACACCGCATGAAGTGTCCGTGCGGTGTCCGATGCCTGCATGACTGACATCCGGCAGGCGTTGGAATGTAATAAGCAATACGCCTGAGCGATTGGCGTCTCGCAGGCTCGGCCCGTCGCAAGGCGGGCCACCCGTAATTTCAGCGTCAGGAAGAAAGGCCGTATTGCTGCAACAGGTCGATAATCAATCTGCGAATCCAGATGTTGCCTGCATCGCTGTCGAAGTCCGGGTGCCAGTGGAACGTGATGTCCACCACCGGAATATCGACCGGTAGGCTATACAACATGAACTGTCCGTGACCTTCGCTCTGGAAAAGTTTGGCGATACGCAATGGCAGCGTCGCGGCCAGGTCGGAACGCGCCAGAATGCGCGGCAGCACCGAAAAATGCGGAATATCGAGACCGATCTTTCTATGAATACCCAAGGCCCGAAAAGAATTTTCCACCTGCTCATGGCTGCTTTCCGCCGATTGCACCAGTACGTGGGACATTTCCAGAAACTGTTCCAGCGAGATCTGCTGGCCGCGCGGCAATCCTTTGCGTTTGCGCGTCATGCAAACATAAGATTCACGGAACAGCAGTTCGTAATGCGTCAACGGCTTGAGCGCCGGCAGACTGCCGATCGCAAAATCGAGACGGCCGGTTCGCAAGGCCTCCTCGATCTGTGCCGGTGCCACCTGCTCTACGTGCAAGCGGGTCAAGGGCGCGAGTCCGTTCAGCTTTTCGCATACCGGCGGCAAAAATACCATCGCGGCAATATCGGTCATCGAAGCGCGAAATACCCGTGTGCTTTCGGCCGGATCGAAGCGTTCGGCATAACGCAGGGCATCCTGCACGGCCCGTAAAGCGCGGCTGATCGGCTTGGCCAGTTCCACTGCGGTCGGCGTCGGTTGCATGCCTTCCTTGGTGCGTATGAACAAGGGGTCGTCGAAGATCAGACGCAAACGGCCAAGCGCATAGCTGACTGCCGGCTGCGACAGGTGCAGGCGATTGCCGGCCTGCGTCAGGCTGCGCTCGTCCGCGATCGCCTGAAATACCCGCAGCAGGTTCAGATCCATATTGTTGAACGTCGCCATCGCCACTCCCGCAAAAAGGTGGGTCAAATTAACATCAAACTAAAATCGATGCCATTTATGACAAAAATATCTTACATGAATTTGCTCTATTTTTGTACAACTTCTAAAATTCACGCCATTGACAAGAACATTGAAGCCGCGACAGTAGAGCAACGGTGGATCTATAGGAAGACGGCATGACAGCTGAACAATTACAGCAGATACTGGCGGCAGTGCCAGCGTTGGAAGCGCGACTGAGCGCCGTCGAAGACGAACGCGCCGTGCGCAATGCGCTCGCGCGCTATATGGCGTTGTGCGACCAGCCTTGCGGCGACCGCGACTTTCCGCAATTGGGCGATCTGTTTACCGAAGACGCAATCTGGGAAGGCGTCGGGGAACTGTATGCCGAAACTTTCGGCATACAGAACGGACGCACAGAGATCGTCGCCTTCGTCGGCAGCCATCTCGCGCCGCACTCCAGCCATTTCAAGATGAATGCGCACTTGCTGACGTCCGACGCTGTGCAGGTCGATGGCGACAGCGCGCGCGGACAGTGGCTGATGCTGCAGGCATCGAGCTACGCAGACAACCACTCGGAACTGATCGGCGCGCGTCTCACGATCGATTTCAAAAAACAGCACCGGCAAAACCAAGCGTGGCAGATTTCCCATTTCCGCACGCAACGCCTGTTCTGTTCGCCGTTTGATCCGACGATCGGCCATCTGTCCGGCAAGATGGCGCCAAGGCCTGCCGATCAACAGAAAGACGCCTGAGCATGCCAGCCACGTCCAGCACTATCGCCCCCGGCGGCAACCATGCATTGCTGGCCCGCTTTCATCTCGGCGGCAGCGGCCCGACCGTCGCCATCAAGGATTGCATCGACATTCAAGGCATGCAGACATGCGGCGGCAGCGCCGCCCTGGCCGACGCAGCGCCTGCTGCCGCGCATGCCGACGTGGTGCAGCAGTTGCTCAATGCGGGCTGGCAGCTCACGGGCAAGGCCAATATGCATGAGCTGGCCTACGGCATGACCGGCATCAACGACTGGACCGGAACGCCGCTCAATCCTCAGGATCCCGCCAGAATGCCGGGCGGCTCGTCGAGCGGTTGCGCCGTAGCCGTCGGCGCCGGCCTGGTCGACGTCGCCATCGGCAGCGATACCGGCGGCTCGATCCGTTTGCCCGCCGCATGCTGCGGTGTGATCGGATTCAAACCGACCTTCGGCCGCGTCAGCCGCACCGGCGCCTACCCGCAGCACAGCACGCTCGATTGCATCGGCCCCTTCGCGCGTAACATGGCCCTGATCATCGATGCGATGGCTGTCATCGCGCCCGGCTTCGATCGCACCAGGGCCGGCGCCGGCGCTTCGGCAAATAGCACAGACAACGCCTGCATCAGGCTGATCCGCACCGACAGCGAGGCGGCCATCGTCGCTGCAGTGCAAAACGCCTTCAACGCCAGCCGATGGCAAGGCGATAGCATCGAGCTGCAAGGCATGCAACAAGCTTTCGAGGCCGGCATGGTTCTGATCAATGCAGAGACTTTCACCGCTTTCGGCCACCTCATCGGCCACGCCAAACTCGGGGCCGATATCGAAAAGCGCCTAGCCGCTGCCGGCGCCACCACCGATGCGGCAATCGCCGATGCGGAGAAAGTGCGGGCGATGTTCAGCGCCAGTGTCGATGCTGCCCTGCAAGGCGCAGACGCGCTGCTGCTGCCGAGCCTGCCGCAACTGCCGCCGACGCTGGAAGAAATCCGCAACGGCGTATCCGTACTGAACCTGAGTTCCCTGCTGCGGCCGTTCAATCTCAGCGGGCATCCTGCGCTGAGCATCCCGCTGCCATTGGCCGGCAGTTCGCTGCGCGCCGGCGTGCAACTGGTCGGCCGCAAGGGCGACGACGAAAAAATCTGTGCGCTGGGCCTTCATCTGGAACAAACCATTCGACAGATCTCCTGAGCCTCCCACGCCTCTAGCGCGCATGTCTCGATTTAACCGCAACACTCTTTGGAGAATGCAATGAACGCATCGTTACGTTTCCATCCAAGAACGCCAAGCTCGTCACACGCAGACCTGATTCAGGACTCCGTCGTCGATCCGTCGCTCTACAACGATCCCCGGATTTTCGAGGACGAGATGGAAAAGATTTTTTACAAGACATGGATCTGGGTTGCGCACGAAAGCGAATTGCGAAATCCTGGCGATTTCAAGACCGCGCAGATCGGCCGCCAGCCAGTAATTGTGGTGCGCGATCGCCTGGGAAAAATCAACGTCCTGGAAAACCGCTGTCGCCATCGCGGCGCAACCGTGTGCGAAAAGCGGCAGGGCAACGCCACCGGTTTTACCTGCCCTTACCACAGTTGGTCCTACGGTCTGGACGGCAAGCTGCGCGGCCTGCCCTATCCGGAAGGCTACGAAGATGTCATCGAAAAAGCCGACCTGCCGCTGCAAAGCCTGAGAGTCGGTGTCTATGCCGGCATGATCTTCGCCAGCTTCAATCAAGAAATCGAAGCGCTGGAAGATTTCCTCGGCAACGCCAGGCACTGGATCGACCTGTTCATGAAACAGGGCGCCGGCTATCCGATCAAGACCCAGAGTGAGCACAAATTTTCCTTCAAGGGCAATTGGAAGATTCAGTTGGAAAACACCACCGACGGCTATCACTTTCCGGTTGTGCACAAGACCTTCCTGCAGTCGGTGGACGCAGAGACTTCCGAGATGCTGTCTTTCATGACCGACGAGCAATCGATCACCCGTTCGCTGGGCAATGGCCACAGCGTCATGGTGATGGTACCGGAACATGTCGACCTCGACGTCGACGACGGCAGCGAACCATTGCAGGAACGCTTTAGCCACATCATCGCCGAACTGTCCAAGGACATGGCGCCGGAAAAAGTACGCCGCATCGTCCGTTCGCTACACGGCGCCGGTTTCAATCTGAACCTTTTTCCGAACGTGGCGATGTCGATGTCGTTCTTCCGTGTGCTGCATCCGGTCTCGGTCGCCGAAACGCAGATCCGCCATATTGCATTGGGCATGGACGGCGGTCCGGAGATCGCCAATCGCGAACGCATGCGCATTCACGAACATTTCCAAGGTCCTTTCGGTTTTGGCAGTCCGGACGATGCCGAGGCCTGGGAACGGGTGCAGGCCGGATCCTACGCCGGACGCGATATACCGATCCTGGTCAATCGCGGCCTTAACCGCGAATGGACCGACGCCAACGGCGATAAGGTATCGCACTCGACCGATGAAACCGGGATGCGCGAAGCGTATGCCATGTGGAAAAAAATGATGGAGAAATAATGAATAACCCCCACAGCCTGCAAGGCTTTTCCGAACCGCTGGCCAAGGCGATCGCTTTCATCTGGCGGGAAGCAGAACTGCTCGACAAAAAAGACTACGCCGCATGGGCCGCCCTATGGAGCGAAGACGGCCATTATGTCGTACCGATCGATCCCGAAGCGATCGATTTCGCAGCGCAATTGAACTATGCCTACGACGACGCACGCATGCGCAAATTGCGCATCGAACGCCTCACCTCCGGTTTGGCGATGTCTGCCGCCGATGCGTCAACAACGGTGCGCACGGTGTCGCGCTTTACCCTGGTGTCGGCCGGCGGGGACCTGGTCGAAGTCAATTCGGCGCAAGTCGTGGTCGGCTACAAGCGACAGGCGCATACACTGTTCGCTGCCAATCTGACGCATCGTATCCGCTTCGGCGCGAATGGGCCGACGCTGGAGCAAAAGGTGGTGCGCCTGATCAACTCGATGGATGCGCTGAACTCGATCGGGTTCCTGCTGTAATGAAACTCATTGTTGACAGCATCACCGACGAAACCCCCGAGATCCGTTCTTTTCGACTGCTCGGACCGGATGGGGCCGACTTACCTCGGTACGAACCGGGGGCGCACGTCGATGTCACCGGTCCCACCGGCGTTACGCGCCAATATTCGCTGTGCGGACCGCTCGATGATACGCATGCCTACACCATCGCAGTCAAAAAGGAGGCGTTATCACGCGGCGGCTCGGCGGCTTTGCATGACACCGTTCAGGTAGGCAGCGAACTGGAAGTCGGCCTGCCGCGCAATCTGTTTGCGTTGCACGCAGAGGCTTCCGAACACATTCTGTTCGGCGCTGGCATCGGCATCACACCGCTGCTCAGCATGGCCTACCGGCTGATCGCGGAGGATAGGAAATTTACCTTGCACTATTTCGTCCGCACGCGCGAACATGCGGCCTTCGCCGGCTTGCTGGATGCGCCGCCGTTTGCCGGTAAGGTACGATTTCATTACGGCGTGCAACGCGGCGATATGCTGCATTATCTGCAGACCTGCATGGATGCTGCCGATACCCAGGCACATATTTATACTTGCGGCCCTTCGCCTTTCATGGAGGCTGTGATCGCATGCGCTACGCGTAACCGGCCCGAGGACGCGATTCATCTGGAACACTTCCAGGCAGCGGCTGCAACGCCTTCCGTTGCAGGCGACATTGACCGCGCTTTCGATATCAAACTGGCCAGCTCGGGAGAGGTGCTGCAAATTCCGGCCGGCATTTCCATCGTCGATGTGCTGGCCAAGGCCGGTATCTGCATCGATACCTCGTGTCGGGAGGGCATCTGCGGCACGTGCGTGGTGCCACTGCTGGAAGGCGAACCCGATCATCGCGACAACTGCCTGTCGAAAAAAGAGAAGGCCGCCAACGATCAGATCTGCACCTGCGTATCGCGTTCCAGATCGGGAATGCTGGTGCTGGATCTTTGATTCGGATAGAGACGGCCGGAGATGACGCTGACCGTCACGAATGCCGGACAACTCTTCGACACTTCCTCTGAGAAAAAAATAATCATTCATCGAACCGGGAGAAAAAAATGGGCGTAGGAAAGCGGCTGGGCGTTGGATTTTCGCTGATCGTATTGGTACTCATCTCGGTGACGGGCTTCGGCCTGTACGGCATGACGCGGATTCAAGATCGATTTAACGATGTTGCCGATATCGGCATTCCGGAAAGCGCCCTGGTCAAGGAGATGATGGATTCCGTGGCGGAACGCTCGATTTCCCTGCGCAACATGATGCTCCCCTCGGAGCCGGAAGATGCAGACATCGAGCCGAACTATATCGAATTTCAAAGCCGTCGCTACGACGCCGCATTGAAGAAACTGCAGGATATGTTCGATACGGTACCGTCGGTGACCGCCGGGGAAAAAGCGGCATTGAAAAAAATCCAGGCCAATGCCGAAGCGGCCCAGGCCATCATTTCTCAAGCAGTCCAGATCGGAAAGCGGCGCGAAGTGGGGGAATTGGCGCAGGTATTGAAGGTGCAATATCTCCCCGTCCAAAAGGCCTGGCAGGAGGAATTGCGGTCATTGAGCCTGCTGGAAGACCAACTGACCACGCAAGCCGCGGCACAGAGCCAGGCCGCCTATATGAAGGATAGAACCTGGATGCTCTTCGCGGCGGCGCTGGGTATCGCAGTCGCCATGGCAGCTGCGGCCTGGCTGACGCAAGACCTTTTGAAAAAACTGGGAGGCGAGCCTGACTACGCCACCGCGATTGCAGGGCAGATTGCGGAAGGCAACCTGGTTGCCGCTATCGACCTCCATCCGGGCGACAAACGTAGCCTGCTGGCCGCAATGACGATCATGCGCGATAAACTTGCGGCAATTGTAGTTCAGGTACGCTCCGGATCGGAAGCTATCTCCTCCGCATCTTCCGAAATCGAACAGGGCAATATAGAGCTGTCCTCGCGTACGGAAGAACAGGGCAGCGCGCTGGAAGAAACTGCATCGTCGATGGCGCAACTGAACGCCACGATCCATAGAAATGCCTCAAACGCAGAAAAAGCCGGCGAACTTGCGAAAGATGCATCGGATATCGCAGCCGCGGGCGGCCTGATCGTTTCGCAAGTCGTGGAAAAAATGCAGTCGATCAATACCACCTCAAGGAAAGTGACGGATATTGTCGGCGTCATCGACGGCATCGCGTTTCAGACCAATATCCTGGCCTTGAACGCCGCAGTGGAAGCCTCCCGTGCCGGTGAGCAAGGCCGCGGATTCGCTGTTGTGGCGTCGGAGGTTCGCAGCCTGGCGCAACGCTCGGCAAGTGCGGCGAAAGAAATCAAAATTCTGATCAACGAATCGGTTCTGGAAGTCGAAGCCGGCGGCAAGCTGGTTGCGCGAGCCGGCAATACCATGAATGAGATCGTGACGAGTATCCAGCATGTGACGCAAGTAATGAGCGACATCGCGCTGGCCCATCACGAACAGCACCAGGGCATTCAGCAGGTCGACCGGGCGATTAATCAGATTGAGCAGATGACGCAGCAGAATGCGGCTCTGGTGGAACAGGCGGCCAGTGCGGCCGGTGCGTTGCGGGAACAGGCGACGGCATTGTTGACGCTTGTCAGCCTATTCAATGTCGTAGGCAGCGTAGTAAAAACAGAAGAAACATACGCCATGTCTTCCATGCAAATTCAAGAGAAGTCCATCAGCACAAGACTGGCGATCGAATAAGCCTGCCATGATAGATCCCTTGCCGGCGACATGTCATCTCCGGCAAAGGCGATCTGCAGAACAACGACATCAATCGTCGCCGGTACTCCCGCCCAGATAAGTCGCATGAACACGGGCATCCTGCGCCAGTTCGGCCGAGTTGCCGGACAAGGCGACCTCGCCGGTTTCAAGCACCAGGCCATAGTCGGAACTCTTGAGCGCCGCCAGCGCATTCTGCTCCACCAGCACAATCGATACGCCTTCATCGCGCAAGCCACGCACGATGGCTAAGATCTCGGCGACGATCAACGGCGCAAGTCCGAGGCTCGGTTCGTCCAGCAGCAGCACACGCGGCTCCGACATCAAGGCACGTCCCAGCGCCAGCATTTGCCGTTCGCCGCCGGACAAGGTATGCGCACGCTGACTGCGGCGCTCCGCCAGCCGCGGAAAACGTGCGTACACCTTATCCAGCTTGGCCTTGAACCGTGCTGCCGAATCGCGTTTGCTATAGGCGCCCAAAGTCAGGTTATCGATCACGGACATGTCGCCGAACAGCTCCCGCTTCTCCGGCACCAGGCACAAGCCGCGCTCGACGCGCTCCTCGACGCCGACGCCATCCAGCGACTCGCCATCCAGGCGCAAGCCGCCCTTCGATGGCAGCAAGCCCATGGCGGCAGACAACAAGGAGGTTTTACCGGCGCCGTTGGGGCCGATCACGGAAACGATCTGCCCCGGCATCAGGCAAAGGGAAACGCCGCGCACCGCCTCGACATGACCGTAGTTGACAAACAGATTATCGATTTCGAAAATCGGCTTGGCTTCTGCTGAACCTTCTGCTGAATTTCCCTTAGCGCCACTCATGCCGTACCTCCCAGATAAGCGGTCTGCACTTGCGGGTCGCGTCTGACGGAAGCAGGATCGCCCTCCATCAATTTACTACCGAAATTCATCACCACCAGGCGGTCTACCAGCTTCATTACAAAATCCATGTCATGTTCCACAATCAGAATCGTCACGCCCTGCTGACGCAACTGGCGCAACAAATCTCCCAAAGCCTGCTTCTCGGCGTGCCGCAAGCCGGCAGCAGGTTCATCGAGCACCAGCAAAACAGGATCGGCCACCAGCGCCCGCGCAATCTCCAGCATACGTTGGGTGCCGAGCGGCAACGAGCCGGCCAATTCGTGCTCACGATCGGCCACGCCGATACGCGCCAACTGTGTGCGCGCCTCCTGGAAAATTTTTGCTTCTTCCGCTCGATCCAGCCCCAAGCCTGCAGCGACCAGGCCGGCGCCGGTGCGCAGGTGCGCGCCCAAGGCCACATTGTCCAGCAGCGTCATTTGCGGCCGCAACTTTACATGCTGAAAAGTACGCGCCATGCCGAGCCGTGCAATGGCGCCCTGCGAAAAATGCGTCACATCCATCCCCAGAAAATGCACTCTACCGCCACTCAGCGACGCAGCGCCTGTGACGAGATTGAACATGGTCGACTTGCCGGCGCCATTGGGGCCGATCAGGCCGACTATCTCCCCCGCGTGAACATCGAAGCTGACCTGGTTGACCGCGACCAGGCCGCCGAAGCGCTTGACCGCGCCCTGCACCGATAGAATTTTGCTGCCGATAGCCGGTTGCGCGCGTGGCGCCAAAGCTTGCTTGACTTCGACGCGCGGCGGCATCACCGGTTGAATGTGCGATCCCAATTTGCGCAGAATGAATCCGCAAAAGCCGGCACGCGCCCGATGCAGCAGCAACAAGAACAGCAGGCTGAAGACCACACCCTCCAGCTGCGCACCGCGCTCAGACAACAGCGGCAAGACATCCTGCAGACTGTTCTTGAGCAGCACGACGATCCCTGCGCCGATCAGTGCGCCCGGCAATTGGCCGAGTCCGCCCATCACAGCCATCAGCAGGTATTCTATGCTTGCATGCACATCGAACGGCGAAGGACTGACATAACGGTTATTGTGCGCATACAGCCAGCCTGCGACAGCCGACAGCAAGGCGGAAAACACAAACAGTTTGAGACGTAAATGATAGGCATTCGCCCCGACGCTGGCCAGCAAGGCGCTGCCGCCGCGCAGACTGCGCAGCGCCCGGCCTTGCCTGGACTGCAGCAAATTCCTGCAAAACAGACAGGCCAGCCCAACGCAAAGCCAGATCAGATAATACATCGCGCCCGCGCTCTGGAACGACCAACTGCCGATGGCAACCGGCGCGATATTCGTGATGCCGGTATAACGCCCGAGCGCCTCCATATTGCTCAACAGCAACGGCACGGACAAGCCCCATGCGATGGTGCTGATGGGAAGGAAATGGGCGCCCAGGCGCAGCGTCAGCACGCCGATGCTCAATGCAGCGACAGCGGTCAACACCAGCGCAAAGATCAGTCCCAACCAAGGCGAAACGTGCCAGGTCACCGTCAGCCAGGCGGTGGAATAAGCGGCGATGCCGACAAAGGCCGCCTGCCCGAACGAGGTCACGCCGCCGATGCCCGTCAGCATGACAAGCCCCAATGCCACCAAGGCGCCAATCCCGATATCGTTCATCAGGCCGACGCCGAAATTGCTCATGCCCAAGGGCGCCAGTAGCACAAGCGCAATCGCGACAAGCGCAAGAATACGAAAAACACGCGGCATCATTGATCGATCTCCTCTTCTTCTTCGTCGGAAGGGCTCGCGTAATACGAACGCAGCAACAAGACGGGAATCAAAAGACTGAACACGAGGACGTCTTTTAACGCGCCGTTCCAGAACGAACCGAAGCTTTCGACAATGCCGACTGCAATAGCGCCCACGGCAGTCAATGGATAACTGACCAGGCCGCCGATGATCGCCGCAACGAACGCTTTCAGGCCCAGCGTAAAGCCAGAGTCGTAATACAAAGTTGTAATAGGTGCGATCAGGATGCCGATCAGTCCAGCCAGCAGCGACGCGCAAACATACGCCAGCGTCGAGGCGCGCGCCGGCCGGATTCCGACCAGCCGCGCGCCTATCCGATTAACTGCCGTCGCGCGCAATGCCTTCCCGCTGACGGTACGTTCAAAGAACAGAAAAAACAGCACACTCAAAACCAGCGCCGAGGCCACCATCAGCAGCGTCTGCATCGAAACGCTAAAATCGGCAGTCAAGTCAACCGTGCCATCCAGCAGCAATGCAGTGCGAAATCCCTCGGGCCCCATGAACATCAGACCCAGCCCGGACAGGAAGAAATGCATCACCAGCGCAGCCATCAGCAATATCAGCGACGAGGCATCGGCAATGGGCTGCAACAGTATCCGTGCCGACAAAGGCGCTATCGGTACCACCAGCAGGATTGCCGCCACGATCTGCAACAATTGCGGCGCATGGCTGGCAGACACGACTGCCGCCAGGACGCAAGGCAATCCCGGCACGACCCCCCAATTGAATAGTGCCCGAGGAATTTTTCGGGGCTCGCGTTGGCGCAGCAAGCGGCCGATCTCGCATAGCACGGCGACCGCAGCCAGCGTCGCAACCAGCCAGATGGTTCCCGGCAGCGTGCCTTGTTCAAATGCAGCGAGGCTGAGCGCCGCGAATACCGCCACATCGCCGAACGGTACAAACACAACCCGCGTGACGGAAAATATCAACACCATGCCCAAGCCGGCCAGCAAATAAATTGCACCGTTGGCGATACCGTCCGACAACAGGATCAAAAAGACATCCCACCCCATTTGCAACCCTTTTCTTCAAATGAATGGATGCCGCAATGCGGCATCCCTTTCTTCTACTTCAAACAACGATTCCGGCGCTTGTCAGGCGCCTACTTGCCGAGATATTTCCATTGGCCTTTTTCCAGCTTGACCATCACGACGGCGCGCCGATCGGAACCGAAAGGCTGGCCTGGCTTGTAGTTATAGACGCCTTGCGTTCCAACGACTTCCTTGCTGGTCACCAGTGCATCGCGCAGGGCGGTACGATATTC
Organism: Herbaspirillum sp.; assembly: GCA_036500325.1. GTDB lineage: Bacteria > Pseudomonadota > Gammaproteobacteria > Burkholderiales > Burkholderiaceae_D > Herbaspirillum. The sequence goes on along the minus strand of DASYCG010000178.1, from coordinate 7,228 downwards.
CGGCGTGCCCGCTTCGATTTTCGGCGATACCCGCTTGGCTGCATTGGCGAACAACAGCCATGCATCGAAAGAGTATGGACCGAAAGCATCGGTCGGCACGGCGTTGAATTTTTTCTCATACGCGGCGCGGAAATCCATACCGATCTTGCGGGTAGGGTTCGATGCTGCTAACTGGTCGGCGACGATCACCGGACCGGTCGGCGCAATCAATCCTTCCACCGCCGCGCCGCCCACGCGAATGAAGTCGGGGTTGATGATAGCGTGCGTTCCATATATCTTGCCGTGATAGCCGCGGGAAGCCAGTGCAAGGTAGGGCAACGCACCGGGCGTGCCGGAAGTGCCGGTCAGCACTGCATCCGGTTTTGCGGCGACAATTTTCAGTATCTGGCCTGTCACCGACGTATCGGTGCGCGCAAAGCGTTCGTTGGCGACGACTTTAATGCCCGCAGCGGGCGCCGCCTTCATCAGCGCGTCATAGACGATGTCGCCCCAAGCGTCGGCAAAGCCGATATAGGCGACCGATTTCACGCCGGCGATTTTCATCTGTTCAATGACACCTTGTATCATCAGCGGCGTAGGCTGCGGCACAGTGATCATCCATGCACCCTCTGGCCCATCCAATTGGGCGTTGGCGATACAAATAAACGGCGTCTTCAATTCGCGGGCCACGCCTGCAATGGCTAATGCAGATGGTGTTCCCGGTGTTCCGATCAAAAGGTCGACCTTGTCTTCCACGATCAGTTTTCGTGCATCGCGTGCAGCAGTTGTGGGATCGGAGGCATCGTCAAGTTGAACCACATTGACTTTCTTTCCCGCTACTTCGGGCATGTAGGCAACGGCCGCCTGAAAGCCTTTTCCATAAGGAATACCGAGAGAGGATGACGATCCCGACAACGAAGTAACAAAACCGACCTTCAGATCCGCTGCGGCAGCAGATAGTGGAAGCAACGCAACAGTTGCACATGTACCGGCTATCAGGCCCGATGCTATTTTACGAAACAATTTCATTTTTTTGTCCCCCTAAAAGAAATGCGTTGAGATTGCATATCGATACGATGCGCCGATATCGACTGCATGTCGTTTCCTGACTTCTACTGCAAAAGCCCTACCACGCAGTCGATCGGATAACCGGCCGGCGTGGGTAATCCACCGCATTCAATCAAGATGAATCCGGCGGTTTTTTACAAAATAAACGTTGATCGCTCTACGTAACCCTTATCGGGCCCGTCAATAATAAATATGATTCTTTCGATGAAATTTGAATCAACGATTTGACAATGCAGCGACCGAATTCGGTGCATTGCGGATTCCCGTTTTGGAGAACGATGCCTTAGCTTTGGCCGGCTGACGACCTACACCGCGACCCAACGATTTGGCAGTTTTGCCGGCGATGCCGTATTCGGTATTGGGAATATCTCTGAGGATGACGCGGACATCGCTGCGATCGAGTCCGATGGTATCGACGACGGCATCGGTCAATGCGCCGATCAACCGTTCTTTTTGCTCGTCGGTGCGGCCGGCAATAAAGCTGACTTGAATGATGGACATGTTGCTTCCCTATGGATTATTCAATAAATCAACACGGCCGCTTTCATGACGGCGATGACAAGCTGCTCATGGGCTTGCCGGCAACGCCAAAATTCTTGGCCGGAATCTCCGACAGCCAGACCCGTATCGAATCGATCGGCGCATCGATGGCAGCGACGGTTGCATCGGTCAAGGCCTCGATCAGACGTTCCTTCTGCCGATCGCTCAGGCCCTCTACAACAAACATCTCTATATTAGGCATTGACGCTCCGGATACGAATGATTTCAAACAGTCGGTAACGCTCTGGAACAGCATGGCATTACCTGCGAATACAGCACCGACGAAGTATCGACGCGATGAATAATATGCGCGCGAAATTAATAAATCAAATTCATGTCATATATGCGATTGATAAATGACACCGATAGCTCGTGGAGGCATTCAATTGAACGCGAGAGGACAAAACCGGGAGGGAAACAAAAGCCCCGCGTTGTTGATTTACTGAGATGGATTCACTTTGCAAGGCAGCGAAAAGTGGATCAATTGGCGAGGGCCAATTCAGCGAGCAAAGGAACACCCGTCTATCAAATTCCGTTTGATAGTCATTTTGATAGTCGCAAACAAAAACCCATGATTTCTCAACGAAATCACGGGTTTATTGGTGTTTTTGGCGGGAAAGGGGGATTCGAACCCCCGGTAGGCTATGAACCTCTACGCCAAAATAGTGATTACTCCCCTACTATCAAGTGCTTAGAACATTATGCTTGTACTATTAGATATGATTTATTGTTCATGTAAGCGCTTAATTTCATTGAATTTACATTTAATCAATAGCACAGATTTTACAGCGCAGATTGCTGATCCGGCAGCGGTTTGACGAGCCAAACCTGGGAATATTCAACGGTCCGACCATCCACGTAATCGATCTCAAACCCTCGGAAAAACCATCCCCCGGTCATCCATATGGATAATGCACGGATCAATCAGCGGACGATGCAAGAGCCGCGGCGTCACTGCGCCACCGGATAGGTCATAAAACGATGCACACAATAGATGTCCGCACGTCCGATTGTTAGGACCGTCAACTACCATGTGTCCAATCAGTGCCGGCAGCGCCTCGCGCTCATCCTTTGATAGGCGCATTCCTTCCCTGCGCAGTTGCAATCAAGATGCCTCCCGTATTTGAATGGTGATCGCGTCAGTAGCGGCCTGCAGCTTCGCAAACAGCCGGTCGAACGCAACCCGGCTTTGACCAAGAAAATCTTGTGCGGGCGCATCGCCGACCAGCACGCAGCCGTCGGTATCCGCCCGCTTGTCTGGGTCCGGCTCGTACACCGCACCGAGACGGACCTTCTGGACGCTATCCGTCGGTTCAGCAGGGACTTCGTGACACTTCATTTTGCAAACGACTGACATGGTGGCCACCTATAAAGAAATGCCGTTGCCGGCGATTATGGGTTTTGCCTTACAGTCTCGCGCCCAGAAACGCACCAATATATTTAATCAAAATTGTTTAAATAATGCTTGAATGTTTAAACAATTTTGATTAAACTATCTTCACTAACAAAAACAACGGAGGTGCAGTGAAGCAGAGTGAATTTGTTAGGTGGCTCAAGCAGCAAGGGGCAACATTCGTTGAAGGCGGAAACCACACGAAAGTTACCCTAAACGGAAAAACGAGCTTCCTACCGAGACACCCAAGCAAGGAACTGAAAACGGGGCTCGTAGAAGGCGTAAAGAAGCAACTGAACCTAAAGTGAGGCAAACCCCGAAAGGGGTTTTGCCGCACTCACATGTTTCACAGCACTACCAAGCAACACCCTGTGGGTCATTTGACCCTCCATTTACGTGAGGTACATTATGCAATATCCAGCTACTTTTACCCCGGCCGCCGAAGGCGGTTATGTCATCACCTTCCGAGATATTCCAGAGGCGATTACCCAAGGCGATGACGAAGCCGATGCGATGTTCCAGGCTCGCGACGTCTTGGCGATGGCGATGGGCGTCTACTTCGATGAGAAACGTTCTGTACCTCGCCCGTCTGCGGCTAAACGCGGCGAGCGTTTGGTCGATTTGCCGGTCAGCGTCTCGGCAAAAGTGCTGTTGCTCAATCAGATGCTCGCTGAGAGAGTCGGTCCGTCTGAATTAGCTCGACGTATGCACACGACACCTCAAGAAGTGAATCGTCTAATTGATCTTGCGCATACTTCGAAGATCGATCGAATCCAGCAAGCACTGAACGCACTCGGAAAACGTCTTGAACTGGAACTCGCATAGCGGCACCAGACTGTGCCGACCTTGATGCGAGACGTGATTCGGCCCCATGAATTCCAAGCTATAGCCTCGTAACAAGCAGGCCAGAGTTTCAGTTACGTTACCTTTCGGCCACTCAGGCACCGCCCCGCAAATGCAAAAAACCCGAACCTGCAGGGCTCGGGGGTTTCAAATTCAATCGGGCTATTTCAGCCCTGCGGCTGCACGTATGCGATTTCCTTGCCAAACTGTTTGCGGTCGATCATCGGCTCATTCAATCAACAATCCTTTTGACGAGCGCTTAGTAATAGCCACTGACGCGGCTTCTGTATTTACTTGAAAGTTTATGACCAAGTTCATATGTGCGCTTTGCCGGCCATTGTCGGAAAGGTCCCAATAATAGGCGCTATTACCTATCCCACCAGGGGCAATCGCATTAGTGGGAAAGTAGTGATCATGTCCTGGGATAAAAACGTTTAGGTCTTCCCTTGTTTCAGGGTTACTGGCAGTAATATTTTGGAGGTTTATCACCACTTCATACGCGCCAATATTTTTGAAATCGCATGACGCATGCAATAAGCGAGGTTGAGGCTTATCAGTGTGACATTGAATTATTATGTTGGGGCGAAGGCTCCTGCCAAGCGTCGCAATCTCGGAGGCTAACTTAATCTCCTCTGCGCGACTAGACCTATCGGCACTGCTTGCAACGATATTCTGGAGAATTAGAGCTTGCTGGGCAGTACTAGCATTTATTTCTGCGGTGTGCTGAGCAGCCTCGCTCAAACCCACTTTTATTTTTTCCAACTCATACATCTGATGGTCGATATCATTCCTGACGCGATCATTTAACCAATAATTAATTCCAATAGCGACAAAAGCACAAAGCGGAGCGATAAAGGCAATCAACACCCAGCAGACCGATCAGCCAGTACCGCAGGTTATGCATTCGTGGGGCGCTCGGCGCGCCTTGGCCGGGCCAATTCCAGCGCTGAACGATACCGACGCGCTTACGGCTTTAATGCCTGGATGACTGTTGGCGCCGCGTTTGTGAGTCTCCATTCCTTTACATGGGTCACACATTTCCATGCCGCTCTCCTAGATTTTTGTAGAAGTTTCAGTCAATTGCTTTTTATTGCCTTTGGACTGCAAATTGCGGGCCATTTCAAAGCGCGTCGATTCAGCTGTTTCGAGCGCATCGTTAGCGGTTCTCTTGCAAGTATCAAAAGTTTTCTGACTGCCGCAAATATATTTAAAGGCGCCAGACTCAAATGCATCCACCAGATACCTAATATTGCCGATCGTTTCCGCAAGCTTCTCGCCGAGATTTCCATTCAATATCCACAGATGAATCAAATCATCCAGAGTCCACATGTCGAGGTTCTTCAAGAGGCCGAGAATGGGTTCACGTCCGAATGTTTCGGTATGTTCCCGATCCAAATTATTTATTCCTTCAACTGCAATCTTGATGATAATTCCGGCGTCAATGATCTTATGTTTGATGATCGCAAGAGCAAGAAATGCCTTCGTGGTGTCTTCTGCGCGACGTCGGCGAGATTCAAGTGTCCCAAGCCAAATCGCCCCTATGAGAGTTCCTACTGTACCGATCGAGCCTATCCAGGTTCCCCAGTCAGAGGCGGAAAGCTTTTCCCAGCATATCGTTTGATAGCCCGCGACGCCAATTGCAAATCCCGTGGCGATGGCGCCGTATTTGTTGTACCAGTGCGACCAAAATTCTTTCATAATCGTCCCCTTTTTTTGAAAGAATCCTAGCATGAAAGAGAGACCGATCCTTTTCTGCGCGTCGATGGTGCGCGCACTACTGGCCGACAGCAAGATGCAAACCAGGAGCGCAATCAAATACTCAAGCAGGACACCTATCGACTATCGAGGTTCTGGTGGTTCAGAATCGTCCGACTGGAATGATCCGGCGTGCTGGGGCTGGCAGGATGGCGACGGCAACGAGATTGCGCTGGGCGCCGGCGAACTAGTTGATCGCGTGGTCACGTGCCCTTATGGCGAGATCGGCGACAGATTACGCGTTAAAGAGGCCGCTTGGATGTGGTGCGAGCGTCGTCCAAACGGCAAGACACCGACCGGTCGCGACAAATGGTGGTATGTCCCGCTACGCCAGGCGCAGGTGATCTATGCCGCGGATCACCCACAGAAACCGCGCGTCGGCGTGGTTTCACCTGACACTGGCAACGAGTGGGGATGGCGCCTGAAGATTGGCCGCTTCCTGCCCGCATGGCCTGCCGCATCACTTTGCAAATCGCTGGTACCCGCGTTGAGCGCTTGCTAGACATCAGCGAGCAGGACGCAATCGCAGAAGGCATTGAGCCGAACTGGATCGGCGATCTTGCGCTTGGCCCGAATGGCTTCGGCGGCCAGGGATGGGTTCCAGACTCAGGCTGGCGCCATTATTTAAACGATACCGACGGCAGTCCAGCGTATTCGCCGATTGAGAGCTACCAGACGCTTTGGGAACTTATCAACGGCGCCGGCAGTTGGGATGCAAACCCGTGGGTCTGGGTAGTCGAATTCAGAAGGATAAAATCATGAAGGATGACATGTTCCTGACCGCCGACCAGATCAAAGAACTCACGAAGCGAGTACATCATTCCGCGCAGTCACGCGTTCTGGCATCCATGGGCATTGAACACAAGCCGCGCCCTGATGGCAGCGTCGTCGTGCTGCGCGCATGTTGAAGCCGTCATGGGTATGCAGCCGTCTACGAAAGCAGGATGGGAGCCCCTCAAATAAACGCTTTTTACATCACAGATCAGTCTTCAAGCCAGGGGAGTTCTTCGTTAGGGCCATAAACATAGTTGTTGGAGATATAAAACTGGCCGCTTTTCTTTGGGCCATAAATATAGTCATTTGAGATGTAATATCGCCCGCTGTTCTTAGGGCCATAGATGTATCCTCCTTGGATGTAAAAGCGGCCTGACTCTTTAGGGCCGTATATATAGCCATCTGCTATGTAGTATTTGCCTGAGCTCATTTTTCTCCGCCTTGAATGTTTAGTGTCCCTTTGCTTGCGGAATTGACCCTCTCTAATTGATCCAGCTTCCATTGCCTCGCGAATGCAGCAACCCGGTCATATGACCCTTCAAATCCCAATGCTGGGCGAAACCCTGCTGGAATACGACGGTTCGAGAGTTTCAGACCGTAGATAGCGCCTGACGGTATTTCTGGATATGCCGCCGGTATGGTCCTCTGACTGACATGGTGTCGCTCCTCTTGTAAAGGCTCGACAAGCGTATCACTTCATCTCACTACCCTGGTCCAGCCCAAGGGGTTCATAGGTGGGGATGCGGATAAAAACTTGGACTACCAGGAGGTAGTTCATGTATTCGTACGAAGACAGGATTCGAGCGGTCGAGCTCTACATCAAGCTTGGCAAACGTGTGAAGGCAACCATCTTGCAACTTGGTTACCCGACCAAGA